>DATFRS010000152.1:0-14998 GCA_035263065.1 Rhodanobacteraceae bacterium
TGATGACGACTTCCTGTCCGTTGTCGAGCTCGAGCGGCTGGTCGAACGCGGCGATGACCTTCTGCGCGATGTGCTCGGCTTCGAGATTGCCGGCGACGTCCTCGAGCACGACCGTGAACTCGTCGCCGCCGAGGCGCGCGACCGTGTCGCCTTCGCGCACGACATGACGCAGGCGGCTGCCGGCTGCCTTCAACATGCGATCGCCCGCCGCGTGGCCCATCGAATCGTTGACGTGCTTGAAGCGGTCGAGATCGAGGAACAGCACGGCGACTTTGCGGTTGCCGCGCCGCGCGCGGATGATCGCGTGACCGAGGCGCTCGCTGAGCAGCGTGCGGTTCGGCAGGCCGGTCAGCGTGTCGTAGTTCGCGAGGTAGCGCAGCTCCTGCTCGGCGCGCTTGCGGTCGGTGATGTCGTTGAGCACGCCGACGAAATGCGTGCGCGCGCCGGACGCGTCGCGGACTTCCGTCAGCTCGAGCCAGCACAGGAATTCCTCGTTGTCCTTGCGCCGCTGCCAGAGCTCGCCGCGCCAGTGGCCGTTGCGCTCGAGCGCCTCGCGCATCGCTAGGTAGTGCTCCGGCGGATGCTGCGAGCAGTTGAGCAGCGAGGCGACGCGGCCGATCACCTCGTGCTCGCGCCAGCCGGTCATGCGCGTGAACGCGGGATTGACCGAGACGAAGCGGAACTCGAGATCGGTCACGGTCAGCGCTTCGGTCATGCTGCGGATGACCTCCTGCGCGATGCGGTGCTCGCGGTCGGCGGCGCGGGTCGCCATGATGTTGCGCGCCGTGCCGCACATGCGCAGCGGCTGGCCTTTCTCGTCGCGCTCGACGATGCGCGCGCGCGCCAGCACCCAGACCCAGTCGCCGCGGCTCGAGCGCAGGCGATGCTCGGATTCGAGCGTTTCCGTGAGTCCCGCCACGTGCTCGTCGATGCGCTGGCGCACGGCCGGCAGGTCGTCCGGATGCACGTTCTCGTTGATCCACGTCTGCGCCGAAATGGGTTTTCCTTCCTGCGGATTGCGCAGGATCTCGCCGACGCCGGTGATGAACAGCGTGTCCTTCTGCATGTCCCAGTCCCAGAACTCGTCGCCCGAGCCCCAGAGCGCCAGACGCAGCCGGTCCTCGCGCTCGCGCAGGTCGTGGCGATGGCCCGCGAGCTCCGCGCGGCGCTTGTACAGCGCGCGCCACCAGAGCGCGCCGGCGACGAGCGCGGCGAAGAGGTAGAGGAGCTTCGCTTCCATGCTCGCCCACCACGGCGGCGTCACGACGACGTTCAGCACGGCCGGCGATTCGTTCCAGTAGCCGTCGTGATTGGCGGCGCGCACGAAGAAGCGATAGCGGCCCGCGTCGAGATTCGTGTACGTCGCCTCGTGGCGGCTGCCGGCGTCGATCCAGCGGTCGTCGAAGCCTTCGAGCCGGTACTGGAAGCGGTTGCGCTCGGGCGCTGCGAAATCGAGCGCCGCGAACTCGAAGCGCACGATGCGATCGGCCTGCGCGACGTGCACGCTCGACGTGCCCTGCAGCACGTGGCGATTGGTGTCGCCGACCGTCACGTCGGTGAACACGACCGGCGCCGGGAAGCGGCTCGCGACGATCGCCTGCGGCGAGAACAGCGTGAGGCCGTCCGCGCTACCGAACGCGAGTCGGCCGTCGCGCAGCGCGGCATACGCGCTGTCGAACTCCGTGCTCTGCAAGCCGTCCGCGGCGTTGAACGTGCGGAACGTCTCGGTGCTGCGGTCGAACGCGGCGAGGCCCTTGCTCGTGCCGAGCCAGAGCCGGCCCATCGCGTCCTCGCCGATCGCGTAGATCGTGCCGTTGGGCAAGCCATCGCGCGGCAGCCAGCGCGAGAAGCGCAGGCGATCGCCGTCCATGCCGTCGACGCGATTCAACCCCGCCTGCGTGCCGACCCAGATCGTGCCGTCGGCGCTCTCGTGGATCGCGCGCACGATATTGCCGGCGATCGAGCGCGGATCGGTCGGGTCCTGCCGATAGACGTGCGCCGTCGTGCCGGTCGCGTCGAGCACGTCGAGGCCGTTCAGCGTGCCGACCCAGATCGTGCCGTTGCGATCCTGATGCAGCGCCAGCACCGTGTTGCTGCTGAGCCGCGGCGAGCCCGCGTCGGCGCGCAGCACCTGCCACTTTTCGGCCGGCGCGTCGTAGCGCGCGAGCCCGTTGAACGCCGTGCCGAGCCAGAGCCGCCCGTCGCGCGCCGACAGGACGCTGCGGATGTCGGCGTCGCCGAGCCCGGTTTCCTCGTCCTCGCCGAGCGGCAGCACGGTCGCCGCGCGCCGCGACGGATCGAAGAGGGCGATCCCGCGATTCGTCGCGACCCAGAGCCGGCCCTGTCCCGTGCCGGCGAGCGCCGTGACGCGAAGCTCGGGCGGCGTCGCCGGCACATCGGCGCGCGGCGCGTTGCGCTTGCCGGGTACGACGACGCGAAGATCCGGATGCTTCGAAGGCACCGACGCGAACGCGTGGCCGATCACGTCGCCGTAGCGCTCGAACGTGTTCGTCTTCGGATCGTAGCGCTTCAATCCGTCGGCATCGGTGCCGAGCCAGAGGCCGCCGTCGGCGTCCTCGAAGATCGCGTGCACGTTGTTCGCCGACTGCGCGTCGTGCGCGGGATCCTGGTCGACGACGTACTGGAAGATCGATCCCGCCGGATCCATGCGCGCGAGGCCGCGCTCGCTCGTGCCGACCCAGAGGAGGCCCGACCGATCGACCAGCAGGTTCGTGATCAGCGCGCCCGGCAGCGTGCCGGGAAGGTTGTGCTCGGGTTTGAGCCACACGTCGTCGCCGTGATCGGGATCGAGCGCGACGAGGCCTTCGTGCGGCACCGCGAGCCAGAGCCTTCCGCGCGCGTCCTCGGCGATTGCGGTGACGGCGTGGCTTCCCTGCTGCGGCCACACGCGCCGCGCCGCAGTGCCTTCGACGAGATAGAGCCCGTCGTAGCTGCCGGCGTAGAGACGGTGTGCGTGATCGATCGCGAGCGTCTGCACGTCGTCGAGCACGTCCGCGCCGACGCGCTCGACCGCATCGGCCTGCGCCGGCAGGCGATAGAGGCCGAGCGAGCTCGCGATCCACAACGTGCCGTCGTCGCCGCGGCGCAGCTGGCGCACGCGCGCGACGCGGCCTTCGGCGCGCGGGAGTCCGAGCGCGGGCTCGACGCGCGTGCCTTGCGCGTCGATGCGCGCGAGGCCTGCGTCGGTGCCGACCCAGATGCCGCGGCCCGCGTCGACGGCGAGCGCGCGCACGCTGGAGAGCTCGGCCGGCGCGCCGTCCGCGGCGGGCACGCGGCGCAGCGCGCCGCGCGACGCGTCCAGACGCTCGACGCCGGCACCGGCCGTACCGACCCAGATGACGCCGTCGCCGTCCTCGACGAGCGCGGACACCGGCGCTTCCTGCGCGGCGGCGGGATCGTCAGCCGATGGTTCGAACGCGCGGAACACGTAGCCGTCGAAACGCTGCAGGCCCGCCTGCGAGCCGACCCAGAGATAGCCGGCCTGGTCCTGCAGGATCGCGTTGACGGTGTTCTGCGCGAGGCCCTGATCGCTGCCGATCGTCTGGAAGTGGAAATCGCGACGCAACGCGTCCGCGCCGGCGCCTGCAGACCAACCTGCAGCCAGCACGAACGCAAGACTTGCGCCGATGTGCAGGCGCAGCATCGCGGATCGCAACCGCATGTCCCTCATCGGCGGCGAGCTTCCAGATCCCCCGAGGCCGGCAGTTTAGGCAATCGTCACCGGGCGCGCCACGCTCGGGCCGGCCCGCTACAATGCGGCCATGCACCAAAGCTCGCCCGCATGACGCGTTCAGCACTGACCTACGCCGAGCTTGCACACGCGATCAAGACGCTGCGCCTCGGCGTCGGCGCAAGCGATCTCCACGGCTCGCTGACCGGCTACCTCTGCGCCGGCGGCCGCGCCGGTGCCGAGGAATGGCCGGCCGCGCTCGAGCTCGATCCCGATGTAAAGGCGCTGCGCCACGAGGCGCTGCGCCAGCTCTATCGCGACTGCCGCGCGCAGCTCGAGGACCCGGACCTCGGCTTCGAGCCGCTCTTGCCGGCACACGATGCGCCCGTCGAGCGCCGCGCCGACGCGCTCGTCGAGTGGTGCCGCGGCTTTCTCGGCGGCGTCGGCCTGTCCGGCACGACGAACCGGCAGCGCCTCTCCGAGGACGCGAACGAAGTGCTCGCCGACTTCGGCCGCATCGCCTCGTCGCGCTTCGACTACGACGATGCCGAGGAAGACGAGACGGCGCTCAGCGAAGTGCTCGAGTTCGTCCGCGTCGGCGTGCTGCTGCTGCATGCCGAGCTGAACCGGCCGCGCGCGCCGGGCACGCGCGTCCACTGACGGGACCATTGATGATCGAAAGCAAGGAGTTCGTCCGCCGCCGCCGGCAACTGATGCGCATGGCCGGACGCGACGCGATCGTGATCGTGCCTTCCGCGCCCGAGCGCGTGCGCAGCAACGATTCGCATTATCCGTATCGCCAGGACAGCGACTTCCACTATCTCTCGGGCTTTCCCGAACCCGACGCGGTGCTCGCGCTGATCCCGGGCCGCGAGCAGGGCGAGATGATCCTGTTCTGCCGCGAGCGCGACGCCGAGCGCGAGCGCTGGGACGGCGCGCGCGCTGGCACCGAAGGCGCGGTGCGCGACTACGGCTTCGACGACGCATTCCCGATCGACGACATCGACGACATCCTGCCCGGCATGATCGAGGGCCGCTCGCGCGTCTACTACCACTTCGGCCGCGATCCCGAGTTCGACCTCAAGCTGATCGGCTGGGTCAACCGCGTGCGCGCCGACGTGCGCAAGGGCGCGGTGCCGCCGCACGAGTTCGTCGCGCTGTCGCACCTCCTGCACGATCTTCGCCTGTACAAGTCGCGCGGCGAGCTGCGCATCATGAAAAAGTCGGCGAAGATCGCCGCCGCCGCGCACGTGCGCGCGATGCGCACGACGCGGCCCGGGATGAACGAGCACGAGGTCGAGGCCGAGCTGCTGCACGAATTCCGCCGCCACGGCGCGGTGCCGAGCTACGAGCCGATCGTCGGCGGCGGCGCGAATGCGTGCGTCTTGCACTATCGCGCGAACAACGCGCCGCTGCGCGACGGCGATCTGCTGCTGATCGATGCGGGCGCCGAATTCGAGTGCTATGCGTCGGACATCACGCGCACGTTCCCGGTCAGCGGCCGCTTCAGCGAGGAGCAGCGCGCGATCTACGACATCGTGCTCGCCGCGCAGACCGCCGCGATCGACGAGGTGCGGCCGGGCCGCTCGTTCGATGCATATCACGAAGCCGCGGTGCGCGTGATCACGCGCGGGCTGATCCGGATCGGGCTGCTCGAGGGCAGCCTCGAGAAGAACCTTCGCGAGCACACGTACCGCACGTTCTACATGCACAAGACCGGGCACTGGCTCGGCCTCGACGTGCACGACGTCGGCGACTACCGCATCGACGGCGAGTTCCGCCAGCTCGAGCCCGGCATGGTCGTCACCGTCGAGCCCGGCATCTACATCGCGCCGGAGCTCAAGCGCGTGCCGGCGCGCTACCGCGGCATCGGCATCCGCATCGAGGACGACGTCGTCGTCACGCGCGGGGCGCCCGAGGTGCTGACGGACGGCGTGCCGCGCGATGCCGATGCGATCGAGGCGCTGATGGCGTCTTCGCGATGAACCTCGCGTTCCTGCTCGCGGCGATGCTGTCGATGTTCGGTCCGTGCGAGGCGTCGTTCGCGGCCGACGAGCCGGGCGGCGCCAAGCCGCGCACCGAGACGCTCGACTACGGCCTGTTCGGCCCGCTGCACCTGACGCGTCCCGCGGCCGACGTCGCCGGGACCGTGCTGTTCTTCTCCGACGGCGACGGCTGGAGCGCGCGCCAGGATCATCTTTCCGCGGCGCTCGCGGACGGCGGCGCGTTCGTCGTCGGCATCGACCTTCCGACCTATCTGAACAAGCTCGCGGGGCTTTCCAGCAAGTGCTCGTATCCCGCCGGCCACGTCGAGGAAGTCGCGCACTGGATCGAGCGCCACGAGGGTCTTTCGACGTACACGTATCCGCTCGTCGTCGGCGACGGCGACGGCGCGCCGTTCGCGTACGCGTTGTCGGCGCAGGCGCCGAAGGGCACGTTCGCGGGGCTCGTCACGCTCGGCTGGGATTCGGCGTTTCGCCTCCCGAAGGAATTCTGTCCCGGCGACGCGGGGGCGATGACCGCGGCCGACGGCGCCGCGTGGCGCGTCGTGCCCGTCGCAAATCTGCCGCTCGACTGGATGCCGAAGCCGTTCGCGCCGGGCGCCAAGCTGCACGGACTCCTCGCCGATGCGCGCGTCGGCGCCGCGTCGATGGGTGCGCTGTTTCCGCCGCTCGCGGTCGGCGAGGCCGGCGCCGATCTCGGCGCGACGTTCGCGCGCTGGCGCCGCCACGAGGACGCCGCGCGCGTCGCGCTGCCGGACGACGTCGCCGACCTGCCGCTGACCGACATCCCGCCGACGAAGGGCGACGCGCACCGCATCGCGATCATCATCACCGGCGACGGCGGCTGGGCCGGGCTCGACCGCGGCGTCGCCGACGCGCTGAACGCCGACGGCGTGCGCGTAATTGGTTTTTCGACGCTGAAATTCTTCTGGCACAAGCAGTCGCCCGACGCGGCGGCGCAGGCGATCGCGCGCGTCATCGCGCACTACGGCAAGGCCGATCCCGAGGCGTCGTTCGTGCTGATCGGCTATTCGTTCGGCGCGAGCCTCGTGCCGGTGGTCGCGAATCGCCTGCCCGAGGACGCCCTGAAGCGCGTCGACGGCGGCGTCATGATCTCGCCCGACGACGAAGCGGTGTTCGAGATCCACGTCGGCGACTGGTTCGGCTCGACGCATCACGACGATGCGCTGCCGATCGGTCCCGAGATGGCGTCGGGCAAGGTGCCGCTCGTGTGCGTGCACGGCACCGACGAGAAGGACAGCTTCTGCCAGAAGCCGCAGCCGCCGCACGTGCGCGTCGTCACGCTGCCCGGCGGGCATCACTACGACGGCGACTACGAAGCGCTCGGCAACCTGATTGTAAAGAATCTTCCCGCGCATTCCTGATCGCGCCGTCGGCGCGATGCGCGCGCCGACCCTGTAAGAATTCACAGCTAGCCGGTTTCGCGCATGCGTCCGAAGGTGTTCGTGCCGCCGTGCGCCTGCGCGCGGCGGAACCTCGCGCTCGCGCACCCTCCCGCGCCGGCGCGGGAGACTCCAGACCGCAGGGGCGTGTGCGGGGATCCGCGGCGGAATGGGCCGCGGATCCCCGCGGCGTGAAGCGTCAGCGTCCGCCGAAGAGGAAGCGGCGATAGCCGCCGGCGACGAGCGCGGCGATGTCGATCAGGAGCCCCGGCACCCACAGGCCGCGCGGATAGGCGAGATACGAGCCGGTCCATTCCGGCGCGAACTTATCCTTGTAGCGGCGCAGGCCCTGGTAGTTGTAGAAGCGCCCGCCGTACTGGAACGCGAGCGCGGCGAGCCGCTCGTTGATGCGCGCGTACGGGTTGTCGCCGACCGCCGAGAGCGGCGCCATGCCGAGGCTGAAGGTCTCGTAGCCGCGATCCTTCGCCCACTGCATGACCTTCGCGAACAGGAAATCCATCGTGCCGCGCGGCGCGTCGGCGATCTGGCGCATGAGATCGACGCTCGCGGTGCCGTGCGCGCCGTACGGCGGCAGCACGTTCGCGAAGGCGACGAGCGCGCCGTCGCGGCGCACGAGCGCGAGCGGGCTCCACGCGAAATAATCGGGATCGAAGCGGCCGAGCGAGAAGCCTTTCTCGCTCGCGTGCTTGTCGCCGAGCCACGAGTCGGACACGCGCTCGACGTCGGCGACGAGCGCGGTGTCGAACGGCGGCTCGATGATCTCGAACGTCAGCCGCTCCTTCACCGAGCGGTTCACGGCCTGGCGCAAGTCTTCCCAGCGCTTGCCGGCGAGCGTGAACTCGCCGAGGCGGATCGTCGCGAGCTCGCCGAGCTTGAAGAGGTCGAAGCCGAGATCGTGGTAGAGCGAGAGATCGGGCTCGAGCACTTCGTAGAACACCGGCACGCGATCCTGCGCGTCGGCGAACTGGCGGAAGTCGAGGATCGCGCGCTTGATCGCGTCCTCGGGTCCCGCCGGCGAGCCGAGCGCCACGAGCCGGTCGCGCACCGCGCCGTAGGCGACGACCGCGTGGCCATCGGCGGCCCAGAAGAGATGCTTGTCGCCCATGAACGTGAGGTGCGCGAACTCGCCGCCGCCGTGCGCGTCGTAGATCGCCTTCGCGCGCTTGAGCTCGGCGTGATCGGGCAGCTTGAGCGGCGGCCTGCGCACCGCGAACGACTGCCAGATGAGATAGATCACGACGCCGAGCGCCGCCGCGAAAAGCCCGCGCGCGAGCCGGGACGAATGCTCGCCGATGCCGAAGTACCAGAGATCGAAGCTGTCGTCGCCGAGCACGGCCCAGACGCCGGCCGCGAAGAACGCGAGCACGACCGCGACGAGGCCGAGGTACCAGCCGAACGTCGTCGCGGACGTGAGGCTCATCGCGCGCTGCGTGAACTCGCGCTTGCGCGTGCGCAGCAGCGCCGCGATCACCAGCAGGAACAGCGCCTCGCCGAAATGCAGGCCCTTCGTCACCGCGAGGATCGCGCCGATCACCAGCACCCACGACGCGAGCCGGTACGCGACGCGCAGCCGTCCGTCGATGCCGCGGCCGAGGCCGAGCAGCAGCGTGCCGGTCAGGATCGAGAGCCAGTACGAGCTTTCGATCGCGGCGGCCGGCAGCACCTCGCGCACGGCGACGACGCGCTCGTGCACGGCCGGGATCGCCGCCGACGCGAGCAGCACCAGACCCGCGAGGAACGTCAGCGCCGCGAGCAGGCGGATGCCGAGATCGGCCAGCAGGCTCGCCGGCAGGCCGAGCACGCCGAACAGCGGATGCGCGCGCAGGCGTCCCATCGCGTGCTGGATGATCGGCATCTGCTTGGCGACGGTGCCGGAGCCGAGGTAGAGCGCGGCCAGCAGCGGCAGGAGGTAATACGCGATGCGGAACAGGAAGAGTCCCGCGGTGACCGCGCCCTGGTCGTAGCCGCCGGTCGTCAGCGCGACCAGCATCAGGCCTTCGAACACGCCGAGGCCGCCCGGCACCATGCTGACGAGGCCGAGGATCGACGCGCCGGCGAAGCTCCCGAGCAGCGGACCCGGCTTCACGTGCGCGCCCGAGAGGAACAGGCACGCGTAGAGCACGCTCGCGGCAAGCACCCAGTCGAGGAACGACAGCGCGGCAAGCGTGACCTTGAGCTTGAGCGGCGGCAGGTCGTGGCCTTTCGGCAGCCAGCGCATCAGCGGACGGCGCGCGCTCAGCACGAAGTACGCCGGGAGATACAGCGCCGCCGCGATCAGCACGACCATCGCGAGCCAGCGCGTCGTCGTCGTCGGCGTGATCGGCAGCGAGCCCGCCGCGAGCGTCACGATGATCAGGATCGAAAGCCCGAGCGGCAGCGACAGCACCTGCATGCCGATCAGCGCGGCCGCGCGCCCGAGCTCGACGTTCTGCGCGGAAAGGCCGAGAAGGCGCACGCCCGAGCCCGTCGCGCCGGAAAGATTCAGCGTGTTCGCGGTCGCGTTCGCGACGAACGCGAGGCGCAGGAGATCGACCGCGCGCGCCTTGATGCCGAGCCAGCGCGCGATCGCGACGTCGACGAGCCCGGTGAACGCGACGGCCGACAGCGCGAGCAGCGCGACGCCGATCGCCGGCAGCGTCGGCACGTCGATCAGCGTGCGCTGCATCTGCGGCAGGTCGATCTCGCCGATCTCGCGCACGACCAGCCAGCCGACCATCGCCAGGAACAGGAACGGCACCGCGACGCGCAGGCGCGCGAGCCACGAACGGGTCGCGGGCGGGCTGGCGGTTTCGGTGGTCGTCATCGAGGGGCGGCGTCGTCCGTGAGGAGGGCGATTCTAAGGGGGTTTCGCAAGGCGGCCCTCACCCTGCCCTCTCCCGCAAGCGGGAGAGGGGAAAGCACGCTCAGTGCGGCTGCGCGTCGAGGACTTCCTGGAGGCTGTCGCGGTACTGCGCCATCCAGTTGCGCGGCACGCCGAAGCCGTGGCCGACCTTCGGCAGCATGACGGCCTTCGAGTCGGTCTGGCCCTCGGCGAAGCGCGGCGCGAATGCGGGATCGCAGACCTGGTCGGATTCGCCTTGCAGGATGCGCCACGGGGCTTGCACGGTGTCGAGCTTGTCGAACACGTAGCCGAACGGCGGCTGCTGCTGCTTCTGCTGCGTGAGGCCGCCGTGGCCGGCGCAGAAAGGCTTGTGGATCAGGAGATCGGGACAGAAGCCGAGGCTGACGCCGCCGCCGAGATGGTGGCCGGCGTCGGCGGCGAGCGTCGCGTAGACGATCGTCGCGCCGGACGAGTAGCCGATGACGACCGGGCGCGTGTCGAGCGGCAGCTTCAGGAGGCGCACGAGATCGTCGCCGAGCGTCGCGAGAAGCCCGTCGGCGTCGCTGCACTCGCCGTCGCCGGCGTCGAGCCCCTTGAGGAACTGCGGCGTGCTGAAGCCCGCGACCCAGTAGCCGAGGCCGGCGGCTTCGTGCGCCATGTCGAGCACGCCGAGGCTCCAGCCGCCGTCGCCCGAGGCGAACAGCGCAAGCCCTTTCGCATCGCCGGCGGGCTTGTAGACCGCGACTTCGCCGAAGCCCGCGACGTTGAGGTAGCGGTCGGCGAGCGGATCGTGCGCCGGCGGCGCGTGCGTGTGCGGTTTTGCGGCTTTCTTCTGCGGACGCGCGTCGGCGCTATGGGCCGCGGCAGGAGAGGCGAGGCCGAGCGAAAGCGTCGCCGCCACGGCGAGCGCGATGAAACGCTGGAACACGACGACAGCCTCCCTGCGATGACCGCACCGCGAGCCGGGAGACGCTAGCGGAACGAAGGCGCGCTGTCACGCTCAGCGCGGCGGCATCTTGCGGTCGGCGAGACGGCGCGCTTCGTCGTCGGCGTTGAGCTCGAACCACATCGCATTGAGGATCGCGAAGGCGCAGGCGAGGCCTAGGCCGAGGATCCAGCTGAAGTACCACATGGCGTTTCTCCCAGTCCTCCGCTCGCTCAGTACATGCCGTGCGTTTCTTTCACGTGCGCCAGCGACACGCGTCCGCGCAGCACGCTGTACACCCACGCCGTGTAGGCCAGCACGATCGGCAGGAAGACCAGCGTCGCGATCAGCATGAGGCCGAGCGTCGTCTTGCTCGACGAGGCGTCCCAGACCGTGAGGCTGCTCTTCGGATCGAGACTCGACGGCAGCAGGAACGGGAACAGCGCGAAGCCGGCCGAGAAGATCGTGCCGAGGATCGCGAGCGCGCTCGCGAGGAACGCGCGCCCGTGATGCGCGCGCCGCGCGAGCAGCGGCACCGCGAGCGCCGCGAGGATCGCGACGGCCGCGGCGATGCAGGCCCAGAAGCCGAGCGCGCCGTCGGCGAGCCAGCTGCCGCCGACGGCGACCTGCTTCAGCAGCGGATTCGACGGCGCATCGGCGACCGCGGTCCCGCCGATCGAATAGCCGGGGACGCCGAACGCGAGCCAGAGTCCGGCGAGCACGTACGCGGCGACGTAGACGAGCGCGAACACGGTCGCCATGCGCGCGGCGCGCCCGGCGAGCGCCTCGTCGGCCTTGTACGCGACCCACGACGCACCGTGCATCAGCAGCATCGACAGCGACACGACGCCCGACAGCAGCGCGAACGGCCGCAACAGGCCGATCAGGCCGCCTTCGTACGTCATGCGCAGCGAATCGTCGTAGCGGAACGGCACGCCGAGGAAGAGATTGCCGAACGCGACGCCGAAGATCAGCGAAGGGATCGTGCCGGAAATCGTCAGCACCCAGTCCCACGTGTTGCGCCAGCGCGTGTCCCGGATCTTGTTGCGGAAGCCGAAGCCGACCGGCCGCAGGATGAAGGCGAGCAGCACGAGCAGGAGCGCGAAGTAGAAGCCGGAAAACGACGCGGCGTAGAGCAGCGGCCACGCCGCGAACACTGCGCCGGCGCCGAGGATGATCCAGACCTGGTTGCCCTCCCAGATCGGCTCGACCGTTTCGAGCACGCAGCGCCGCTCGTCGTCGTCGCGACCGAGCACGCGCACGAGCGCCGCGGTGCCGAGATCGAAGCCGTCGGTGACCGCGAAGCCCGAAAGCAGCGTGCCGAGCAGGAGCCACCAGATCACGCGGAGCGTTTCGTACTCGAGCATGGCGTCCTCCTCAGTGCGTCGCCGCGAGCGCGGCGTGCGGGCGCGGCGCGGGCGCCGTTTCCGGCCACATGCCGAGCCCGTCCGGGCCCTTCTTCGCGTAGCGCACCATCAGGATCGCGTCGACGACCGCGAGCGCGGTGTAGAAGATCACGAAGCCCGCGAGGCTCGTGCCGACCTGCGCCGCCGATACCGACGAGACGCCGAGCGCCGTCGGCAGCACGCCTTCGATCGCCCACGGCTGGCGGCCGTATTCGGCGACGATCCAGCCGAGCTCGATCGCGAGCCACGGCAGCGGCAGGCTGAAGAGCGCGAGCCTGAGGTACCAGCGGTTCCTGTCGAGCTCGCGTCGCGACGCGAGCCAGAACGAGTAGGCGAAGAGCAGAATGAAATAGAACCCGCAGCCGACCATGATGCGGAACGCCCAGAACAGCACCGGCACGTTCGGGATCGTCGAGTCGGCGGCTTTCTGGATGTCCGCGCTCGTCGCGCGCGACGGATCCTCCATGATCTTCTTCAGCAGCAGCGCGTAGCCGAGGTCCTTCTTGTGCTGCTCGAACTCGGCGCGCGCGGCCGCATCGTCGCGATTCGCGCGCAGGCGCTGCATCGCGCCGTACGCCTTGATGCCGCTCGCGATGCGTTCCTCGGCCTCGTGCACGAGATCGTTGATGCCGGGCAGGACCTTGTCGATCGAGCGCGTGCCGATGAGGCCCATCACCCACGGGATGTGGATCGCGAGATGCGTCTTGCGCTCGGCAACGTCGGGCAGGCCGAACGCGGTGAACGCGGCCGGCGGCGGCTCGGTGTCCCACATCGCCTCGATCGCGGCGAGCTTCATCTTCTGGTGCTCGGTCACGGTGTAGCCCGATTCGTCGCCGAGCACGACGACGCTGAGCGCGGAGGCGAGCCCGAAGCTCGCGGCGACCGTCATCGAGCGCTTCGCGAACTCGGTGTTGCGGCCGCGGAGCAGATACCACGCGCTGATCGACAGCACGAACATCGAGCCGAGCACGTAGCCCGCGCTCACCGTGTGCACGAATTTCGACTGCGCGACCGGATTGAAGATCACGGCGCCGAAGTCGGTGATCTCCATGCGCATCGTGTCGAGATTGAACTCGCTGCCGATCGGATTCTGCATCCACGCGTTGGCGATCAGGATCCAGAGCGCGGAGAGGTTCGTGCCGAGCGCGAGGAGGAACGTCACGATCAGGTGCTTGATGCGCGAGAGCCTGTCCCAGCCGAAGAAGAAGAGACCGATGAACGTCGCTTCGAGGAAGAACGCCATCAGCCCTTCGATCGCGAGCGGCGTGCCGAAGATGTCGCCGACATAGTGCGCGTAGTAGGCCCAGTTCGTGCCGAACTGGAACTCCATGGTCACGCCGGTCGCGACGCCCATCGCGAAGTTGATGCCGAAGAGGATGCCCCAGAACTGCGTCATGCGCTTCCAGACTTCGCGTCCGGTCATCACGTAGACCGCTTCCATGATCGCGAGCAGCCACGACAGGCCGAGCGTCAGGGGCACGAACAGGAAGTGGTACAGCGCCGTCAGCGCGAACTGCAGGCGCGACAGCGTGACGACCGACTCATCGATCATGCTGGGTCTCCGGCGGAGCGAGCAGGTGGTTTTCGATCGCGGCCGGCGAGGTATCGGGCCGCGGATGCGGGCGGAAGCAGACGTACCAGAGCACGATGAGCAGCAGGAGCTTGATCGTGACGATCAGCGCGAACTCGAGCCCGAAGCGGCGCCCGCCGCGCGTGCGGAACCAGGATGTTGGGGCGTCGCGCTCGTGCGCCGTCGGCATGACAGGAGCGACTCCGTCAGAGTCCGCACGAAATTATACGCCGCAACGCGCCGCATGCCTGCGGCGCGTTGTCACCTCCGCGTCAGCGACCCTCGAATCCGTCGATGAAGATCGCATCCGGCGCGACGACGCACAGGCCCGGCACCTGCGCGTGCGTCATCGCGATGTCGTCGAGGTACCAGCCTTCGCCGGTCTGCGCCTGATCGGTGCGATAGAGCCAGCGCACCTGCACGTTCTGCCCCGCGTACGCCGAGAGATCGACGTTGTACGGCGTCCACGCGAGATGGCCCATGCCGGTGAATGCGCCGTCGCCCTGGGCGATGCCGCAGAGCGTCCCGCCCTGGTTGATCGTGCCGGGATAGCCGCCGTCGGGCGTGAGTCGCGTCCAGCTCGCGCCGTCCGTCGAGAGCTCGACGACACCGCCGTCCCAGCCCTGCTCGATGTCCCAGACCGTCCAGAACGAAATCGCCGACGACTGGCCCGGCGTCAGCTCGAGCGACGGCGTCGTCAGCGTCGCGCAGAGGTTGTTCGCCGCGCTCGACCAGAAGCTCACGCTGCCGGTGTGCACGCGCGTGCCCGAGACGCTCCAGCTCGCGACGCCGACGTCGAGCAGCGGATCGCCCGATTCCGCACCGGTCGCGAACGTGCCGTCCGCCGGAGGTCCGCTCGGCACGACGGCGAGACGCACGAGATTGTCGTCCTCGCCGCCGCTCGTCGCGTCGACCGCGTGCACGGCGTAGTAGTGCGTTGCGTTGCCGGTCGCGGTCGTGTCGCTGAAGATCGTGTCGAGCCAGCCGAGCGCGATGCGGTTCGCATCGCCCGGGATGAAGCCCGCGTCGTCGGAGCGGTAGATCGAATACGTCGCGCCGCCGCCGCACGCTGGGCTCGCGGCATTCCAGCCGAGATCGATGCGGCATTGCGTCGTGCCGGCGTTCGTCGCGCTGGCGAGGCCGCCGAAGAGCGGCGCA
>DATFRS010000153.1:0-3938 GCA_035263065.1 Rhodanobacteraceae bacterium
CCTGAAGGACGATCGCGTCTTCCTCGAGAAATGGTGCCCCGAGCACGGCCGCGAGCGCGTGCTGATCGCCGACGACGCGGCGTACTACCGCAAGTCGCGCGAAGTCTTCATCAAGACGCCCGAGATGCCGCGCCGCTTCAACACCGAGCAGCGCTGGGGCTGTCCCTACGACTGCGGGCTCTGCCCCGAGCACATGCAGCACAGCTGTCTTTCGCTCGTCGAGATCACCGATCACTGCAATCTGCGCTGCCCGATTTGCTACGCTGAGTCCGGGCCGCACCGGCCGGGCTTCCGCGACCTCGCGACGGTCGAGCGCATGCTCGACGCCGTCGTCGCGAACGAAGGCGAGCCCGATGTCGTGCAGATCTCCGGAGGCGAGCCGACGCTGCATCCGGAGTTCTTCGCGATCCTCGACGCGGCGAAGCGGCGGCCGATCAAGCACCTCATGGTCAACACGAACGGCATCCGCATCGCGAAGGAACCCGACTTCGCGGCGCGGCTCAAGCAGTACGAGCCCGGTTTCGAGCTGTATCTGCAGTTCGATTCGCTACGCGACGAAGTGCACCTCGATCTCCGCGGCGCGAAGCTTGCGGACGTGCGCCGCCGCGCGCTCGAACGGCTCAACGAGCACGACGTCTCGACGACGCTGGTGGTCACGGTCAAGAAAGGCCTCAACGATCACGAGCTCGGCGAGATCATCGACTTCGCGCTGCAGCAGCCGTGCGTGCGCGGCGTGACGTTCCAGCCGATCCAGGCCGCAGGGCGGCTCGAGAACTACGATCCCGCGCGCGACCGCCTGACGCTGACCGAGGTGCGCCGGCGCATTCTCGAGCAGACGCGCGCGTTCGAGCCGGACGACCTGATCCCGGTGCCGTGCAATCCCGATTGCCTTGCGATGGCCTACGCGCTGAAGCTCGACGGCGCGACGCTGCCGCTGACGCGCTTCGTCTCGCCGGAGACGCTCGTCGCGAAAGGCCGCAATACGATCGTCGTCGAGCGCGACGAGGCGCTGCGTGCGCACGTGTTCGAGCTCTTCGCGACGAACCATTCGCCGGAATCGCAGGCGTGCTCGCTGTCGGACCTCCTGTGCTGCCTGCCGTCGGTGCAGGCGCCGGCCGCGTGGAACTACCGCAACGTGTTCCGCGTGCTGATCATGCAGTTCATCGACGCATATTCGTTCGACCTTCGCGCCGTCAAGAAATCCTGCGTGCACATCGCGCAGCCGGACGGCCGGCTGATCCCGTTCGACACGTTCAATCTCTTCTACCGCGACGGCCGCGTCGCGCAGCTCGAAGCGCTGCGCGAGCGTGCGGCCCGCAGCTATACCTGACAGGGGACTTGCGATGAACAGCCCGACGCCCGTGACTCCCCCGCCGCCCAAGCGCGGCTCGCTCGGCCTCGGCATCGGGCTCGCCTGGGCGATGCTGGTCGGCGGCTACATCGTCTCGGCGCTGCTCGCCAACGCGTTCCTCTACAACAACGACGGCGCGTTCGTCGTGTTCATGCTGCTGCCCTGGATCGGCGAAATCGTGCTGATCGGCTGGTTCGCCCAACGCGGCCAGCCGCGCACGGCGATCGGCGTCGCGATCGGCATCGGCACCATCGTCGCCGTCGCGCTGCTGCTGGTCGCCGCCTGTTTCGGGCTCCTCGCCGGCAGCGGCTTTCACTGAGGGCTTCGGCACACAAAGGAGGCGATTCATGCGCACGCTCCGCAAACCCCTGCACATCGCGCTGTGCGCGGCGCTCGGCGTCGCATTCGCCGGCGCACCCGCGTTCGCCCGGCAGGGCGAGCCGCCGTGGTCGCTCGCGCATCCGGCCAAGGCCGCGACGCGCGCGCTGCCGATCGTCGAGGTCGGCACGATCGATCCCGCGCACCGCCGCGCCGAAGCCGACGCGAAGCAGTCGTCCGGCGCGCCGTCGAAACGGCTCGCGACGGCCGACAATATCGACGTCTCGATCGCGAGCGCGCGCGACGGCACATGGACGCTGCTGCCCGACGGCTCGCGGCTATGGCGCGTGCGCCTGCGCGTCGCGGGCGCGACGGATCTGCGCTTCGGTTTCGCACGCCTCGCGCTGCCGGACGGTGCGACGCTCTACGTGATCGGCGCGGACGGCTACTACCAGGGCCCGTACACCGCGGCCGATGCCGGCGACGGCACGTTCCACTCGTCGGTCGTGCCGGGCGACACCGCGACGATCGAGCTTCGCGTGCCCGTCGGCACCGCCGCTTCCGACGAGATCGAGATCACGCGCGTCGGCGCAGGCTTCCGCGATCTCTTCAAGCGGACCGAGGACACTGGGCCCGGCACGTCGGGCGCGTGCAACGTCAACGTGGTCTGCCCGCTCGGCGATCCGTATCCGAACGAGATCCGCGCGGTCGCCTACTACGAGTACGACGACGACGACGAGCACGCGACGTTCCTGTGCACCGGCACGCTGCTCGCCGACGTGCCGCACGACCGCCGCAACTTTTTTCTGACCGCCGCGCATTGCGTGTCGAGCGCGACCGAAGCCGCGTCGATGGTCGTCTACTGGAACTATCAGTCGACGCAGTGCAACTCGCTCAGCGAGCCCGCGGGCGGCTTCTTCGACGACGACCAGCACGGCGCGTCGCTGCGCGCGACGCGCGCCGATGCGGATTTCGCGCTGGTCGAGCTGTCGCAGGCGCCGCAGTCGTCGTGGCACGTCTACTACGCAGGCTGGGACGCGAGCGGCACGGTGCCGACCGGCACGATCGGCATCCATCATCCGAGCGGCGATGCGAAGAAGATCACCGCGGGGCCGTCGCCGGGCACGATGGACAACTGCATCGGCACCGGCGGCTCCAGCACGAACACGCACTGGGAAACCGGCCCCTACACGCAGGGCACGACCGAAGGCGGCTCGTCGGGCTCGGCGCTCTTCGTCGAGGCGGGCAACGGCGGCGGGCACGACCGGCTCGTGATCGGCCAGCTCTCGGGCGGCTTCGCTGCGTGCAGCCTGTCGAGCCCTGCGCTGCCGAACAACGAAACCGACTGCTACGGCAAGTTCGCGAGCGACTGGAGCGGATCGAGCTCGTCGACGCGGCTTCGCGACTGGCTCGATCCCGCGGCCACCGGCGCGCTCACCGCGAGCGGCGTCGACAGCCAGGTCAGCACGCCGTCGGGCGAGCCCGGCCATTCGCAGCACGAAACGCCGCCGCGCGTACCGATTCCCTGATCACAAAAAAAACGGCCGGACCTGAATCGGTCCGGCCGTGTCACCGCGCAGTTGCGCGATCAGTGCGGAGGTGCGTTGCCGCCGTCGTCGCCGGTCTCGAAGCCGGCGCGCATGATCACGAGCGCGTCCTGATCGTTCGCGCTGTGGCTGCCCGACGGGCCGTTCACCGTCACCTGGTTGTTGGCCGAGCCCGACGACGTGTCGGTGCGGACCGGCGCCGTGAGCGTGTAGCTCAGCGTGCCGCTCGCCGGGACCACGACGCCGCTGTCGGTCAGCGCGCCGGTGCCGCTCGCCGTGCAGGTCGCGCCCGCGCCGCCGTGGCAGACCCAGGTCGCGGCGCCGACATCGAGCTCGGCCGGGAAGGCGTTGCTGATGCTGACGCCCGATGCCGGGCTCGTGCCGGCGTTGGTCAGCGTGATCTCGTAGTCGAGCGTCATGCCGTACTGGGCGAACGCGCGGCCGTCGTCGATCGAGATCGTGACGTCCGGAATCGCCGCGAACGTCGCGTCGACTTCGCAGTCGGCCGTGATCGGCGCCGTCGTGTACGTGTTGCCGGCGAGGCTGCCGCCGCAACCGGTCACGTTCGCGATCGAGAAGCCGGAGTTCGGCGTGACCGTGAACGCGATCGTGTCGCCTTCGTTGACGATCTGCGGCGTCGACGGAACGATCGTGCCGTTCGGACCCGCAACCGGCGTCACGACGTGCGTCACGCCGCCCGCGCAGCTCTGCACCTTGACGTC
>DATFRS010000154.1:0-3667 GCA_035263065.1 Rhodanobacteraceae bacterium
CGAAGCGCACTTCGGCGCTCGGCGCGATCACGTTCGCCTTGATGCCGCCTTCGACGCGACCGATGTTGAAACGCAGGCCCGTCAGGCCGCCGAAGCGCGCGTGCGCCTGCGCCTCGACGTGATCGAGCGCGCGCCCGCTCCAGCGCACGGCCTGGTGCACCGCGCTGTCGCTCGCAGTCTGCGCGCCGGACGCATGCCCCGCGCGGCCGCTGAAGCGCATCACGACCGAGCTGATGCCGCGGTGCGCGAGCACGGCTTCGCAGCGCGTCGGCTCCGCGACGATGACGGCCTCGAAATCCCGGCCACGCTTGCGGTCGAGGAACGCCGCGATGCAGCGCGCGTCGTTGCCCTCCTCGTCCGACGTGAACAGGAACGCGGCGTCGCCGTCGTTCAGCGCCGACGCCGCCAGCATTGCCGCCGCCGCGCCCTTGATGTCGCATGCGCCGAGACCGACCGCGCGCTCGCCGTCGACGCGCAGCTCGAACGGGCTCGCGCTCCAGTGCGGCGAATCGGGCACGGTGTCGAGATGCACGTTGAACAGCCGCCTCGGCTTGCCGCGCACCGCGTAGAGGCTGACCGCGCCGGCGCCGTGATCGATCGTCTCGCAGTCGAAACCGCGAAGTTGCGTGCGCAGGTACTCGAAGATGCCGCCGGCATCGAGCGCGCGCGGCGGGTTGCGCGTGTCGAACGCGACCAGCGCGTGCAGGTGCTCGAGCGTCGGCGTCAGGAGCTCGCTCACGTCGCGGCCTTGCCCTGTGCGCGGTTGACTTCGGCCCACAGCGTCGAGCTCATGCCGTAGAGGCGGATGAAACCCTCGGCCTCGGCGACGCCCCAGTCCGCGGCCTGTGCGTACGTGGCCTTCGCGGTCTGCAGGATGTGCACCGACTTCACCTCGATCGGATGGAGCGTGCCGCCGCGCGTCTCGACGACGACGGTGCCGGTGACCATGCGCTGCGTCGAAGCCAGGAATGCTTCAAGGTCGTACTTCAACGGGTCGTGATAGAAGCCTTCGTAGACGAGCTCGGTCCACTTGCGGCCGACCTCCGGCTTGAAGCGGTTCTGCTGCTTCGTCAGCACGGCTTCCTCGAGCGCGCGATGGGCGACGAGCAGCGCCGTCAGGCCCGGCGCCTCGAACACGATGCGGCCCTTGAGGCCGATCGTCGTGTCGCCCGTGTAGAGGTTGCGCCCGACGCCGTAGCGCGCGAGCGCGGGATTCAGCACCTTCAGGATTTCGCCGCCCGCGAGCTTGCGTCCATCGATCGCCGCGGCCTCGCCTTCGACGAACTCGATCGCGATGCGCAGCGGCTCCGCCGGCCACGCGCTCCGCGGCGCGCACCAGCCGAGCGCGCCCTCGCCCGGCTCCTGCCAGCGGTCGATCTCGCCGCCGGAGATCGTCACGCCTAGCACGTTCTCGTTGATCGTGTAGTGCTTCGTCTTCGCGCGCACGCCGAAGCCGCGCTCCTCGAGGTATGCCTGCTCGTAGGCGCGCACTTCGGTGTGCTCCTTCTGTATCTCGCGGATCGGCGCGACGATCGTGTAGTCGCCGAGCGCCTTCACGGCGAGATCGAAGCGCACCTGGTCGTTGCCCATGCCGGTGCAGCCGTGCGCGAAGAACTTCGTGCCGAGCTCGTCGCAGCGCTTGAGCGATTCCTCGACGATGACGTAGCGGTCGGAGACGAGCAGCGGATACTGGCCCTGGTAGAACTCGCCGGCCTGGATCAAGGGCTTCACGAAACTGTCCCAGATCGCCTGCGACGCGTCGACGGTGCGATGCGAGGCGACGCCGAGCTCCTTCGCGCGCTGCTCGATGTAGTCGCGCTCCTCGGCCGACACGCCGCCGGTGTCGGCGAACACGGTGTGCACGGCGTAGCCGCGCTCCTGGAGGTACGGCACGCAGAAGCTCGTGTCGAGGCCGCCCGAAAAGGCGAGAACGATCGGCTGGCTCATGTCGCGTCTCCCTTGACCAGCTCGGCCATGATCGCCTTCTGCACGTGCAGCCGGTTCTCGGCCTCGTCGATCGCCATGCATTGCGGCGAATCCATCACGGCGTCGGTCGCCTTCACGTTGCGGCGGAGCGGCAGGCAGTGACTGAACAGCGCGTCGTTCGTCAGCGCCATCTTGCGCTCGTCGACGATGAAGTGGCGGTGCGCGTCGCGAATGGGTTTTTCGTCGGCCCAGCGGCCGAAATACGGAATCGCGCCCCAGCTCTTCGCGTAGACGGCTTCGGCGCCGCGATAGGCTTCGTCCGGATCGTGGCTGATGCTGAGCGAGCCGCCGTTCTCGGCGACGTTCTGCCGCGCGAAATCCATGTAGCGCGAATCGAGGAGGTAGTCCGGCGTCGGACAGAGCAGCGTGACGTCCATGCCGTAGCGCGTCGCGATCATCAGCGCCGAATTCGCGACCGCCGTGTTGAGCGGACGCGGATGGTAGGTCCACGTGAGCAGATACTTGCGGCTCTTGAGCTCGCCGAGATGCTCCTGCAGCGCCATGACGTGCGCGAGCTCCTGGCACGGATGCGTGATCGTCTCCATGTTGATCACCGGTACCTCGGCGTACTTGGCGAACGCCGCGAGCACGCGGTCCTTGCGGTCGACCGACCAGTCCTGGAATTTCGGGAACGCGCGCACGCCGATCAGGTCGACGTAGCGCGACAGCACGCGCGCGACTTCGGCGACGTGCTCCTCCTCCTCGCCGTCCATCACGGTGCCGGTGCCGAACTCGATCGGCCAGGCATCCTTGCCCGGCGCGAGCACGATCGCGTGGCCGCCGAGCTGGAACGCGCCAAGCTCGAAGCTCGTGCGCGTGCGCATCGACGCGTTGAAGAACAGGAGCGCGATCGACTTGCCGGCAAGCTCGCGCCCGATCGGCGCGCGCTTGAAGGCGGCGGCGCGATCGAGCAGCGCGTCGAGCTCGACGCGGCTCCAGTCCTGCGTGTTGAGAAAGTGGCGTGGCGGCATCGGTCGGGGATCCTTGGTGGAATGCCGGGGCCAAAAACATAAAACCCGGCACGGGGGCCGGGTTTTCGTCGAAACACATGAAACGCGTGCGACAGCCTACCCGGCGCGGAGAGAGGGTTCCGGTCGGCGCGCGCGCGAGGTCATGCCGGCGGCCATGCGGGCGCTGGACAGGTTCGCGGGCGGGAGGCGAAGCGCGTTCATCGGGACGGAAGGTAGCCGGATTTTCGATGCGGTGCAACAAAGACGCCCGGATTCCCGGACGGGCCCAACGAAAAACGGCCGGTCAGGCGACCGGCCGTCCAGACATCCGTATGGGGTGGATCTACTCGGCCGGCTCGACGCTGACGCGAACGCGAACGCGCTCGCCCGGGTCGTAGTCGAGGCGCGACATGTAAACGTCGCCGCGATAACGGTACTGCACGTCGTAGCCGACGATGCGGCGCTCCTCGGCGGCGTCCTGCACCATGTGGCAGCGGCGCTCGGGGCCGGCGTAGTAGCGGTCGTCCTGGCTCGCGACGCCGTGGCCGACCGCGCCGCCGACGACCGCGCCGGCGACCGTGGCCGCCTTGCGCCCGTCGCCCTTGCCGACGGTGTTGCCGAGCACGCCGCCGACGATCGCGCCGATGACGGTGCCGGCCGCGTTGTTGTTGCCGGTGTCTACGCGGCGGTCGACCGGCACGTCCTCGCATTCCTCGCCCGGCGCGTTCGTC
>DATFRS010000155.1:0-21446 GCA_035263065.1 Rhodanobacteraceae bacterium
AAGGCCGCCAAGGCGGCCAAGGCACCGACCGAGAAGCAATTGATCGCGAGCGCGATGACGGCCGCACCGCCCGCCGTCGCGAAGGGTGCGACCATCGTCTCGATGGACGACAAGGGCATGCACACGATCCGCAAGGGCACCAACGCGTTCACCTGCATGGCCGACAACCCCGAGACGCCGGGCCCCGACCCGATGTGCGCCGACAAGAACGCGATGGAATGGGTCGACGCGTGGGTCGGCCACAAGCCGCCGCCGACCGGCAAGGTCGGATTCATGTACATGCTCTCGGGCGGCACGGACGCGAGCAACACCGATCCGTACGCGACGACGCCCTCGGCCGGCAACCATTGGGTCAAGACCGGGCCGCACATCATGGTCGTCGGCGGCGATGCGGCGTTCTACGACGCGTATCCGAAGAGTCCCGATCCCGACACGACGCAGCCGTACGTGATGTGGGCCGGCACGCCGTATCAGCACCTGATGGCGCCGGTGAAGTGAGCTTTTCTCCCTCTCCCGCTCTGCGGGAGAGGGTTGGGGTGAGGGCAATCTTGGTTCGACGTCACAAGATCGCCCTCATCCGCCTCCGGCACCTTCTCCCGCAAGCGGGAGAAGGGAACAGCTTGCGCTGCTAGAATCCGCGCCCTCGCATTCGAAGGGTGATTCCATGCAGCTCGATCAGGTCAAGGCCGTCGTCACCGGCGGTGCCTCCGGTCTCGGCTTCGCGGTCGCGAAGCATCTCGTGGCGCACGGTGCGAAGGTCGCGCTGCTCGATGTGAACGACGACAGGGGCAACGCGTCGGCCGCCGAGCTCGGCGCGTCGGCGAGCTACTTCCGCGCCGACGTCACCAGCGAGGACGGCGTCGTCGCGACGCTGAAGGACGCACACGCGAAGCTCGGCGGGCTCAACGCGGTCGTCAACTGCGCCGGCATCCTCGGCGCGGGGCGCGTGCTCGGCAAGGAAGGCCCGATGCCGCTGAAGACGTTCGCGATGACCGTGACCGTCAACCTGATCGGGAGCTTCAACGTCGCGAAGGCCGCGGCCGATCTGATGCAGCACAACACGCCGGGCGAAGACGGCGAGCGCGGCGTCATCGTCAACACGGCGTCGGTCGCAGCGTACGAAGGCCAGATCGGCCAGGCGGCGTACTCGGCCTCGAAGGGCGGCGTCGTCGGCATGACGCTGCCGATGGCGCGCGAGTTCGCGCGCATCGGCGTGCGCGTCATGACGATCGCGCCGGGCGTGTTCCACACGCCGATGGTCGACGGCATGCCGGAGCAGGTCTACCAGTCGCTGTGCGCGCAGGTGCCGTATCCGTCGCGGCTCGGCAAGCCCGAGGAATACGCCGACACGGTCGCGTTCATCCTGCAGAACCGCTATCTCAACGGCGGCACGATCCGCATCGACGGCGCCGTCCGTCTGGCTCCGAAGTAGGTTATTCGCGTCGGGTCTTTCGCGGCGTGCGCGCCTTCAACCGGCGCGTCGCGACGTCGAGCGCCACCGTGCCCGGCAGATGCTTCGTGCCCCAGCGCACGAGCGCGATCAGCACGTCGCCCATGTCCCTGCCTTTCGCGGTCAGCGAGTACGCGAAGCGCACCGGGCGTTCCTGATACGCCTTCTTCTCGATGAGGCCCGCTTCCTCAAGGCGCTTCAGGCGATCCGCCAGGATGTTGGTCGGCATGCGCTCGCTGGAAGCGAGCAGCTCGCCGTAGGTCGCCTTGCCGCCGAAGAGATCGCGGATGACCAGCAGCGACCACTTGTCGCCGATCAGGTCGAGCGTCGAGGCGACCGCGCAGTTGGATCGCGCGTAGTCGGCCGGCTTGGCGGTGGGGTTCATGAAAAACAGCTTGCACTAGTCACTTGCAAAATGCAAGTCACAGTGCTAGCGTCCAGTCACTTGCAAATCGCAAGTCACTTGGAGATCCGCCATGTCTGCAACCGTCTCTTCCGCTCCACTGCAACCTTCCGTGCGCCGCGCACCGGCGCCGATCGTGATCGTCCTCGCCGCATGGTTCGTCGCCGTCTTCGCGCTCGGCGCGAGCGGCGCATTCATGGCGCCCCCGAAGACGCCGCCTCTCGCCTTGCTGGTCGCCTTTGTCGCCCCGATCGCCTCGGCCGTGATCGCCTATCGCACGTCGACGCGCTTTCGCGAGTGGGTGCTCGGCATCGAGCCGCGCCTCCTCGTCACGCTGAACGCCTGGCGCTGGGCGGGGTTCACGTTCGTCGTGCTGTACGTCTACGGCATCCTGCCGGGATTCTTCGCGTGGCCGGCGGGCCTCGGCGACATGGCGATCGGCGCGACCGCGCCGTGGATTCTCGGCCGCCTCGCGGCGTCGCCCTCCTTCGCCACGAGCAGCGCCTACATCCGCTGGAACCGCCTCGGCCTGCTCGATCTCTTCACCGCGATCAGCCTCGGCGCGATCGGCGGCTTCTTGCTCAGCGACCAGCCCGTCACGACCGCGCCGATGGCGACGCTTCCGCTCGTGCTGATCCCGGCGTTCATGGTGCCGATCTTCATCCTGATGCACCTCGCGATGCTGGCGCAGGCGAAGCGCGCGGCATGAGCCGTGAGACCGGCGCTCGCGGGGACGAGCGCCGGCCGTGTCGGACGAGGCGCTACAATGCGCGTCTTTCGTCCGAAGAATCCACGAAATGAAGGCTTACGAAGTCAAGCGCGGCAACGTCGTCGAGCACGACGGCAAGGTCTGGCAGGTCCGCGACATCGAGCGCAGCTCGCCGCAGGGCCGCGGCGGCAACGTCACGTTCCGCTTCATCATGTACAGCGTGCCTGGCGCACAGAAGCTCGACCTTTCGCTGCGTTCGGAAGACGAGCTTCGCGAGACCGAGGTCACGCGCCGCGCCGTCACCTACTCGTACAAGGACGGCGACGCGTTCGTGTTCATGGACAGCGAGGACTTCGCGCAGTACACGCTCGACGCCAATGTCGTCGGCGATGCCGCGGGCTACGTCGCCGACGGCATCGAGGGCTGCTACGTGCAGCTCATCGACGACGCGCCGGTCGCGCTGCAGCTGCCGCCGACGGTCACGCTCGAAGTCGTCGACACGGCGCCCGAGCTCAGGGGCGCGACCGCGACGAAGCGCCCCAAGCCGGCCAGGCTCGCGACCGGCATCGAGATCCAGGTGCCGGAATACGTCACGATCGGCGAGAAGATCCTCGTCAACACGACGACCGGCGAGTTCTCCGGCCGCGCGTGATCGAGCGTCAGTCGAACTCGAATCCGTTGTCGAACACGGTGTCGGCGACGAGCTTGGCGAGTCCGACGTAGAGCCCGTTCGGCGATGCATTCGTCGTCGCGATGCTGCCGACGAGGAGACCGCCGTCCGCCGTCAGCGCGACGGTCGTGCCGGCATCGCCGAGATCGTCGTTCGGGGGCGGCGCGCTCGCGACGATGAGCTTTCCGCCGAGGCCGAACAAGGGATCGAGCTGACCGTCGGCCGTGAGGCGCGTGACGTTCGTCGTCTGGATCGACGCGGCGATGCTCAAGCCTACGATGACGAAGCGGCCCTGCCCGTCCTGGATGATCTCGAAGGCGACGTCGCTGAAGCTCGAGCCGAGGTCGTACGGAATGATCTGGCCGCCGTTGATGCCCCAGCTCGTGTCGAGGCTGCCGTTCGGCGTCAGCTTGAAGACGCCGATGTCGAGGTTCGGGCCCGGCTGCAGATCCATGACGCCGACGGCGACGAACGAATTGTCGGGAAGCACGACGGCGTCGACGGCTTCGATGCCGCGGTAGCTCGCGAAACCCGAATCGAACAGCACGATGCCGCCGTTGCCGAACGTCGCATCGAGCTCGCCGGCCGGGTCGAGGCGCGCGAACGCCCACGACGCCGTCACGAGATCGCTCGTGGCGGCGTTGCCGATCAGCAGCGTGTCGCCGTTGGCGAGCGACTTGACGCCGAACGCGGTGCTCGACGGGAATCCCGGCCCGAAATCGATCGTCGCGGTGCCCGAACCGTTGAAGCCGGTGTCACGCGTGCCGTCGGTATTGAGCCGTGCGACGGCCATGCGCCCGTTGCCGTCCGAGTCGATCTCGGCCTGACCCGCGGCGACGATCTTGCCGTCCGCCTGCAGGCTGCAGCGCACCGCGAAATCGTCGCGCGATCCGCTCGGGCCGAGATCGAACGCGACCGTCGCGCGGCCGTCGACGCTGAATTGCGTGTCGATCGCGCCGGCGGAGGTCAGCCGGACGATGCCGAAGTCGCTGCCGTTCGTGTTCGGATCGCCCGACGCCACGCCGCAGACGACGATGCGCCCGTTCGGCTGCAGCAGCATGCTCGATGCGACGTCGTCGTTCGCGCCGCCGCCGTCGAAACCGGTGATGCGCTGACCCTGGATGCCGAAATCGGTGTCGAGCGTGCCGTTCGGATTCAGGCGCAGCACGCCGATGTCGTCGGAGGTCTCGTTGTCGACCGTCGCCGAGACGACGATCTTGCCGTCCGGCTGCACGGCGAGATCGACGAAGGTGACGAAGCCGAGCGTGATGCCGAACGGCGAGAAGCCGATCTGCTCGCGGCCCTGGATGCCGAAGCCGTCGAAGAATCCGCCGTCGTGCGCGCTCGCCGCACCGACGATGAGACCGAGCGCTGCCGCGAGCGCTGCGCGTGCCTTCTCCATGATGCCGCCTCCCCGGTTGCACGGCCCGGCCGGAATTGACCGGCGCCTCCCCGCGGACGATGGTAGCACCGCATATTTCGGGGTCTTGATGAACGGAGCCGCCCACCGTGTGCGGCCGGTCACGGCCCGCAGCGGGGTGCCGAGCCACACTTCGAGGGCCCGCGGGGAGAGGCGTCATGGGGATCGCAGCCCGCACCATCGCGTTGCCGCTCGCGCTTGCCGGCGCGTTCGCGTCGGCGCAGACGATCGACTACGACATCGTCTACGTGCGCCAGCCGCGCTTCGGCGACGACGTCAACACGATCTGGCCCGAGGTGTTCCATCCGGCGCGCCTGGATCCCGGCGCCGATCTCATGCTGCTGCATCCGGACGGCAGCGAAGAAGTGCTCGTCGCCGGCGGCAACGGCGGCGTGACGGATCCGTTCGTGTCGTTCGACGCGGAGTACGTCTACTACGCCCGCTTTCCGGATCTGCGTCCCGACTCGCTGAACTACCAGCGCGAAAATCTCCCGTACGCCGGCGCCGACATCTATCGCATCCGCCTCGACTCGCGCGCGATCGAGCAGCTCACGCACGGCGAGTTCACGCCGAACACCGGCGCCGGCACGTGGGATGAAACCAATCCCGTCGATCCGCCGCAGGAATACGATCGCCTCGGCTACGGGATTCTCAATCTCGCGCCGTGCCCGCTGCCCGATCATCGCATCGCGTTCGTCAGCAACCGCGACGGCTTCGAGCCGCCGAAGGGCTACACCGCGCCGACGCTGCAGCTCTTCGTGATGGACGAGGACGGCCAGAACGTCACGCAGATCGCGCCGATGAACATCTCGAGCGCGCTGCATCCGACGATCCTTCAGGACGGCCGCATCCTCTATTCGACGCACGAGGACCAGGGCCTGCGCGATACGCGGCTCTGGGGCGTGTGGGCGATCTGGCCCGACGGGCGCGACTGGCAGCCGGTCCTGTCGGCGTTCCGCGACGGGCAGGCGTTCCATTTCACGACGCAGCTTTCCGGCGGCGATCTCGTCATCGAGGACTACTACAACCTCAACAACAACGGCTTCGGCACGCTCTATCGCACGCCGTCGGCGCCGCCCGCGGGACAGCCGCCGTTTTTCAGCGCGTTCCCCGACGACAATCCGCCGATCCAGCGCACGGTCGGCGCGGGCTTCCCGTATCCGTACACGATTCCGTTCACGCCGCGCGGCGGCTTGTATACGCTGGCGCCGTTCACGCACGGTGACGACGAGGCGGCGCCGGTCGGCGACGACGGCGTGCGCGTCGGGCGCTTCACGCATCCGTCGGGCGCTCCGAACGGCGACCTGCTCGTCGTGTGGTCGCCCGGCCCGACCAACAATCTCGATCGCCCGACACCGGTGCCGTACTACGACGCCGGCCTCTATATCGTGCCCGGCGGCAACATCATGAACTCGCCGCACGATCTCGTGCCGATCCGGAACGATCCCGCGTACAACGAAGCGTGGCCGCGCGCGGTCGCGACCTATCAGCGGATTCACGGCGTCGCCGCGCCGAACGATTTCGGCTGGCTGCCGAACGACGGCAGCGCGCACCCCGATCTTCCGGCCGGCACGCCTTTCGGCCTCGTCGGCACCTCGAGCCTCTACAAGCGCGAGAGCTTTCCCGGCACCGTGCCGCCGTGGTCCGATTTCTACGACGGGCTCGACGCGTTCAACACGTCGGAGAACGGCCAGTCGAGCAACTGGGGCACGCAGGGCAGCGATGCGGGCAAGTACACGAATGACGACATCTGGGCGATCCGCGTCGTCGGCATGGAGCCGCACTCGCATCGCAGCTACGGCCCGCATGCCGGACGCGCGTTCACGAGCCACGCCGAGGAACGCCTGCGCGTGCTCGGCGAGATCCCGGTGCGCAAGTTCGACGGACAGAACCAGCCGGTGCTCGACTTCGAGGGCAATCCCGACACGAGCTTCCTAGCGAAGGTCGTCGCCGATTCGCCGTTCACGTTCCAGATGCTCGACCGCAACGGCATGGTGCTCGCGATGGCGCAGACCTGGCACCAGGTGCGGCCCGGCGAGATGCGCGCGAACTGCGGCGGCTGCCATGCGCACAGCCAGATGCCGCTCGCGTTCGAGACGACGGCAGCCGCGCAGCCTTCGTACACGATCTACGATCTGTCGAAGCAGACGCCGCTGCTGACGGAGGATGCGAACGGCGATCCGTCGCTGCGCGTCGAGAACAACACGCAGGTCAGCGTCGAATTCCTGCGCGACATCCGACCGCTGCTGCAGTCGCGCTGCGTGAGCTGCCATCAGGGCGCCGCGCCGGCGGGAAATCTCGATCTGTCCGACACGAGCATTTCCAACGGTCTTCCCGGCGACTACCGCCGCCTCGCCGCCGACCAGGACGCCGCGTTCGGCTATCCGCCGGTGATCTCGACCGGCACGTGGCGCCAGACGAACGCGAGCCGCTACATCCGCATGTTCCAGAGCCGGCGCAGCCTACTGGTCTGGAAGCTGTTCGGCCGGCGCCTCGACGGCTGGAGCAACGCCGATCATCCGACCGAAAGCGTGCCCGGCGATCCCAACACGTTGCCTGCCGGCGCCGATCCGAACACGGCCGATCTCGACTACACCGGCACCGCGATGCCGCCGCCCGGCAGTCCCGTCGAGCCGCTCACCGCCGACGAGCGCCTCCTGTTCGTGCGCTGGATCGATCTCGGCGCGCCGATCGACACCGGCGATCCGCGCTACGGCTGGTTCATGGATGACCTGAAGCCGACCGTCGCGGTGAGCCTGCCTCGGCCGCGCGCGAACGCGGCACCGCTCGGCGAGATTCGCTTCGGCCTCGCCGACGGCGATTCGGGCATCGACATCTCGACGCTCCACGTCACGACGGATTTCGAGGTGAACGGCCTCGCGCCCGGCAGCGAGCTCGCGAGCCTCGCGTTGCCGGCCGGCGATTCGATCTGGAGCATCGCGCTCGCGCCGCCCGTGACCGATGCGTGGAACCGGCACGTGCATGTCGAGGTGCGCGACGTGCAGGGCAACGTCACGCGCGTGAATCGCGCGTTCTCGGTCGGGATCGGGGACGACACGATCTTCCGCGACGGGTTCGAGTAGAACTCCTCGTCGTCCCCGCGAAAAGCGGGGACCCAGCGCCGTTGCCCTGATGCAAATCAGAGTCGCTAGGTTCCCGCTTTCGCAGGGACGACGGAACCTTACATCCGCGATCTTCCCAACCACTTCGCCGCCATGCGCCGCACCGACGCATCGACGCTTGCATCACCCGCAAGCTCGGCGATCCCGCGCCACGCCAGCGCATGCGATTCGTCGCCGACGACGAACGCCTCGCCCTTCGTCGCCCGCACGACATAGCGCACGTCGTAGTGCCAATGCTCCGGCTCACCCGGCCGCGCCGGAATCCGGTGCCGGTCGATGTCGAAGATCGCGGGCTCGACGACGAGATCGGTCAACCCCGATTCCTCCTCCGCCTCGCGCAACGCGACGCGCGCAAGATCGGCATCGCCGTCGGCGTGCCCGCCGAGCTGCAGCCACGCGTTCAGCTTGCGATGGTGCGTGAGCAGGACGCGGTGGCCGTCGGCGCTGACGAGCCAGGCCGATCCCGTGAAATGGCCGACCGTGTGCGCGCGCTCGAACACGGTCGGCGCCGAGGCGAGGAAGCGTGCGAACTCGTCGGCGATCGCGGCACCGTCGGCGTCGGCGGCGCGATATTCCGCAAGCGCGTCCTCGAGAGGTCGGAACGGGTCGTCCATGGCGGCGGCAAGCATAGGGAGCGCGCCGGGAATCGTGCAATTCCGGCCGCAACGCAACTTGTGCGCCCGGAAGCCGTGGGTTAACGTGCCGGCGCCCCCGCAACGCCGCAATCGCGCGGGCAAGAGCCTCCTTCGACCGGGTCGAGGGGCCTGCGGCCCGTGGACGGGTCGCGCACGGCGCGGAAGTCCAGCTCCGCGCCGGAAGCATTCGGGACCGGCTCCAGCCTGACCCGGCGAATCCGAAACGTCCCGGACGGACCGACTCGGAACTCTTGCGAGGGGAACTCGATGTTGAAAGATCTGTTTGTCGTCCAGCCGGTGCATCCCGCACCGCACGTCGACGCGGGCGAGCATGCCCAGGGACCGATCACCGGCGAAGTGACGCTCAAGCGAGCGCTCACGGCGAGGCATCTGGTCATGCTCGGCATCGGCGCGATCATCGGCGCCGGCATCTTCGTGCTGACCGGCCAGGCGGCCGCGATGCACGCGGGTCCCGCCGTCGTGCTGAGCTTCGTGATCGCCGGCATCGCCTGCGCGTTCGCCGGCCTTTGCTACGCCGAGTTCGCCTCGATGCTGCCGGTCTCGGGCTCAGCGTACTCGTACTCGTACGCGACGCTCGGCGAGATCGTCGCCTGGTTCATCGGCTGGATGCTGATCCTCGAATACCTCTTCGCCGCCTCGACCGTCGCGGTCGGCTGGTCGGGCTATTTCAACAGCCTCCTGCAGTCGATCGGCGAGCTCACCGGCACGGCGCTCGCGCTTCCGGCCGCGCTCGTCAACGCGCCGCTGACGGTGACCGACGGCCACATCTCGACGACCGGCGCGCTGATCAACCTGCCCGCCGTGCTCATCGTCGCCGCGATCAGCTGGGTCTGCTACGTCGGCGTCACGCAGTCGGCGTCGCTGAACGCGGTCGTCGTCGCGATCAAGCTCGTGGTGATCCTGCTCTTCGTCGCGTTCTCGCTGCAGTTCGTCAACCCGGCGAACTGGCATCCGTTCGTGCCGCCGACCGACGCCGCCGGCCACTTCGGCTGGAGCGGCGTGTTCCGCGCTGCCTCGATCGTGTTCTTCTCGTACATCGGCTTCGACGCGGTCTCGACGGCCGCGCAGGAAGCGAAGAATCCGCAGCGCGACATGCCGATCGGCATCCTCGGCTCGCTCGTGATCTGCACGATCCTCTACATCATCGTGTCGGCCGTGCTGACCGGCATCGCGCCGTACACGCAGCTCGGCACCGCGCATCCGGTGTCGACCGCGATCGAAGGCTATCCGAGCCTGCGCTGGCTGCGCATCGTGATCGAAGTCGGCGCGATCGCCGGCCTCTCGTCGGTCATCCTCGTCATGCTGATGGGCCAGCCGCGCATCTTCTACACGATGGCGAACGACGGCCTCATGCCGGCGGCGTTCGGCAAGGTGCATCCCAAGCACCAGACGCCGTATGTCGGTCAGGTGATCGTCGGCATCGTCGCAGCGGTGCTCGCGGGCCTGCTGCCGATCAATGTGCTCGGCGACCTCGTCTCGATGGGCACGCTGCTTGCGTTCACGACCGTCTGCATCGGCGTGCTCGTGCTGCGCAGGACGCGTCCGGACCTGCCGCGCGCGTTCCGCGTGCCCGCCGCGCCCGTCGTGTGCTGGCTCGGCGCGCTGAGCTGCTTCGCGCTGTTCTTCATCGCGTTCCTCGACAACTGGAAATGGATGAGCGGCTGGATCATCGCCGGGCTTCTCGTCTATTTCTTCTACGGCTACCACCGCAGCAAGCTGCGCAACGCACGCAAGTAGGACCCGAAGCCGGCGGAACGCATCCGCCGGCTTTTTCTTTCAGCGCGACACGACGCGCACACCGGCGACTTTCACGATGCTCGACCGACTGCTGGCGAAAAAGACCGATTTCTCCGACATCGATTCGAGCGAAGGCCCGTGCCTCAAGCGCACGCTGGGACCCTGGGGTCTCACCGCGCTCGGCATCGGCGCGGTCATCGGCGGCGGCATCTTCGTGATCACGGGCCAGGCCGCGGCCGAGCACGCGGGACCGGCGATCGTGCTCTGCTTCATCATGGCCGCGATCTGCTGCAGCTTGACCGCGCTCTGCTACGCCGAGTTCGCGACGATGATCCCGATCTCGGGAAGCTCGTACTCGTACGCGTACGCGACGCTCGGCGAGGGCGTCGCCTGGTTCATCGGCTGGAACATGGTGCTCGAGTACGGCGTGTCGGCGTCCGCCGTCGCGGTGAGCTGGACGGGCTATTTCACGAGCCTGCTCGATCATCTCGGCATCCATCTGCCGGCGGCGCTGACGCAGGCGCCGCTCGCGTTCACCGACGACAAGCTCGTCTCGACCGGTGCGCTGTTCAACCTGCCCGCCGTCGCGATCGTGCTCGCGCTGACCTGGGTCTGCTACGTCGGCATCAAGGAATCGAGCGGCGTGAACCTCGCGATGGTGATCCTCAAGGTGTCGCTGATCGTCATCGTGATCGTGGTCGGCGCGAACTACGTCAACACCGACTACTGGCATCCGTTCATTCCGGAAAACCAGGGCCCCGAAAAATTCGGCTGGTCCGGCATCATCCGCGGCGCCGCGCTCGTGTTCTTCTCGTACATCGGCTTCGAGGCGACCTCGACCGCCGCGCAGGAAGCGGTCAATCCGCAGCGCGACCTCCCGATCGGCACGATCGCCTCGCTGGCGATCTGCACGGTGCTCTACATCGGCATGGCGATGGTGCTGACCGGCCTCCTGCCGTACGACAAGCTCGGCACGAGCGAGCCCGTCGTCACCGCGATCAGGGCGCACACGGAGCTCGACTGGCTGCGCTGGCTGGTCGAGCTCGGCGCGTTGATCGGCCTCTCGTCGGTGATCCTCGTCATGATCATCGCGCAGCCGCGCATCTTCATGATCATGGGCCGCGACGGCCTCCTGCCGCCGGTGTTCGCGAAGCTCCATCCGAAGTACTGCACGCCGCACATCAACACGGTCATCACCGGCTGCGGCATCGCGCTGCTGGCGGCGGTGTTTCCGCTCGACGTGCTCGGCGATCTCGTCTCGATGGGCACGCTGATCGCGTTCGTCGCGGTGTGCATCGGCGTGCTGGTCCTGCGCCGCACGCAGCCCGACCTGCACCGCACGTTCCGCGTGCCGTGGGCGCCGGTCACGTGCACGCTCGGCGTGCTGAGCTGCCTGTTCCTGCTGATCTTCGGCGAGAACTGGTACAACTGGACGCTGATGCTGATCTGGACGGTGATCGGCATCGCGATCTACTTCGGGTACGGGCTGAAGCACAGCAAGCTGCGCGGCAAGCCGGCGTCGCAGGCGGGGCTGCGCGTGACCCAGGGCACGCGCGCCTAGCGCGCACCCGCGGCGATCAGGTCCGCGCCTTCAGCGGAACGACCGATGGCGACTTCGTCGCGGCGTTCTCAGGTGCGGGTGTCTCGGGCTGCTGCGGAGCGTCGCCTTCTTCGTCCGCGCCTTCCTCCGCCGCCGCCCCTTCCAGCAGCGACATCTGCAGCGACTTCTTCACCGGCGCGCCCATCTCGGCGAGGCTCTGCACCTGCAACAGCACGCTGCCCTTGCCGCCCTCGCGCAGGCGCCTGAGCGCGCTCTGGTGCGCGCGCTGCGCCTTGTCGAGCGCGACGCCGACGCTGCCGAGCTCGTTGACGAGCAGCGCGAAGTTGTCGTGGAGCTGTGCCGCGCGGCGCGCGATCTCGTTCGCGTTGATGTTGCGCTGCTCGACGCGCCAGAGATGCGCGACCGTGCGCAGCGTCGCCAGCAGCGTGCTCGGGCTCACCAGCGAAATGTTCTTCGAGAGCGCGTAGCCGTAGAGATTGACGTCCGCGCGCACCGCTTCGATGAACGCGGCCTCGACCGGGATGAACAGCAGCACGAAATCGAGCGTGCGCAGCTTCTCGATGTCGTCGTAGTTGCGCGCCGACAGCTCGTCGATGTGCCGGCGGACCGACGCGATGTGCTCGTTGAGGGCCGCCGCGCGCAGCGGCTCCTCGCCCGACGCGACCGAACGCTCGTAGGCCTTCAGCGACACCTTTGCGTCGATCACGATGTCCTTGTTGTCCGGCAGCCGGACGATGACGTCGGGCCGCGGCCGCGAGCCGTCGTCGTTGCGGAAGGTCACCTGCGTCTCGTAATCGCGCCCGGCCGTCAGCCCCGACGCTTCGAGCACGCGCTCGAGCACGAGCTCGCCCCACGCGCCCTGCGCGCGCGAGTCGCCCTTGAGCGCGCGCGTCAAGTTGATCGCGTCCTCGCTGATGCGCTGGTTGAGCTGCTTGAGGCTCTGGATCTCCTGCGCCAGCATGCCGCGCTCGCGCTGGTCGGCGGCGTGCGTCTGGCTCACGGTGTCGCGGAATTCCTTGAGCTGCGACTTCAACGGATCGAGGAGACCGCCGAGCTGCGTCGCGCTCTGCTCGCGCAGGCGCTCGGCCTTGTCGTCGAGGATCGTGTTGGCGAGGTTCTGGAACGAATCGCGCAGGCGCTGCTCGGCCTGGTCGAGCAGCGCGAGCTTCTCGGACGCCGCCTGCATCTGCTCGCGCGCGGTCGCCTCGAGCGCGGAATGGCGCGCCGTCAGCTCCTCGAGCCGCTGCTGCAGCCCGTCGCGCACGCGGCGTGCGTCGGCGAGCTCCTGCGCGAGCCGCGTCGCGTGCGCCTCGTGCGTCGCCGACTGGCGCGTCAGCACGCGAAGGCTCGCTTCGGCGGTGGTGCCTTCGTCCTCGAAGCGCGCGACGCGGCGCGCCAGCTCGTCGCGCTGGCTCGTCAGCACCGCGATTTCGCCGTGGCGATCCTGCGCGTGGCGGCGGCGGATCAGGAGGAAGACGGCGAGCGCGCCGGCGATGACGCCGAAGAGCGCGGCCGCGACGAGCGCGAGATCAGGCGAGAGGTTCGGCACTCGGGGCCCTCGTGGATTCGACGGCTGCCATTCTGACAGCGGGCCGTCTCAGTTGCCGAGACGTCTGCGCGAGCTTGCCCTCACCCTGCCCTCTCCCGCGTGCGGGAGAGGGGAAAGCGGGCTTCGCAAACGACGACGCCGCGCGATGCGGGATCGCGCGGCGTCGAGGGCATCGCATGGAGGTCAGCTCTTCGCGCTGTAGCCCGAGCACCAGCCCTTGGCGGCGGTCGACTTGCCGGGGAAGAGTCCGCACGGGCCGTAGGCCTCGCCGGCCTTGCCCGTCCAGAACTTGCAGTTCGAGCAGTCCGAGCCTTCCTTGTAGACGGCGAACTTGGCCTTGTCGACCTTGGTCGCGTCTTCCTTGTAGCCGAGCGCCATCGCGGTGGCGTCGCTTTCGGAAAGGTGCGGGAGATCGTCGGCGCGCGCGAAGCGCGGCAGCAGCGTCGAGGCGATCGGCGCGGTGACCGCACCGGCGACGGCGAGCTTGAGGAAACGGCGTCGGGCCTGGCTATCGGCTGGGTTTGACATGTCGGCTCCTTGCAGGGGTTTGGACGAGCGATTCGGACCGTGGGGACATCCGGGCGGCGCCGAGCATACTCCGCCGCAATAAATCGAAGCTGACACGGGATAGGAATAACTCTCGTTTAGATTTGCGGCTGTCTTTATAGTCACGCCCTTCGTTCCCGCTCCGGCCGACCGTGACCGCCAACCTCCCCTACGACCCCGTCGCCCTCGCCGCCTGCGCCCGCACGATCGCCGACACCGGCCGCGAGCTCGCCGCGCTCGGCTGGACGCCGGCGACGAGCAGCAACTTCTCGATGCGGCTCGATGCCAGGCACATCGCCGTGACGATCTCGGGCCGCGACAAGGGCCGGCTTTCCGGCGACGACGTCATGGTCGTCGACATGGACGGCCGCGCGGTCGCGACCGAGGCGCGCCCGTCCGCCGAGACGCTGCTGCACACGCAGATCTACCGCCGCTTCACCGACGCCAACGCCGTGCTGCACACGCATTCGCGCACGCAGACGGTCGCGTCGCGCCTCTTCGCGTCGCGCGGCGTGATCCGCTTCGAAGGCTGGGAGCTCCAGAAGGCGATCACCGGCTACACGACGCACGAAAGCGAGCTCGACGTGCCGGTGTTCCCGAACACGCAGGACATGCACGTGCTCGTGCGCCAGGTCGACGCGTGGCTCGACGCGGGCAAGCCGCTCGCCGGCTACTTGATCGACGGCCACGGCATCTATACGTGGGGACGGGACATGCAGGAAACGCGGCGCCATCTCGAGGCGTTCGAATTCCTGCTAGCCTCTGAGCTCGACCTCTGGCGCCTGCGAGGTGAACCGACATGAGCCGCCTGACGATCTACGACGAAGCCCGCGCCGCGACGCCGGTCTCGGTGCACACCGATCACGCCGACATCGCGCGCGAGCTCGGCAAGGTCGGCGTGCGCTTCGAGCAGTGGGAAGCGTCCAAGGCCGTCGTGCCGGGCGCGAGCCAGGACGAAGTCATCGCCGCGTATCGCAGCGACATCGACCGGCTGATGAAGACCGAGGGTTACCAGGCCGTCGACGTGATCAGCCTCAAACCCGACAACCCCGATCGCGCGATGTTCCGCCAGAAATTCCTGAACGAGCACACGCACAGCGAGGACGAAGTGCGCTTCTTCGTCGCCGGCGCGGGCCAGTTCACGCTGCACATCGGCGAGAAGGTCTACGAAGTGCTCTGCGAGGCCGGCGACCTCATCGGCGTGCCCGACGGCACGCGCCACTGGTTCGACATGAGCGAGTCGCCGTACTTCGTCGCGATCCGCCTGTTCACGAACAAGGAAGGCTGGGTCGCGAACTTTACCGGCAGCGACATCGCCGAAGCGTTTCCGCGCATGACGCCGCACCAGTCGGCGCGCGCCGCCTGAGCGCATGAGCTACCTCGACGAGTCGCTCGCGCCGGGCGAAAGCATCGTCGCGCGCTTCGAGCTCCACTGGACCGCGAAGTGGCGGCTCTACGTGTTCCTGCTGCTCGCGATCCCGACGCTCGGCATCGCGCTCCTGGCCGCGCTTTACGAATGGCTGCGCCTGCGCTCGATCGAGATGGGCGTGACGAACCGCCGCGTCGTGCGCAAGACGGGCATCGTCAGCCGCGAAACGGAGGAGCTCCGGCTCGCGTCGATCGAGACGATCGACCTGCGCCAGACGGCATGGGGCCGCATGCTCGGCTTCGGCGACGTCGTGCTGACCGGCCGCGGCGAGAGCGCGATGATCTTCGCGCGTCTCGCGCGCCCGCTCGACGCGAAGCGCGCGATCGAGAGCGCGTATGCCTCGCACGTCGAAGATGCGCGCTCGCCGGGTCCGCAAAGCCGGTAACATTCGCGGCCTCGCATCCTGACGGCGTCCCGCCCTTGATCCGCGTCATCCTCACCGACATCGAAGGCACGACGAGCTCGATCAGCTTCGTCAAGGACGTGCTGTTCCCGTACGCGCGCGAGCGCCTGCCGGCGTTCGTCGCGACGCACACCGACGATCCCGACGTGCAGCACTGGCTGCACGAGGCGGCGAAGGAAGCCGGGCTCGTCTCGGCGACGCGGCAGGAAATCATCGACCTCCTCACCGGCTGGATCGACGGCGACCGCAAGTCGACCGCGCTGAAGGCGCTGCAGGGCATGATCTGGCGGGCCGGCTACGAAGACGGCGAGTACCGCGCGCACGTCTATCCCGAAGTGCCGGCGCGGCTCCGCGAATGGCACGCGGCAGGCAAGCGGCTCTATGTCTACTCGTCGGGCTCGGTGCCGGCGCAGAAGCTCCTCTTCGGGCACACCGACGCGGGCGATCTCACGCCGCTGCTGACGGGCTACTTCGACACCGAAACCGGCCCGAAGCGCGACGCCGCCTCGTACCGCCGCATCGCCGAGGCGATCGGCGTCGCGGCCGGCGAGATCCTGTTCCTTTCCGACGTCACGGAAGAGCTCGACGCCGCGCGCACCGCCGGCATGCGGACGACGCTGCTCGCGCGCGCGCCGTCGCGCTGCCCGGACGGCGGCGCGCATCGCTGCGTCGCCGACTTCGACGCGATCGTGCCCGACGCACGATGAGCTTCTCCGGGGCGAACCTGATCGGCGCGATCTGGATCGCGTGGCTCGCGTACTGGTTCGTCGCGTCGCGCACCGCGAAGGAGAACCGCCGCACCGAGTCGCCGCTCTCGCGTGCCGCGCACATCGTGCCGCTCGGCATCGCCGCGTGGCTGATCTGGACGCCGACGATGCCGGGATTCCTCGGCGAGCGCTTCCTGCCGGCCTCGCCCGCGACGTTCTACGCCGGCGTCGTCGTGCTCGTGCTCGGCCTCGCTTTCTCGATCTGGGCGCGCAACGTGCTCGGCCGCAACTGGAGCGGCATCGTGACGGTCAAGGAAGATCACGAGCTCGTGCGCAGCGGACCCTACCGCTGGGTCCGGCATCCGATCTACACCGGCATCCTGATCGGCTTCCTCGGTTCGGCGATCGCGCGCGGCGAATGGCGCGGCCTCCTCGCGGTCGCGATCGCATTCGCGTCGCTGTGGCGCAAGCTCCTGCTCGAGGAGCGCTGGATGATCGAGACGTTCGGCGATGCGTACCTGCGCTATCGTCGCGAAGTGAAGGCGCTGATTCCGTTCGTGCTGTGACGTCGCCGCGCACGGCCGCGCGGAACCCCTGAAGACGAGGATGCGTTTCGCGTGGACATTTCCGTCGCCCTCTGGAACGGCCTTCGCTCGATTTTCCTGCGCGCGCCTCGCCTGAATCCGCTCGAGGCGGGGCCCGCGCTGTTCATCGGGCTCGTCGTCGTATACCTCGCGACCCTGCTCGGCCTCGCGGTGCTGGAAGTGCCGCCGCCGTGGACGGTCGGCCGCGTCGCGGTCATCGGCGTCCTCGCCGACTCGCTGCTGACGCTCGCCGCGGCGTGGGTGCTGATGCGCGTCATGCAGCGCGACGGCATCGTCTGGGGCGTCGCGTGCGCGCTGCTCGCGGCGACGATCATGACCGAGGTCGTCGTGCACACGCCGCTGACCTGGCTGACCTATGCCGCGCTGGGACACGGGCACCTCCTCCTCGCGCACCTCGCGGATGCTCTCGCGCGCTTTTGGTGGCTCGCAGTGCTGTTCGGCGTCGCGCGCTGGCTCGCGCCGAAGCTGCGCGGACGCGCCGTGCTCGCGGCCTTCCTCGGCTTTGCCGTCTCGGCGATGCCGTGGTGGTGGCTGCCGCCGGCGTCGATCCTGACGACCGCGACGGCGCCTTCGCCCGCGGTCCCGACGCCGGCCGCGCTGCCGAAATCGCTCGATACGACGCCCGAGTTCGACGCCGAGGACGTCATCTACAACCAGCAGGCACTGCTCGACGACGCCATCGCGAAGCTGAAGCCGCAGACGCCGGGCGTCGTCGATCTTTACGTCGTCGCGTTCGCCGGCGACGCACGCGAGGACGTGTTCCGCAACGAGGCCGAGTACGCCGAGCAGCTCTTCACGAAGCGCTTCAACGCCGACGGGCGCGTGCTCGTGCTCGAGAACAACGCGGCGACCGTCGCGACGCGGCCGCTCGCGACGCTGACCAACCTCGGCTGGGCGCTCGACGACATCGCGAAGACGATGGATCCCGCCGAGGACGTGCTGCTGCTCTACGTCACGACGCACGGCTCGCACGATCACGAGCTCCTGGTCGATCTCGACCCGCTGCCGCTCGACCAGATCGCGCCCGAGGATCTCGCCGACGCGCTGAAGACCTCGCCCGGCATCCGCTGGAAGGTCGTCGTCGTCAACGCGTGCTATTCGGGCGGCTTCATCGACGCGCTGCGCGACGATTCGACGATGGTCATCACGTCCGCGCGCGCCGACCGCACCTCGTTCGGCTGCGGCGCCGATTCGGACATCACCTACTTCGCGAAGGCGTTCTTCGCCGAGGCGCTCAACAGGACGACGTCGATTCCCGACGCCTTCGCGCAGGCGAAGAAGTCCGTCACCGAATGGGAAGACGCCAACGAGGACGAGCATTCCGAGCCGCAGATCGCGACGACGCGCAGCATCGAGAACAAGCTCGAAGCGTGGCAGAAGAAGCTCAAGCCCGGCGAGCCCGTACCGTTCGCGCCGGCGGAGTCCGACGAATGACACGCCCGCGCGCCGAGCTCCGCGCGTGAACCTCAACGCCGACGGCGTCCTCGATCCCGCGAGCCGCGCGGCGATCTCGGCGGCGTGGGGCCTCAGCCCGCACGCGGCGTTCGAGCCGCTCGGCGGCGGCCTCGTCAACCGCACGCTGCGCATGCGCGACGACGGCCGCGAGCGCGTGCTGCAGAAGCTCAACACCGCGGTGTTCCGCGCGCCGGAATCCGTGGTGCGCAACTGCCACGCGGTCACCGCGCACCTCGGCCGCGAGCGCGCCGCGGGCCGCTATGCCTACGCGGTGCTAGAGCTCGTGCCGACGCTGTCGGGCGCGCCGGCGCTGACGCTCGCGGACTCGAGCTGGTGGCGCATGTACGACTACGTGCCCGACGCGCGCACGCACGAGGTCGCTCTCGACACCGCGATGGCCGGCACGGCGGCGCGCGCCTTCGGCGCGTTCGTGCGCGCGCTGGGCTCGCTGCCGGTCGCCTCGGTCGGCGAAGTCATCCCCGGCTTCCACGATCCCGCCCGCCGCTACGAGAACTTCCGCCGCGCGCTCGCCGACGATCGAGTCGGCCGCGCGACGCGCTGCTACGACGAATGCCGCAAGGCGAGCGGTTTCGCCGAAGCGGTCGCGGCCTGGCGATCGCTGACCGCGCACGGCCTCCCGCTGCGCATCGTCCACAACGACTGCAAGATCGACAACATCCTGTTCGACGCCGACGGCCGCGCGGTCTGCGTGATCGACCTCGACACCGTGATGCCGGGCTCGCCGCTGTTCGATTTCGGCGACCTCGTGCGCACGCTGGTCAGTCCCGTCGCCGAGGATTCGACCGAGCTCGACCGCATCGAGATCGGCAAGGACGCCTTCGAGGCCGTCGCGCGCGGCTATCTCGACGGCTGCGGCGCACTGCTGACGCCGGTCGAGCGGACGAGCCTCGTGTTCGGCGCGCGCATGGTCACCGGCATGCTGGCGCTGCGCTTCCTCACCGACTATCTCGACGGCGACCGCTATTTCCGCGTCGAGCGGCCGCTGCACAACCTCGAGCGTGCGCGCAACCAGCTGGCGCTGTATGCCGCGCTCGGCGCGGCCGAGGGCGATCTGCAGTACCTGCTGCGCTAGGCGCGGCCCGCCGTTTTTTTACGCGTTCTTTATGCGCGCGCGCCGCATCCATATGCGCGCCATATGCGACGACGCCTATCGTGCCGCCGTTCCGAAAAGGCGCCCGTCATGGACATCGCATATCTCGCCCTGCTCGCCGTGCTCCTCGGCCTGACCGCCGCATATCTGCACCTCTGCTCGAAGCTCGAGGACCGCAAGCCATGAGCGTCCTCTACGGCCTCGCCGCGCTCATCGCGCTCGCGCTCACCGTGTATCTCGCCGTCGCGCTGCTCAAGCCGGAGTGGTTCGAATGACTGCCAACGACATCCTGCAGATCGGCCTCTACCTCGCGGTGACGCTGCTGCTCGTCAAGCCGCTCGGCACCTACATGGCCGCCGTGTTCGCCGACGCGCCGAGCCGCGTGCACCGCATCGGCGGACCGATCGAGCGCTTCATCTATCGCCTGTCCGGCGTCGATGCCGCCGAGGACATGTCGTGGCGCCGCTACGCGGTCGCGATGCTCGCGTTCAACGTCGTCGGCCTCCTCGTCGTCTACGTCCTGCAGCGCACGCAGCAATGGCTGCCGCTGAATCCGCAGGGCTTCGGCGCGGTCGGCGCCGATTCGTCGATGAACACCGCCATCAGCTTCGCCACGAACACGAACTGGCAGGGCTATGGCGGCGAATCGACGATGAGCTATCTCACACAGATGCTCGGCCTCGCCGTGCAGAACTTCGTCTCGGCAGCGGCCGGCATCGCCGTGCTGATCGCGCTCGTGCGCGGCTTCGTGCGCCGCAATGCGCAAGGCATCGGCAATTTCTGGGTCGACCTCACGCGCTCGACGCTGTACGTGCTGCTGCCGCTGTCGCTGATCGTCGCGCTGGTGCTCGCCTCGCAGGGCGTGCCGCAGAACTTCAAGCGGTACGAGAACGTACCGCTGCTGCAGGCGACCACGCAGACCGAGACCGTCAAGGACGCCGACGGGAATCCCGTCAAGGACGCGGCCGGCAAGGACGCCACGAAGGAGACGGTCGTCACCGAGCAATCGCTCCCGCTCGGCCCCGCCGCCTCGCAGATCGCGATCAAGCAGCTCGGCACCAACGGCGGCGGCTTCTACAACGTGAACTCGGCGCATCCCTACGAGAACCCGACGCCGCTTAGCAACTTCGTCGAGTTGTTTTCGATCCTGATCGTCTCGTTCGCGCTCTGCTACACGTTCGGCGTGATGGTCGGCGATCGGCGTCAGGGGTGGGCGCTGCTCGCGACAATGTTCGTGATCTTCGTGCCGCTGCTGCTCGCGTGCACGGCGGCCGAGCAGGCCGGCAACCCGGCGCTGCACGCGCTCGGTGTCGACCAGGTCGCCTCGGCCACGCAGGCCGGCGGCAACATGGAGGGCAAGGAAGTCCGCTTCGGCATCGTCAACTCGACGCTGTGGGCGACCGCGACGACCGCTGCGTCGAACGGCTCGGTCAACGCGATGCACGACTCGTTCACGCCGCTCGGCGGCCTCGTCCCGATGTGGCTGATGCAGCTCGGCGAGGTCATCGGCGGCGGCGTCGGCTCGGGCCTCTACGGCATGCTCGCGTTCGCGGTCGTCGCCGTGTTCATCGCCGGCCTCATGGTCGGCCGCACGCCCGAATATCTCGGCAAGAAGATCGACGCGTACGAAATGAAGATGGCGTCGCTGATCGTCCTGCTGCCGCCGTTCCTCGTGCTCGTCGGCACGGCGGTCTCGGTGGTCACGCCTGCCGCGCTCAAGACCGTGTTCAATCCCGGCATCCACGGCTTCAGCGAAGTGCTGTACGCGTTCTCGTCGGCGTCGAACAACAACGGCAGCGCGTTCGCCGGCCTCGGCGCGAACACGCCGTTCTACAACCTCGTGCTCGGCGTCGCGATGTTCTTCGCGCGCTACGCGCTGCTCGTGCCGATCCTGGCGCTCGCGGGATCGCTGG
>DATFRS010000156.1:0-6656 GCA_035263065.1 Rhodanobacteraceae bacterium
AACGATCCGCGCGTGCCCGCGAGCGAAGGCCAGCAGATCGCGAACACCGTGCGCGGCAACGGCGGCGACGTGTGGTTCCTCGAATTCAAGGACGAGGGCCACGGCTGGAAGAAGAAGACGAACGTCGACTACTTCCGCGCGGCGACGATGATGTTCTGGAAGAAGTATCTGCTCGGCGAGCCGGTCGCCGAAGCCGCGCGCTAGCCGACCTTGATGAACTCGATGCCGCCGGGCCGGAACGCCGCCGGCGCGAGGTAGTGGTCGACGAGCAGGAACGCGAACAGCGCCATCAGGTACACGATCGAATAGTTGAAGACGCGCATCGGAAAGAAATCGTCCGGCGGATTCAGGAGGCGGATCGCGTAATAGAGGAAGCCGGCGCCGAGCACGAGCGCGCCGCCGAAGTAGAAGAGTCCGCTCATGCCGGTGAGATACGGCAGCGCGGTGACCAGCACGAGCAGCACCGTGTAGAACAGCACGTGCCAGCGCGTGTAGGTGACGCCGTGCGTGACCGGCAGCATCGGCACCTGCGCGAGCGAGTAGTCGTCGCGGCGGAAGATCGCGAGCGCCCAGAAGTGCGGCGGCGTCCACACGAAGATGATGAGGCAGAGCAGCAGCGCGTACGGATGCACACTGTCCGACACCGACGCCCAGCCGAGCACCGGTGGCGCCGCGCCGGCGATGCCGCCGATGACGATGTTCTGCGGCGTCGCGCGCTTGAGGTAGGCCGTGTAGACGACCGCGTAGCCGATCAGCGAGGCGAACGTGAGCCCCGCGGTCAACGGATTGACGAACACGATTAGGATCGTCATCGACAGCACGCCGAGCACGATCGCGAATACGAGCACCTGCGAGGGCTTCAGCGCACCGGTCGCGAGCGGACGCTGCGCCGTGCGCGCCATCAGCCGATCGATGCGCTGGTCGATCAGGTGGTTGATCGCCGCGGCGGACGCGGCCGCGAGCCAGATGCCGAGCGTGCCGAACACGAGCGGCCGCCACGGCACCATGCCGGGCACCGCGAGGAACATGCCGATCACGGCCGTGAACACGATCAGCGCGACGACGCGCGGCTTGGTGAGCTCGAGGTACTGGCGGGCGATCGCTGGCATGCGGTGTGGATTATCTCGTCTTTTCCCCCTCTCCCGCTTGCGGGAGAGGGCTGGGGTTAGGGCACGCTGCGAAAAGCTTCCCTCATCCGCCTTCGGCACCTTCTCCCGCAAGCGGGAGAAGGGAAATCCGCGGTGACACACGAACGAGCGCCGCGATCAGCATGAGCAGCAGCAGCGCCGCGACGCCGTTGTGCGCCGTCGCAACCGGCAGCGGCAGGCCGAGCTTGACGTTACCGACGCCGAGTGTGACCTGCGCGATCAGCAGGACGCCGATCGCGATCGCAAGCGCGCGCTGGCCCACGCGCGCGAGGCGGAACGCGAGCCAGCCGAGCCAGCAGAACACGACCAGCGCACCGATGCGATGCGCGATCTGGATCGCCGCGCGCGCCGGTGCGTCGAGCACGCCGCCTTCGTAGTTGACGCCGACGCCGCGCCAGAGCACGAAGCCTTCGTGGAAGTCGGTCGGCGGCCACCACTGGCCCTGGCACTGCGGGAAATCGAAGCCGCAGGCGAGCGCGGCGTAGTTCGCGCTGGTCCAGCCGCCGAGCGCGATCTGGCACGCGAGCAGCACCAGGCCGATCACGACGGCGCGCTTGAGATTGCGCTCCGCCGCCGTCGGCTCGTGCGTGCTCGCAAGCGCGAGCGCGACGTACGACAGCAGCGAGAACGTCAGCAATCCGCCGAGCAGATGGCCCATCACGACGACGGGCTTCAGCAGCAGCGTCACCGTCCACATGCCGAGCATCGCCTGGAACACGACGACCGCGAGCACCGCGACCGCGACGCGCCACGGCGCCGGACGATCGAGCCGCATCGCCGCGAAGAGCGGCAGCGCGATCGCGATCAGCGAGAGGACGCCTGACGCCGCGTACGACTTGCCGATGTAGAGCGCGACGCCGCACGCCGTCGCGAGCGCCGCGATGCCGAGCATCGCCAGCAGTCCGCGCCGATGCCACGCGGCGACGAGCGCGAGCACGAGCACCAGCACGCCGAGCGTGCCGGCGAGCATGCGGTGCACCTGCTCGCGCCACGCCTTGTGCGTCTCGAACGGGCGATCGGGGAACGCTTCGTTCGCGTGCGCGATGTCCTGTTCGTGGCCGGGCCACGTCGCCTTGCCGTAACACGTCGGCCAGTCCGGACACGACAGACCGGCGTCGGAAAGCCGCACGAACGCGCCGAACACGATCACGCCGAACGCGAACACGGCCGCGAAGGCGGCGATGCGTGCCGGCGTCAGCAGCGTGCGGAGCGAAGCGGCGGCGCTCATCCCTTGATCAGCCTCGCGAGATCCTTCTTCAGAAGATTGCCGTCGTAGCCGGCCGGATAGCTCAGGATGAGAAACCCGTGCGGGTCGATCAGCACGGCGGCGACGTCGCCGTCGGCCTTCGGGCGGTACGCGGCGAGACGCGAATCGACGTCGCGTGCGCGCTGCACGGGCTTCAGCCTGTCGAGCGCGCTGCCCGCGATCGTCTCGTCGAGCACGACGATGCGCACGCGGAACGCGTTCTGGTTCAGCGTGAGCCGTGCGCGGCGGAGCTCGTCGATGCGCTCGAGGCAATGGTCCGCGCAGCCGGGCGACGTCAGCGCGACGAGCGTCCACGACCAGTCGTCGTCCTTCCACGCGAGCGGCTTGCCGTCGTCGAGCAGGAAGCGCGCGGCGGTGAGATCGGTCGGCGGCTCGACGAGCGTGCCGTAGTTGCGCATGCCGGACGGGCGCCAGCCGAGCGCGTTCAGCACGTACGCGGTCGCGATCGGCGCGGCGAACAGCGCGACGATCAGGAGGAAGCCGATGCGTTTTCGAGTTTCGGGCGTCATGTCGGTCTGTCTTTGCGCCAGTGCATGCCGACGAAGACGACGGCAACCACGGCGGCGAGCGTGAACCAGGTGAAAGCGTAGGCGCGGTGGCGTTCGGGCGGGAACACGTCCGGCCGCCACTCGCGCACGAAGCCGCTGCCCGCTTCCGGCGCCAGCAGCAGGATTTTCGCATCGAGCGCGCGTCCGAGGTCTGCCGACACCTCGCCGACGTCGAGATAGATCGTCCGCTTCGGCCAGCCGGCCTGCCGCGGCAGCGCGTTGCCGCCGAGGCGCAGGCCCGAGCCGGGCGGCGGCGCGTAGAGCGCCGAGATCTCGAGCTCGCCTTCCGGCAGCGGCGGAATCGCCGGTCGCTCGCCGCGCGCGGTGCGCGCGATGAAGCCGCGATCGACGAGCAGCGGCGTGCTGCCGTCGGCCGGCTCGAACACCGCGATCGCGACGCTGCCGACGGCACCGTCGTGCGTGCGGTCATCGAGCACGTAGCCATGCGCCGTGTCGTAGCGCCCGCGGACGCCGACGAGCGGATAGCGCGTCGCGTCGCCGGTTCGGCGTGCGGCCTCGAGCGTTACCGGCGGTTGCGAGGCGGCGCCTTCGAACGCAGCGAAAAGCCGCTCCTTCTGCGCCGCGCGATCGATCTGCCAGGTGCCGAGCGAGGCGAACAGCGCGAGGCCGAGGAGCGTCAGCAGCACGGCCCACGCGCGCGGCGGGTGCCAGCGTCTATCCACGGGCCGGTGCGGGTATACTGCCCCGCGCCATGCTGACCACGATTGTCATCCTCATCCTGCTCGCGGCGATCATCTACAATCTCGGCGCCGGCCTCTATTTCATGATGACCGACCGCGGTCAGACCAACCGCACGGTCAAGGCGCTGACGCGCCGCATCGGCTTGTCGGTGCTGCTGATCATCCTCGTGATCATCGGCATCCTGACCGGGCTGATCAAGCCGCACGGGATCGGGTGACGAGAAACCTCTCGTCATTCCCGCGAAAGCGGGGACCCAGTGGCTTTATCGGCGCACCATCGAAGTCGCTAGGTCCCCGCTTTCGCGGGGACGACGAAGTGTTGTGTTGCGCGCCTGACCTCAGAGCACGTACACGAACATGAAAAGCCCGAGCCACACCACGTCGACGAAGTGCCAGTACCAGGCCACGGCCTCGAACGCGAAGTGGTGATCCTTCGTGAAGTGCCCGCGCGCGCAGCGCAGCCAGATCACCGTCAGCATGATCGCGCCGAGCGTCACGTGCAGGCCGTGGAAGCCGGTCAGCATGAAGAACGTCGAGCCGTAGACGCCGCTGCCGAGCGTCAGATTCAGGTGCGTGTAGGCCTCGATGTACTCGTGCGCCTGGAAGCCGAGGAACGTCGCGCCGAGGACGACCGTGAGGCCGAGGAAGATCAGCAGGAGCTTGCGATTGCCGGCGCGCAGCGCATGGTGCGCGATCGTGATCGTGACGCCCGACGACAGCAGCAGCAGCGTGTTGAGGAGCGGGATGCCCCACGGCTCCATGACGCCGAAGTGGCCGCCGATGTCGCCCGGGCCGTTGGTCGGCCACGCCGGCGAGAAGTTCGGCCAGAGGAAGTAGTTCGTCAGCGCGCCGTGGCCTTCGCCGCCGAGCCACGGCACCGACAGCGCGCGCGCGTAGAACAGCGCGCCGAAGAACGCCGCGAAGAACATCACCTCGGAGAAGATGAACCACATCATTCCCATGCGGAACGAGGTGTCCACCTGCTTGTTGTAGTAGCCCTTCAGCGATTCGCGGATGACCGTGCCGAACCAGCCGAACATCATGAAGAGCAGGAGCGCGATGCCCGCCGCCATGATCGGCTTGCCGATCGACGCTTCGTTGAGCCAGAGGCCCGCGCCGCCGACGGTGCCGAGGAGGCCGAACGAGCCGATGATCGGCCAGTGGCTGCCGTGCGGGACGTAGTAGTGGCTCGCGTCGTGCGCCGTGCTTTCGGTGTGGGCCATGTGCTTGATCCTGAGTGTTGACTAACCTGCCGGCAGCGGCGAGCCGGTGGCGGCCACGCGCTGCGTCGCGACGGTGTTTTCGTAGAACGTGTACGAGAGCGTGAGCTCGGTGACTTCCCTGGGCAGCTTCGGATCGACGACGAAGCGCACGGGCATGCGCCGCGATTCGCCGGGTTTCAAAAGCTGCTCGGTGAAGCAGAAGCATTCGGTCTTGTTGAAGTAGAGCGACGCCGTGTTCGGCGCGACGCTCGGCACCGCATTGCCGACGATCGCCTCCGACGCGTTGTTGGTCGCGTCGAACCAGGCTTCGGTGAGCTTGCCGGGATGCACCTCGATGCTCGGCACTTCCGACTGGAACTGCCAGGGCAGCTTCGAGTTGACGCTCGCGACGAACTGCACGCGGATCGTGCGGCTCGTGTCCTCGACCATGCCGGCGGTCTTCGCCTCGCTCGCGGCGCCTTCGGCGAGCTTGATGCCGAACACGTGCTCGCAGGCGATGCGGTAGATCGGCACCATCGCGAAGCCGAACACGAACGCGCACGCGCAGACGATCAACGCGACCTTCAGCACGCCGCGGTTGCGCGAGGCGGGCGTGGCGGGCGCGGTCATTTCTGCAGCACCACTTCGACGATCGACAGCACGAAGAGGAACACCGCGATCGCGCCGACGATCAGCGCCGTCCGGCGCGCGGCTGCGCGGCGGGCGTCGAGATCGTTCTGAGTCATCGCGGTCTTCATCGGTCAGTGCGTGACGTCACCGTGGGCGAGCGACATGCTGTCGAGCACCGGCGGCGTCGTGAAGCTGTGGTACGGCGGCGGCGACGGCAGCGTCCACTCGAGCCCGCGCGCGCCTTCCCACACGCGCGACGTCGCGCGCTGCTTGGAGAAATAGACGCAGTGGATGACGACGCCGACGAAGATCAGCTGGCTGAGGCCGAACAGGAAGCCGCCGATCGACGAGATCATGTTGAAGTCCGCGAACGCGACGTTGTAGTCGGGCACGCGACGCGGCATGCCGGCGAGGCCGAGGAAGTGCTGCGGGAAGAACAGCACGTTCACCCAGATCACGCTGTTCCAGAAGTGGATCTTGCCCCACTTCTCCGAATACATGTTGCCGGACCACTTCGGGATCCAGTAGTACGTCGCGCCCATGATCGCGAAGATCGCGCCGGTGACGAGCACGTAGTGGAAGTGCGCGACGACGAAGTACGTGTCCTGGTACTGGAAGTCGGCCGGCACGAGCGCGAGCGATACGCCCGAGAAGCCGCCGATCGTGAACAGGATGACGAACGCGATCGCGAACAGCATCGGCGTCTCGAACGTCATCGAGCCCTTCCACATCGTGGTGACCCAGTTGAACACCTTCACGCCGGTCGGCACCGCGATCAGCATCGTCGAGAACATGAAGAACAGCTCGCCGCCGAGCGGCATGCCGACCGTGAACATGTGGTGGCCCCAGACGATGAACGACAGGAACGCGATCGACGCGATCGCGTAGACCATCGCCTGGTAGCCGAACAGCGGCTTGCGCGAGAACGTCGGGATGATCTCGGACACGATCCCGAACGCCGGCAGGATCATGATGTAGACCTCGGGGTGCCCGAAGAACCAGAAGATGTGCTGGAACATCACCGGATCGCCGCCGCCGGCGGCGTTGAAGAAGCTCGTGCCAAAGAACTTGTCGGTCAGCAGCATGGTGACCGCGCCCGCCAGCACCGGCATCACCGCGATCAGCAGGAACGCGGTGATCAGCCAGGACCACACGAACAC
>DATFRS010000157.1:0-2272 GCA_035263065.1 Rhodanobacteraceae bacterium
AGCGTCTGGAATTCGAGGCCCTTGCTGCGCGCCTTGCCGCCGTTGGCGAGATACGAGGCGACGCCGTTCGACGCCGAGACCTGGATGTTCTTCCACTCGATGTCGAACAGCGCGGCATCGATGAGCCAGCGGTTGTCGTCGAGCGTCGTCTTGAGGCCGAGCTCGTAGTTGGTCAGCTTCGAGGCGTCGACCGACGGCGGCACGTCCGGCAGCACGACGTTCGGGCCGCCCGGCTGGTAGCCGCTGGCGATGCGGATGTACGCCATCGAGTCGTTGCCGAAATGGAAGCGCGGGCTGAAGGAGTAGGTGAACACGCTCTCGGACGAGCTGCCCGGCGTCACCGTATTCGGCAGGATCGCGCCGCCCGAAATCTGCGCGAAGTCCTGCGAGTTGTGCGCCCAGCGCACGCCGGCCGTGATGTCGAAGCTCGGACTGAACTTCCAGGTAACGTCGCCGAAGCCCGCGTATTCCTCGTACGTCGAGGGCAGGCCCGCGAACGCCAGCGGATCGAGGCCGACGATCGGCGCGCCCGAGAATTCCTGCGCGCTCGCCAGCTGGTCCTGCGCCGAGTTCTCGCGCGTCCAGAACACGCCGGCGAGCCATTCGAAGCGGTCGTCGGGCTTGGAGGCGACGCGGAATTCCTGCGACGTCTTGTAGAGCATCAGGTCGTTCGTGAACAGCGAGATGCCGGGATTCGGCGCGCCGAACAGCGGGAACAGCACGCCGTAGATCAGCGAGGCGTCGGTCGAGACGCGGGACTCGGTCTCCGAGTAGCTCGTCGCCGAGACGAAATCGCCCCAGCCGAGGTCCCAGTTCACGGTCGCCGTGTAGAAATCGACGTCGCGCCTGAACGGCTCGGGCACGTAGTTGTCGTTCTTGAGCGAGCCGTAGATCGGATCGTGCGTCGTCGCGTCGAGCGCGACGTACGAGGAGCTGTCCGAATCGCTGCGCTGGGTCAGTGCCTGCAGCGTCACCGCGAGGTCCTGGTTCGGCGTCCAGCGCAGCGCGACGCGGCCGGCGTCCTGCGTCGTGTCGTTCTGGTCCTTCTTGCCGGTGCGCACGTTGTCGATGAAGCCCGGCGTGTCCTGGTGCGCGGCGCTCGCGCTCAGCGCGAGCGTTCCGGGCGAGAGCGCGAGGTTGAACGCGCCGCGCGCGCCGAAGCCGAGATCGCCGGCACCGCTGACGGACGACACGTCGGCGCCGAAGCGGCCCGACGTGTGCTCGGTGTCCGGCGCCTTCGTCGTGTAGCGCACGAGGCCGCCGAGCGAGGTCGCGCCGTACAGCGTGCCCTGCGGGCCGCGCAGCACCTCGAAGCTCTGGAAGTCGTAGGGCAGGAGGTCGAGGATGATCGTCGAGCCCGCGCCGTAGTTCGAGCTCGAGCCGAGCGGCGTCTCGTCGATGTACGTCGCGACGGTCGAGCCCGCGCTGATCGGCGCGATGCCGCGCAGCGAAAGGATCGCCTGGCCCGGCGCGCCGCCATCCTGCACGATGAAGCCGGGCAGGTAGCCCGCGAAATCGGTGAGCTGCGTCGCGTGCAGCTTCTCGAGATCTTCCTCGCCGATCACGCTGATCGACATCGGGACTTCCTGGATATCCTCGCTGCGCTTCTCGGCGGTGACGATGATCGTGCCGAGCGCCTGCGACTCGTCGTTGCCGGGCGAGGCTTCCTGCGCCCAGCCCGCCGCGGGCGCGGCGGTCGCGAGCAGGAGCGCGATGTGTCCCGGAAGCAGCTTCTTTCTGAGCTTTGTCATGACTTGCGTTCCTGTTGGATGTTCGGTTGAACCCACGTCGAGCCGAGCAGGCGGCGGAAGTTGCCGCCGAGCACGGCCTCGACGTTGGCGTCGCTGTAGCCGCGCTTGAGGAGCGCGGCGGTGAGGTCGTAGACCTTCTGCGGGTGATCGAAGCCGTCGGTGTCGATGCGGTCGCGGAACGCGTAGCTCGCCTTGTAGGCGGCGCGCAGCTGCTTGAGCTGGTCGGCCGGCATCTTGTCGTAGCCCATGAGGTCGGAATCCGAGCCGATGCCGACGTGCTCGATGCCGACGAGCTTGGCCACGTGGTCGATGTGATCGACGATGTCCTCGATCGTCGTCGGCTCGGAGTCCTTGACGAACATGCGCACGCCCGTGATGCCCATGACTCCGCCTTTCGCCGCGAGTTTCTTGATCGCCTCGTCGGTCTTTAGGCGCGGATGGTCGTTGAGCGCGCGGCAGTTCGAGTGCGTGATCGCGATGGGCTTGGGCGAGAGCTCGATCGCATCGAGCGTCGTCCGGTC
>DATFRS010000158.1:0-7431 GCA_035263065.1 Rhodanobacteraceae bacterium
TGGCGGGCGGCAGCATCGCGGCCACGATGCTGAATGACAGCATCGCCAAAGCGCTGTCGATCCCGGCGAACCATGCGACCCGCAGCATCCGGGACGTCGAGCACATCGTGGTGCTCATGCAGGAGAACCGGTCCTTCGACCACTACTTCGGCGTGATGCGCGGCGTGCGCGGGTTCGGCGACCCGCACCCCGTCACGCTGCCCAGCGGCAAGCCGGTCTGGTACCAGGCGGAAGGGCCGGCCGTCGTGCCCCCGTTCCGTCCCGACGTCGGCAACCTGGCGCTGACCTTCATCGAGGATCTCGACCACAGCTGGGACGGCGGCCACGTGATGTTCAACGGCGGCAAGTGGGATCAGTGGCTGCCCTCGAAGACGACGACGTGCATGGCCTACATGGAGCGCCGCGATCTCCCGTTCCACTATGCGCTGGCCGACGCGTTCACCGTCTGCGACGGCTACTACTGCTCGATGCTCGGCCCGACCGATCCCAACCGCTACTACATGTGGACCGGCTGGGACGGCAACGACGGCAAGGGCGGCGGCCCGGTGATCGCCAACGACGAGCTCGGGTACGGCTGGACCACCTACCCGGAGCGCCTCCAGCAGGCCGGGATCAGCTGGAAGATCTACCAGGACAGCGGCGTCGGGCTGGATGCGCCGGGCTTCTGGGGCTGGACCTCGGACCCGTACATCGGCAACTACGGCGACAACTCGCTCCTGTACTTCGACCAGTACCGCAACGCGGCGCCGGGCGATCCGCTTTACGACAAGGCGCGTACCGGCACGAACGTGTTGAATGCCGGCACGTACTTCGACATGCTCGAAGCCGACGTCGCGGCGGGCACGCTGCCGCAGGTGTCCTACATCGTCGCGCCCGAAGCGTTCTCCGAGCACTCGAACTGGCCGGCGAACTTCGGCGCGTGGTACGTCGCGCAGGTGCTCGACATCCTGACGTCGAATCCCGACCTCTGGAGCAAGACCGCGCTCTTCATCACCTACGACGAGAACGACGGCTTCTTCGATCACGTCACGCCGCCGTATGCGCCGTGGTCGGCGAGCGTCGGGCTCTCGACGGTCGACACGGTCAACGAATATTTCGGCGGCGCCGGCAACTACCTGCCGGGCCCGTACGGCCTCGGCAACCGCGTGCCGATGATCATCGTCTCGCCGTGGACGCGCGGCGGCTTCGTCTGCTCGGAGGTGTTCGACCACACCTCGCTGATCCGCTTCATCGAGCGCCGTTTCGGCGAGGGCAATCCCGACCTGACCGAAACCAACATCACGCCATGGCGCCGCGCCGTGTGCGGCGATCTCACCTCGGCGTTCGACTTCGCGACGCCGAACGACGCGATGCCGCCGCTGCCGTCGACGACCGGCTACGAGCCGCCCGATCACGATCGCCACGACGACTACGTGCCGACGCCGCCCGCACACCAGGGCGTGCCGCTGCAGGAGCCCGGCGTGCGTCCTGCGCGCGCGCTGCCGTACGACTTTGCCGTCGCCGGCCGCATCGATGCCGCCGACGGCCGCTACTGGCTCGACTTCGACAACACGGGCGCCGCCGCCGCGTCGTTCCAGATCTACTCGGGGAACCGCTCCGACGGACCCTGGACGTACACCGTCGGTGCCGGCGCGACGCTGTCCGACTACTGGAGCGTCGTCGACGTCACCCACGGCCTCTACGATCTTTCGGCGTACGGCCCGAACGGCTTCCTGCGCACGTTCGGCGGCGATCTCGAGCTCGCGACGAGCGGCGGCAGCGCGAGCCCCGAAGTCGCCGCGAGCTACGACGCGACCGGCGACGCACTCGTGCTGCACGTCACCAACGAGGGTGCCGCCGCGTGCACCATCACGCTGACACCGAACAACTACAGCGACGAAGCGCCGGCCGACTACGCGCTCGCCGCCGGCGGCAGCGTCGACATCGCCTGGCCGCTCGCCGCGAGCGCGCACTGGTACGACATCACGCTGACGTCCGATCACGACAAGCGCTACCAGCGGCGTCTCGCGGGTCACGTCGAGACGGGACAGCCGAGCACGAGCGATCCGGCGTTCGGCGAATCGGCGGAGCGGATCTTCGCCGGCGGCTTCGAGTAGCGGGTCAGAACTTCACGGTGAGGCGGCACCAGTAGTAGCGGCCGAGGAGGTCGAAGTCGCTGGGGTCGGTGTTCGCGTTGAGCGCGTTGTTCGAGTAGAACACCGGCGGCTGCCTGTCGGCGAGATCGTTGATGCCGGCGTCGATGCGCGCGCTCCATCGTTCGATCGCGTAGCCGATCTGCACGTCGTGATAGACCGTTGCGCCGTAGTCATAGAACAGGCCGTGGATCGTGCAGTAGTCGCCGTAATAGCAGAACCCCGCGGGAAAGATGTCCTGCGAAGGTGCGGGCGAGCCCATGCGGAAGCGGTGGATGTAACGCATGTGCCACGACGCGTCGAAGGCGCCGTGCTGCCAGTCGAGCGTCGTCTGTGCGCGCCACCGCGGGAAGAGGCACACGCCGCCGCTCGCGCCGGCGCAGGCCACGGCCTGCGCGGATCCGAGGCTCATGAAATGGCCGGCGTAGTGATAGACCGCGTTGGCGGCGCTGCCCGGCGCGGTCGAAACGTCGTACTGGCCAAGGTACGTCGCGTTGATGCCGACGCTGAGCCGTCCGAAGGAGGATTCCGGCAAGCGATAGCGCAGCGCGACGTCGAAGCCTCTTGCGTCGGTGCGCCCGAGGTTGGTGACGGGCTCGACGATGCCCTGGATCTGGCCCGCGTCGATGCCGCCCGCGTAACGATGGATGAGCGGGCAGAAGGAGAGCCGGCCTTCGCTGCACAGATCGAGAACCGCCTGCGCATCCGTATTGACGATGTTGTGCTCGAGGTAGATGCGCCAGACGTCGGCGCTCGTCGAGAGCCCGTCGATGGCCTCTGGGTCGTAGACGAGCCCGATGTCGAACGTGCGTCCCGTTTCGGCGGCGAGCGGCGTGCCGGCATACACGGCGCCGGCGGAGACGCCTGCGACTTCAGACCCTTCGGCGACATCGAGATTCCGGAACGTGCCGTCGGCCGGCACGTTGACGCATGCCGGATTCGGCGGGTTCCCCGTGTAGCCGTCGCAGGGATCGTGCGACAGCGGCGAGGATGTCTTGCCCGGGCCCCGGAACAGGTCGTTGACGGTCGGCGCGCGAAACACGTCGGCGACCGTCGCACGCGCGAGGAGATCCTCGACAGGTCGCCACTCGATCGCCACTTTCGCGTTCGTCGTCGCGCCGAACGTCGTGTACCGCGAACGGCGCGCGCCGATCGTGAGGTTCATCGCGTGCGCGAAAGGCGCATCCTTGAGCAGCGGCGCGAAGAGCTCCGCGTAGATCTCCCTGACCGAATAGCCTCCCTGCAGGGGTGAGCCGCACTGCGAGCCCAGCGTGCAGGTGAGCGTCACGGGATCGAGCTCGAGCGAGGTGTCGACGGCGTTGCGCGTGTATTCCTGCCGATACGCGGCGCCGAACGCAAGCTGCATCGTGCCTGCCGGCAGCTCGGCGAGCCCGCCGTGCAGGTCGGCGCGCACGATCCGTTCCTGCGCGTGGAACAGGCTCTGAGCGGGCGCAACGGCACTTCGCAGCACGGCAATCGTGTGCGGATCGTCGAGGTCGAAGATGTTGACCGGCACGCAGCCGTCGATCGGATGATCGGGCGTGCCGCAGCGCACGCTTTCGGTGCCGGGATCGTAGAACGACGGCCCGGTCGAGCGATTCATGAGATCGACGTTCGGCAGGCCCTCGGTGCCGTTTGCGACCGTGTAGTGGCCGTAGTCGAAACCGGCGTCCCAGGTCCATGCCTGGTCGCGCCACGCATCGAACGAGCCGCGCAGGCCCGTCGAGACCTGATCGTCTTCGGCGCCGAAGGTGCCGCGGCGTGTGCCGAGTGAGCTGAGCCTCGCGTCGAATCTCAGAGCGCCGGTCGCGAAATCGACGTGGAACGGGTTGTAGTAGCTGTCTGCGGCGATGATCGCGCCGTCCCTCGTCGAGTACACGGCCGGCGCAAGCTGGAAGGCGGACGCCGCCTTGCCGTGCATGACGGACGCGTACGCCTCGACGCCGCCGGCGAGCTTGTAGTTGCCGTTGAGATAGAGGCTCGTGCGTTCCTGCGGTGTCATGGTCAGATTGACGCTCGCGAAGTTGTACTTGTCGCTGGGGCTCGCCGATGTGCCGTTCTCTACGTAGCAGTGGTAGTCGGTCGCGACGTTCTGGCCGTTCGTTCCGCGATCGCGAGCCAGATAGCCGCAAGGGAAGGTGTCGCGAAATGCGTCAGGGGTCTGGATGTGGCCGAACGGCGACGACGTGGATCCGCCGACGGAGCCGCGTGGAACCTGCTGTCCGTAGGCCTGGCCGTACGGCGAAAGGCCGTTCGTGCCATACAACGAGACCGCATCCTTCGAGAACGCCCGATGCGCGGCGAGCACCTGATCCTGCTTGTTGTAGCTGATGCCGGCCATGATCGAGCCCTTGTCCGTGCCCTGGCCGAACGTGAACTGATAGCCGCGGCGGGCGCCGTCGTCGTGGTCGGAGATGCCATAAGTCGCTGCGAGCTCCGCGCCCTGGTATTCGCTGCGCAGGATGAAGTTCACGACACCGGCGACCGCATCGGAGCCGTAGACCGACGAGGCGCCGTCGGTCAGCACCTCGATGCGCTCGACCATGTTCGCCGGAATGTCGTTCGGGTTGCTGGCGAGGAAGCGATGGCCGTTGATCAGGAGCAGCGTGCGTTGCGAGCCGAGGCCGCGCAGGCCTATCGAAGTGAAGCCCGAGCCGCCGCCGTTGTTGACCTGCGGGTTGATGTTCGGACCGGTGACGACCGGCAGCTGCTGGATCAGGTCGCCGAGGGTCAGCCTGCCGGACTTCTCGATCGTCGCGCGATCGATCGTGATGATCGGGTTCGCGGTCTCGATGTCGACGCGGCGTACGTGCGAGCCGGTCACCGTGACGGTTTCGAGCACCGGCAGATCGTCGTCGCCAGCATCCTGCGCGAGCGCAGGACTGGACAGGACGCCGAACGCGCACAGCGCAATCCGCTGCGCACGCGCCGCCGTCGCGCGGCGATCGATGCCGAGCGCGATCCGCACCGAATCGCACAATCCTCCCTGCCGCATGCGGATCCCCTTCCGCTGCGAACCCTCGCGGCGCCCATCCTAGCCACATCGCGCGGCGCGGCGATACCGTAATTTTGTCAAAAAGCGGCTTTGTGACGGCGCTGACGCAGGAGATGAGCCAGCGTATCGACGCTGTCGGTGATGCGATCGCAGGCGTCGGCGACCGCGCCGGCGACGTCGCGGCCGTCCTCCGTGGCGTCGAGCTTCTCGCCGAGCGCGCGCTCCGCGCTGCGCAGGCGCTCGACGTTCGGCACGCTGCCGTCGCGGACGCTCTGCGCGATCGCGGCGAGGTTCGCGTCGACGCGCGCGGCGAACGCGCGCACGGCGTCGCCCTCGGGCAGCGTCGGCGCGTCGTCGAGCACCGCTTCGAGCGCCATGCCGGCGCGGATGAAGCGGTTCGCGTTGGCGAACAGGCTTTCGCCGAGCGCGAGGAGCGCGCGATCGTGGCGCGGCTCGCCGCGCAGGCGCTCGAGCGAGGCCTGCGCGTTGGTGCGCGCGCTGCGCGCGGCCGAGCGCGCGCCGGCGCGCGCGACGGGATCGCCTTGCAGCAGCGCTGCAAGATGCCGGCGATACGCGTCGATCATCGCAGCGATGGCGGCCGGCACGCGCTGCTCTTCCCGGCTCGGCCAGAGGACATAACCCGCCAGCGCGAGCGCGCTGCCGATCGCGGTTGCGATGCCGCGCGCAAGCATCGTCTCGCCGGGAGGAACGCCGTCGAACGAGAGCAGGATGACGACGAGGCCGGTCAGCAGCGTCACGCCGATGCCGTAGTGCACGGTCGTCAGCAGGCGAAAGCCGATGGACAGGAGCGCGAGCAGCGCGAGCCGTTCCCACGCGGTGCCGAACGCGTAGTGCACGAGCGCGGTCGTCAGGACGAGGCCGAGCAGCGTGCCGACCACGCGCAGGAGGCCGAAGCTGAAGGTGCCGGCGAAGTCGGGCTTCAGCACGATCGCCGCCGTCATCGGAATCCAGAAGCCGTGCGGGATCGCGAGCGCCCGCTCGCCGGCGACCGCGATCGCGAGGCAGACGCCGCAGCGGATCGCGTGGCGGAACGCGATCGACGAGAGCGTGAAGTTCGCGCGGAGGATCGCCAGCGCGTTGCGCGGACGCATCGCGCGCGGGAGGCGCGCTTCGGCTTCGACCGCGCGAAGATCGCCGCGGCTGCCGGCGATGTCGGCGTTGCGCAGCGCCGCGCGGAGCTGGCCCGCGAGGCCGTTGGCGCGCGCCAAGGCGATGACGAGCTTGCGTTGAGAGCGACGATCGGTCGCTTTCGTCGACATGTCTTCGAGCGCCGCGAGCGCCGAGTCGAAGCCTTCCATCGCCGCCGACGCGGCGAGCGGCGTCGCGCCGCGCTCGAGCGCATCGGACAGCGCGAGCAGCGTGCGTGCCGCGTACTCTCGCAGGCGCTCGATCGTCGCCTTCGCATGCGTCTCGTCGATCGAGCGCTCGAGATCGCCGAGCGCGATCAGCTCGCGCCGGATGCGCTCGACGATGCCGGCGAGCACGCGGAACGTGTCCATGACGTCGCCGCGGGCGCGATGCGAGCCGTGCAGGAGGCTTTCGACGTCGAGCAGGGCTTCGGTCACCGGCGGCGCCTGCGACTGGTCGGTCGGCTGGCGCGCGTTTCGCGCGAGCTGCGCGCACAGGGCGGCGAGCGCGTGGCGCTCCGGCCGGTAACGTTGCAACGGCCACGCCGCGACCGCGAGCAGCATCTGCAGCAGGCCGCCGGCGAAGATCAGCAGGGCGGCAACCAGCGCGTCGACGCCGGGTCGCGGCGTGGCCGCCGTGACGACGAGGAGGATCATGCTCGTGAGCCCCGCACGTCCGGCATTCGGGCCGAGTGCGACGAGGAGCCCGCCCGCGATGCCCCAGGCGAGCGCGGCGAGCGTCATCCACGGCGTGCTCGCGCCGAGCACGCAGCCGACGAACGCCGAGATGCCCGCCGCGATCGCGGTCAGCAGCATGCGCTGCATGCGCAGGCGATACGGGCCGGGCTGATCGAGGAACATCGTGTTGAGCGCGCCGGCCGCGATGCCGAGGCCGGCGCCGGCGTGATCGGTCGCGACGCCGATCGCGAGCGGGACGACGACGGCGGCGGAATTGCGCAGCGCGACGCGGAGCGGGACGTCGCGGGGCTTCAGCTGAAGCAGGGAGCGGAGCATCGGAAAAGTATCGCGTGCTTTCCCCTCTCCCGCTTGCGGGAGAGGGCAGGGTGAGGGCACGTCGACGAGACGCTTCCTCAAGATTGCCCTCACCCCAACCCTCTCCCGCAAGCGGGAGAGGGGGTCAAGAGCGGTACTTATC
>DATFRS010000159.1:0-2183 GCA_035263065.1 Rhodanobacteraceae bacterium
GCACGACGGGCTTCGTCACGCCGTGCAGCGTCAGATCGCCGGTGACCTTGAGTCGGTCGGGCGTCAAGCCCTTTTCGACGCGCGTGCTCTTGAAGGTCGCGGTCGGGAATTTCGTCGCGTCGAAGTAATCCGCCGAGACGAGCTTCTCGTCGAGCTTCTTGATGTTGCTGTCGACGCTCGCCGTCGCGATCGTCGCCGTCACCGACGACTTGGTCGGATCGGCCGCGTCGAACTCGAGCGTGCCTTCGATCTTGCCGAACTGCCCGACGAGGTTCGAGAACCCGTAGTGGTTCCAGGTGAACTGCACCTGCGTGTGGTTCGGATCCAGCGTGTACGTCGCGGCCGGCGCGGACGCCGAGGCGGTCGCGAAGAGCGCGGCGGCGATGAGACGGCGATGCAGCATGGGGATCCTCGTCGATTCGATGGGCGGCACGGCCAAGCATAGCCGCACCTCATGAACACGACTCCGCGGACGACGCGACAGTTCCCGGCCGGCGCGCTGATCGCGCCCCGGCGGCCTCGCGCCGCCGCTGCGCTACGCTAGCGGCATGACCGAAACTCTGGGACCCCGCTGCTGGGCGATCAGCGACGGCGCGGCCGGCAACGAGCGCCAGGCGACCGCGCTCGCCGGCGCGCTCGGCGTCGACGCGCGCATCGTGCGCGTGCGCCTGCGCCAGCCGTGGGACGCGCTCGCGCCACACCTCGTCGCCGGCGCGCACGCGGCGATCCGCGACGCCGACGGCGCGCCGCTCGCGCCGCCGTGGCCCGATCTCGCGATCGGCTGCGGCCGCCGCGCCGCGCTCGCCACGCGTGCGCTCGGACGCTGGAGCCGCGGCGAGACGTTCACGGTGCAGATCCTCGATCCGCGCACCGATCCCGACGCGTTCGACCTCGTCATCGCGCCCCAGCACGACGCGATCGCCGGCAACAACGTGATCCACAGCATCGGTGCGCTCAATCCGGTCGACGCGGAGTGGCTCGCGAAGGGCCGCAACGACTTCGCGCACCTTGCCGTGAACCGCGCGCCGCGCACGGCCGTGCTGATCGGCGCGACCAACCGCGCGCAGCGGCTCGACGCGGCGTATTTCGACGCGCTGCTCGAGCGCCTCGCGGCGTGGCACGCGATCGACGGCGGCAGCTATCTCGTCAGCGTGTCGCGGCGCACGCCGCGCGAAGCGGTCGATCGCCTGCGCACGGCGTTCGCGAGGTTCCCCGGCACGTTCTGGGCCGGCGCGGCCGACGGCAGCAATCCGTACGCGGGCTTCCTCGGCTGGGCCGACCGCTTCGTCGTGACGCCGGATTCGGTCAACATGCTGTCCGAAGCCGCCGCTACCGGAAAGCCGGTCTACACGTTCGCGCCGCGGACGATCGCCGGCAAGCTCGCCGCGTTCCACCGCGAGCTCCACGCGAGCGGACACCTGCGCCTCGTCGACGAAATCGTCGAGCGCGCGCAACCTGCGCCGCTCGCCGAGACGCGCGAGATCGCCGAGCTCGTGCGCGCCGAGTGGCTGCGCCATCGCGATCGTGCGTTCCGCGTCGCGACGTCATAGCCGCGGGCGGATGCGCAGCTCCGGCCGCGGATGCGGCCCGTCCTCCGCGTCCCATTCGAAGATCGCGTGGTCGTCGAGCGTCTTGCGCACGCCGGCGTAGCGGTCGGCGAGCGCAAGCAGCTCGAGGTACGCGTCCCGCGCCGCGTTGCCCTGCGCGGTCGTATGAAACGTATAGCTCGGCGGGTCCGCATGCATCGCGAGGATGCCGGCCGGGGTCGGTGCGGTTGCGTCCTCGGCCGCGCGCAGGCCTTCGAGGCTCTGCTCGATCAATCTCAGCGCGACGCGATAGCGCACCCAGCGATGGTTGCGCCAGCCCGTCACGATGTGCGGCGGCGGATCGCGATGCGCGTAGTGCGCGATCAGCACCCGCGCCGCCTCGGCGCCGCGCGCGGCGACACGCCGGATCAGCTCGGGCTTCATGCGCAGGTTGAGGCCGCCCTCGTCCGCGCTGAGCCGCACGTGCACGACCCGATCGCGAAACCCCGGCGCGCCGAGCTGCGTCGAGTCGCTCCAGTTCTGCATCGTGTCGATGATCGCGGAAACGAAGCCGAGCACGCTCGGTTTGCCGGCGCGATCGACTTCGACGACGCTGGTCGCCGCGCCGCTGCCGTTGTGATCCGGCATCCAGACGTA
>DATFRS010000160.1:0-10033 GCA_035263065.1 Rhodanobacteraceae bacterium
AATTTCAACTTCTGGTACTACTTCGGTTCGCTCGCGCTGGTCGTGCTGGTCAACCAGATCCTGACCGGCATCTTCCTCACGATGTTCTACAAGCCCAACGCGGCGGAAGCGTTCGCGTCGGTCGAGTACATCATGCGCGACGTCGACTGGGGCTGGCTGATCCGGTACATGCATTCGACCGGCGCGTCGCTGTTCTTCGTCGTCGTCTATCTGCACATGTTCCGCGGGCTCATGTACGGCTCGTACAAGAAGCCGCGCGAGCTGATCTGGATCATCGGCATGCTGATCTTCCTCGCGCTGATGGCGGAAGCCTTCATGGGCTACGTGCTGCCGTGGGGCAACATGTCGTTCTGGGGCGCCAAGGTGATCATCTCGCTGTTCGGGGCGATCCCGTGGATCGGCGACACGCTCGTGCAATGGATCATGGGCGATTACCTGCCGGCCGACGCGACGCTGAACCGCTTCTTCGCGCTGCACGTGATCGCGTTGCCGCTGGTGCTGCTGCTGCTCGTCGTGCTGCACATCGGCGCGCTGCACGAAGTCGGCTCGAACAATCCCGACGGCGTCGAGATCAAGGACAGGAAGAAGCCGGACGGCACGCCGCTCGACGGCATTGCATTCCATCCGTACTACACGGTGAAGGATCTGTTCGGCACGGGCTTCTTCCTGCTGCTCGCCGCCTTCATCATCTTCTACGCGCCGACGTTCGGCGGCTGGTTCCTCGAGCACGACAACTTCATCCCGGCCAACAACCTCGCGACGCCGGAACACATCAAGCCGGTGTGGTACTTCACGCCGTTCTACGCGATGTTGCGCATGATCCCGGCGAAGCTGCCGGGCGTCATCGTGATGTTCCTCGGCATCGTGCTGCTGTTCTTCGTGCCGTGGCTCGACAAGGGCATCGTGAAGTCGGTGCGCTACCGCGGGCTCGGCTACAAGATCATGCTGGGCCTCTTCGCGCTGTCGTTCGTGATGCTCGGTGCGGTCGGCGCCGGCGTCACCGCCGAGAAGATTCCGGAATGGTTCGGCCCCGAGGCGAACGTGACGACGCTCGAGAACGCGTTCGGCCGCTTCTGGCTGATCGTCTACTTCGCGTTCTTCGTCTTCCTCTTCGTCTACACGCGGTACTTCAAGGAAAAGACGAAGCCAGTGCCGGAGCGGGTGACGTCCCATGCCTAAGTTCGCGATCGTGACCTCTTCGACCCTGCGCACGCTGGCCTTCGTCGTCGTCGCGACGCTCGGCCTTGCCGGCGTCGCCGCGGCCTCCGAAGGCGAGGGCATGGAGCCCGCCAACGTCCGCGTCGACAACCCGGCCTCGCTGCAGCGCGGCGCGCGGCTCTTCTTCAACTACTGCTCGGGCTGCCACAGCCTGCAGTACATGCGCTACTCGCGCATTGCCGAGGATCTGAAGCTCGACGAGAAGGACGTGCAGGCGAGCCTCATCTTCACGGGCGCCAAGATCGGCGACAAGGCGACGAACCAGATGCCGCAGAAGCTCGCGGCGAGCTGGTTCGGCAAGGCGCCGCCGGATCTCTCGCTCGAAGCGCGCGCGAAAGGCAGCGACTGGATCTACCACTACCTCAAGTCGTTCTACCTCGACCCGAGCCGTCCGGTCGGCTGGAACAACACGGTGTTCCCGAACGCCTCGATGCCGAACGCGCTGTGGGAGCTGCAGGGTCTCCAGGTCGCGGTCAGGAAGCCGGCCGGCGAGGGCCACGAGGCCGCCGTCGAGAAGCTCGAGATCCAGACCCCGGGCCGCCTCAACGCCGAGCAGTACGACGAGGCCGTCCGCGACATCACGGCATTCCTGACCTACGTCGGCGAGCCCGCGGCGCTCAAGCGCACGTCGATCGGCGTCTGGGTGCTGCTCTATCTCGCCTTCTTCACGTTCATCGCCTACCTCCTGAAGCACGAGTACTGGAACGACGTGCACTGACGGTCACGGCGGGCGGCGAAAGCCGCCCGCTTCGTTTCCGGCAGCTGAAACCGCCGGCGCCGAGGCCGGCTCCGTCCCGGGTCCGATGCCGTCCTTCACGCGCTCCCGACGCGCGCGTCATGACGCACCGCCGCAACGCCCGCGGGCGCCCGCAATCCGTCTAGGCGCCCCGCGGAGCGCGTAGTACATTCCCCCGGGGGCTGGTTCCCGGGAGGGGGTTCGAGAATGGCCTTGAGTCAGCGTTCACGCACGGTTTTGACCCTGTATTCGGCACGCGACTGCATCCACTGTCACCGCGTCCGACTGGTGCTGGCCGCCAAGGGCGTGACCTATGACCTCGTGCCGGTCGACCTCGACGATCCGCCCGAGGACCTGCTCGACCTCAACCCCTACAACTCGGTGCCGACCCTCGTCGATCGCGACCTCGTGCTGTACGACACGAGCGTCATCTGCGAGTACCTCGACGAGCGCTATCCGCACCCGCCGCTGATGCCGGTCGATCCGCTGTCGCGCGCGCGCCTGCGCCTCGCGATCGTGCGCATCGAGAACGACTGGCTGACGCTGGTCGACCAGATCGAAGCCGGCGGCCGCACGGCCGACACGGCACGCAAGACCCTGCGCGACGAGCTCATCAAGAACGCCGGCGCCTTCAAGGCGTCGCGGTTCTTCCTGAGCCCCGAGATGAGCCTCGCCGACTGCGCGCTCGCGCCGCTGATCTGGCGCCTCGATTCGCTCGGCGTGCAGCTGCCGCGCGAGGCCCACGTCATCATCGATTACGGCGAGCGCATCTTCCGGAGCCAAGGATTCACGCGCAGCCTGACGCCCGAAGAGAAGCTCCTCCGCCCGTGATCAACGAACGCAATCCTCTACGCCTCATCGCCACGCCGGAATCGAACACATGACCTCGACCACGGCGATGACCTCGAACCGGCCGTACCTCTTGCGGGCGCTCTACGAGTGGATCAGCGACAACGGCCTCACGCCGTACATCCTCGTCGACGCGACCAACCCCGGCGTGCGCGTCCCGCCCGGCGCCGCGAAGGACGGCAAGGTCGTGCTCAACATCGCCGCGCGCGCGGTGACGCAGTTCGAGATCAGCAACGAGCGCATCCGCTTCCTCGCGCGCTTCGGCGGCGTCAGCCAGGCCGTCGACATCCCGATGACCGGCGTGCTCGCGATCTACGCGCAGGAGAACGGGCAGGGCATGATGTTCTCGGCCGACAACGCGCCGCCCGAGCCGCCGCCCGCGACGCCCAAGCCCGACGATGCGGTGAAGAAGCCGCACCTTCGCGTCGTCAAGTAAGCCCGTTCAGTTCAGCGTGTGCACGCCGGCGACGTCCGGCACGACGCGCAGGTTCGCGCGGTGCGGCAGGCTCCATGCGCCGAGCGCGTGCCCGCGAAGATCCAGGTGCCCGCGATGGCGATCGCTGCCGTCGAGGCTGACCTCGAACTCGTAGCGGCGGATCAGCGTCGGCAGGCCGTCGACGCGCTCGATGCGCAGGCGCGTCATCGATACCGACTGGTCGAGGAGCTGGACGCCGGCCTCGCGGCAGAGCTCGCGGCCGTAGCGGATCGCGCGCTCCCGGGCGGCCAGCACGTCCATCCAGATCCAGACGGCGAGGGCGATCGCGAGGAGAAGCAGCCACGTGCCGAGCATCGCCGAAGTGTGCGGACGGTCGCGTTCGCTGGCAAGGCCGGTGCCGGCGCAACGTGATGCCCGCCGGGTTTTTGGCCGCGGCGGTCCGGCTACAATTTCCGCACAGGGTTGGCGTCCGCGGGTCTGCGGGCGTGGTCGGATCGTGCGCCGGGCATCGTGCCCGCGCCATCGACAGGGGGAACGATGAAACTGATTTTTCCGAATGGCGAGCACACGCCGATTGCGCTCGAGGAAGGCGTCGCGCGCGTCGGCACGGCCGCCGACTGCTCGATCGTGCTGAACGTCGCCGGCGTCGCCGCGCATCATTGCGAGATCGAGACGCAGGCCGGACAGAGCACCGTGCGCGCCATCGACACCACCGCGCCGACGGTCCTCAACGGCCGGCAGATCACCCAGCCGATGCCGCTGAAGCCCGGCGATCTCCTGCTGTTCGGCCGCGTCGGCTGCCGTGTGTCGTCGGATCGTCCGGCCGCCGCCGCGACGATGCCGCCGCCGTCGGCGCCCGCGAAGAAGAACGCCGACGAAGCCGCGCGCACGCGCGTGCGCATGACGCTGCCGAAATTCATGCTGCGCGGCGTCTCGGGGCCGACGTTCGGCAAGACGTTCGCGCTCGCCGGCACGATGGTCATCGGCCGCCAGCACGACAGCGACATTCCGGTCGCCGCCGAGGAGATCTCGCGCCATCACGCCAAGCTGCAGGTGACCGGCGAGGGCGTGCTCGTCGAGGACATGGGCTCGGCCAACGGTACGTTCATCAACGACAAGCGCGTGCAGAGCGGTCTGTTGAAGCCCGGCGAAGAGCTGCGCCTCGACACGGTGCGCTTCATGCTGCTCGCGCCCGGCATGGACGCGAAGCAGCAGGGCGCCGGTGCGGCAGCGCGCGCGGAGCCTCCGAAAGCGGCAGCCGAGCAGACCTCGTCGGGCGGCAGCAAGATCGCCTTCATCGTCATGGGCATCGTGCTGCTCGGCGCGGCCGCGTTCTTCGCGGCGCGCTACTACGGCGTGCTCTAGCGCTTCGGCACGATCTCGATGCGCATCGAGAGATCGATCGCGCGGACGTGCTTGGTCAGCGCGCCGATCGACACGTAGTCGACGCCGGTCTCGGCGATCGCGCGCACCCGATCGATGCTCACCGAGCCCGAGACCTCGAGCGGCACGCGGCCGTCGACTTCGGCGACGGCCTGGCCGAGCTCGTGCAGCTCGAACTCGTCGAGCATGATGCGGTCGGCGCCGGCCGCGAGCGCTTCGCGCAGCTCGGTGAAATTCTCGACCTCGGTCTCGACCATCACGCCCGGATGCAGCGCGCGGGCGCGCGCGATCGCGGCCGAGATCGAGCCCGCGGTCGCGATGTGGTTCTCCTTGATCAGCACGGCGTCGTGGAGCCCCATGCGGTGGTTCTCGCCGCCGCCGACGCGCACCGCGTATTTCTGCGCGAGGCGCAGGCCGGGCAGCGTCTTGCGCGTGTCGAGGATCGTCGTGCGCGTGCCGCGGATCGCATCGGCGAACGTCGCCGTCGCGGTCGCGGTGCCGGACAAGGTCTGCAGGAAGTTGAGCGCCGTGCGCTCGCCGGTAACCAGCGCGCGCGCCGGTCCCTCGACGCGGCAGAGCTTCGCGCCCGGCACGATGTGCGCGCCTTCCTCTTCGAGCCACTCGATGCGCACGTCGGGGGAGAGCGCGCGGAAGCATGCGTCGAACCACGCGCGTCCGCACAGCACCGCGGCTTCGCGCGTGACGACGCGTGCGCGGGCATGGGCGTTCGGCGGCAGGAGATCGGCGGTGACGTCGCCCGCGCCGATGTCCTCGTCGAGCGCACGCTTCACGTCGCGCTCGATGGCCGGTTGCGGCGGCAACGCGATCGGGTGACGGGACGGCGTCATCGGGCGGGTCAGCGGCGGCGACGGGGCCGCCGAGGATACGGCAAGAGTCGCGTGCATCGGGAAGTCCTGCGGGTCGGGCTTAGGTGGCCGCGGGTTTCGCTGCGGCGTCGGGGCCGGTCTGCTGCGCGCTGCGCAGGCGCGCGACGATCGCGTCGAGCGCACGGTCGAACAGCGGCACTTCCTCGAGCACGAGGGTCGAGCCGCGGCGGAGCTCGGCAGCCAGCGCGAACACGGTCTTGTCGCAGACCTTGAGACCGCGCCGGTTGACGAAGAGGTATTTGTGGCTGATCGGGCTGATCCACGAGAGCTTGGCGCGCTCGCGGTTGCCCTCTTCGTCGGCGAACTCGAGCCACGTGCCGACCTTGATCTCGCGCGCCGTCTTCAGGAACTCGTCGTCCTCGGCGTAGCTTTCCTCGGGCACGGGCTCGGACGGATTCGAGTTGAGCACGATCTCCTCGACCGGGCTCTGCGTCGCCGGCGCGGCGGCTTCGGCGGCGGTCGCGGCGTGCTCGGTCGGCACCAGCGTCGACGTCGGCGCCGCATGCGGCGCGACCGCGGCGGTCGCGGCGATGACTTCCTTCGCCGTCTTGACCTCGACCTTCTCGCCGTCGAGCAGGCGCTGGTAGAACTGCGAGAGCTCCTGCATCAGCTGCTTGACGTCGTTGTCGTGGTACGCGACGGTCGCGAGGCCATGGCGCAGCGCCTTTTCGAGCTGCGGCAGCAGCGCGCGCAGGCGCGTGCGCTCGAGATCGGTCGTCTTCGGCAGCGCGCTCCACACGAACTCGTCGGCGAAGCGCAGCGCGCTCTTCCACTCGTCGGAATTCTCGCCCTGGCGCAGCAGCGTCAGCACGAGATAGTTCGCCCACGGCCGCGACAGCACGGCATGTACGACCGGCGGGAGATTGCGTTCCTCGATGCGCGCGAGGATCTCGCGCGCGGCGGTGCGGCGCGCATCCTGGAGCTTCTCGCGGCCGCGCGTCGCCTCGGCGGCGCGCTGCTCGGCGAGCTCGGCGCGCTTGTGGTACTGCTCCATGAACGTCGCGAAGTTCGCGAGCTCGCGCTCGAAGATCGCGACGTCGTCGTCGAAATCGCTGAGGATCGCCTCGACGACCTGGCGCACGCGATCGTGCAGGCGGCGGTCCTTGTCCGATTCCTCGGACCAGCTCTTGCCGGCGTCGGCGAGCGCGTCGAGCAGCCGGCGCGCCGGATGCGTCTTCTGCGCGAACAGGTGCTTGTCGAGGATCGCGACCTTGAGATACGGAATCTGCAGCCGCCCGAGCAGCGCCTGGATCTGCGCCGGCAGGTTGCGGTCCTGCAGGATGAACTCGAACAGCATGCCGACGAGATCGATCGTGTCCTCGTCGGCCGACGAGACGTGGTGCGGCTTCTCGCCGGAAAGCTTGGTGACCTGGTCGAGCAGCTCGTGCTTGAGCGCGGTGACGGCGTCGACGTCCATGCGCGGATGCATGCCCATCGACTGGCTCTGGAGGATCGTCAGCGCGCTGAGGAGCTCCGTCGGCGACAGGCCCGGCGTGCCCGGCGCGTAGTCGCCGCCGCCGATGCGGCCGCCGTGGCGGCTCGCGAGAAGGTTACGCACCGTGTTGTAGAGCTCCGCGTGGAGCTCGGCGGCGGCGGCGTCGTAGTACGGCGAGCCCGTCGGCGCGCCCGGAATCGCCGGCGCGCCCGGAACGCCCGACAGGGCCCCGTGCGCACCCGCGGGCGGCGGGATCGGCCGGCTGCCCTGCGGCAACACATGGCGGATCTGCGGCAGTACGCCGGCGCGGATCAGTTCGATGTTGACCTCTTCGTACAGCGGCTCGAGGCTAGCCATGACGTAGCGGTCGAACAGCTTGTAGACGATCAGCTTGACCTGGACGTTGACCTGGAACTCGCGCACGGCGAAGCGGAACGCCTGCCCCAGCACGGCGGGGCCGATCGGATTGTTCGCGTCCTCGACCTTGCCGCCGCCGATGATGACGCCAAGCCGCTGGTTGATCTGGTAGAGCGAGCGCTGCAGGCGGTTCTCGGCCTTCGCGACCATGCTCGACACGGCGAGCGATTCCTCGAGCTCGGTGTCGTCGACGAGCGAGAGCCCGCCGCTCGCCTGCGGCGCGACATCCGGCCTGACCGCCTTCAGCTTGCCCTCGGCGAACTCGGTGAAGTACTTCGCCGCCTGTTCCTGGAACACGCGCTCGACGAGCTGGCGTTTCTTGCGCACCTCGCGCATGCCGTCGAAGTATTCGGTCTGGACCGCGTTGCTGCCGGCGCGCTCGGCGAGATCGAACAGCGCGTCGTCGACGTTCTCGAACAGCGTCGAGACGAGCCCGTTGATGCGCTTCTGGGAAATGCCGCGCACGAGCTTCAGGAGCTCGCCCAGCCGATCGCCTCCGACAAGCGGCTGCCGCTGCGTGAGGTCGACGACTTTGGGTGTTTCCTTGGTCGGGGCGGTCATCCGGCTGCAATCCTCGCTGCGCTCTCGCTCAACGAGACGCTGAACCTCGTCGCAGAATCATAGAAGAGATTCGTTAAGGCGATGTGATTTTGGTCACGGAAGGCCCGTTCGGCGCGACGGGCGGCCCGACCGGCAGGCCGGCGGGCGGGTCAGGGCTTCGGAAAGCCCCCGATCTGGGCGGTGGCGACGCCCTCGTCGGCCAGCATCACCGGGATGTCGTCCTCGATCCGGTAGATCGTGCGGCCGTCCCGGGTGATGAGCCCCCCGGCAGCCGCTGTCTTGAGGGTCGAACCCGCTTCGGTACGCACCGAGCCTTCGCCGATCGCCCGGTTCAACGCCTCGAGCTCGGCAGCCGAGAGCGGGCGGACCGGCACGCGGGTGGCGGGGCAGCAGAGGATGTCGAGGAGGCGGCGGTCGATCATGGCGTAGGTGGCCGGGATGCCGTCCATCGGCGGTCGAGCCCGGCTTTGCGCGTACAATACCGGTTTTGCCGCGAACCCTCCATGAGCGAGCCCGCCCAAGAACGTCCGCGCGTCGGTGTCGTGATGGGGTCCCGCTCGGACTGGGACACGCTGCAGCACGCCGCGACGACGCTCGTCGAGCTCGGCATCGCGCACGAGGTGCGCGTCGTCTCGGCGCATCGCACGCCGGATCTCCTGTTCGAGTACGCGCAGGCCGCAGTCGAGCGCGGCCTCGCCGCGATCATCGCCGGCGCCGGCGGCGCGGCGCACCTGCCCGGGATGCTCGCCGCGAAGACGCGCGTGCCGGTGCTCGGCGTGCCGGTGCAGTCGCACGCGTTGAACGGCATGGACTCGCTGCTCTCGATCGTGCAGATGCCGGCCGGCGTGCCGGTCGCGACGTTCGCGATCGGCAAGGCCGGCGCCGTCAACGCGGCGTTGTTTGCGGCGTCTATCCTGGCGGGCGGCGATGCCGGCGTCGCGTCGAAGCTCGACAAGTACCGGGCCGCGCAGTCGGCGGCGGTGCTTCAGCACCCCGACCCGCGCGTCGCCTGATGATTTCGCATGTTTCTGATGCCGACGCCATGCGTCGAAGGCGCAGCTTTTCATTCTCCAGCTCGCGGGAGAAGGTGCCGGAGGCGGATGAGGGAGGCTTTTCGCGAGCGTGCCCTCACCCCGTGCCCTCTCCCGCAAGCGGGAGAGGGGGAGTGGGTGCCGAGCGGGTTCCATCAATGAGCATTGCGGCAATCGTGGAGCGCGCCAGCGCATGACGACGATCGGTATTCTGGGCGGCGGCCAGCTCGCGCGCATGCTCGCGATCGCGGGCGCGCCGCTCGGGCAGCGCTTCCTCGTCGTCGACAGCGCGGTCGACGCGTGCGCGGGCCAGGTCGCGCCGCTGCTGCGCGCCGACTGGCGCGATTTCGACGCGCTCGCCGAGTTCGCCAGGCGCGTCGACGTCGCGACGTTCGACTTCGAGAACGTGCCGGCCGAGACGGCGCACTGGCTGACCGAGCACACGCACGTGTTCCCGAATCCGCGCGCGCTCGCGCTCGCGCAGGATCGGCTGGCCGAGAAGAACCTCTTTCGCGAGATCGGCCTCGACACGCCGGCGTTCGCCGCGGTCGACAGCCGCGAGGATCTCGCGCGAGCGATCGAAGCAATAGGGCTTCCGGCCGTCCTGAAGGCGCGCCGCCTCGGCTACGACGGCAAGGGCCAGTCCGTGCTGCGCACGCCGGCCGACGCCGATGCGGCGTGGGCCGCGCTCGGCAATGCGCCGCTGATCCTCGAAGCGTTCGTGAAATTCCGGCGCGAGGTTTCGGTCATCGCCGTGCGCTCGCGCAGCGGCGAGTTCCGCCACTATCCGCTGACGCAGAACTGGCACGCGGGCGGCATCCTCGCCGCGAGCCTCGCGCCGGCGCCGGACAGCGCCGAACTCGAACGCCGCGCCGTCGCGCATGCACGCGCGCTCGCCGAGCGCGTCGATTACGTCGGCACGTTCGCGTTGGAGCTCTTCGATCGCGACGGCCAGCTGCTCGGCAACGAGATCGCGCCGCGCGTGCACAACTCCGGGCACTGGACGATCGAAGGCGCCGTCTGCAGCCAGTTCGAGAATCACCTGCGCGCCGTGCTCGGGCTGCCGCTCGGCGACACGTC
>DATFRS010000161.1:0-24886 GCA_035263065.1 Rhodanobacteraceae bacterium
TGGGCGCTGCGGCACTGGGTCATGACCGGCAAGGCGGCGCGGCGGGCGCCGGAGCTGGTCGAGTCGCGGCGGGCCGGATCGCTGAAAGCGCTTCGGATTCTCGATGGCGAGCTTGCGGCGCGGCCCTTCATCACGGGCGAAACGTATACGATCGCCGACATCTCGCTGTTTGCGTACGTGAGCCGCGCCGCCGAAGCGAATCTCCCGCTGGCAGACGTCGCAAACGTCCTGGCATGGATCGAGCGCGTGCGTGGGCAGCCGGGATTCCTCGACGCGACCTACCCGTACTCGATCGACCCGCACTCGGGCAGGGAGCTCCCGTAAGCGTCGGCTAGAATCGCGCCCATGAACCTCCTCGCGATCGAAACCGCGACCGAAGCCTGCTCCGTCGCCTTGCTCGCAGGCGACCGCCTCGTCGAGCGCAGCGAGATCGCGCCGCGCCGGCACGCCGAGTTGCTGCTCCCGATGTGCGAGGACGTGCTCGCCGAAGCCGGCATCGATCGCCGTGCGCTCGACGCGATCGCCGTCGGCCGCGGTCCGGGTGCGTTCACGGGCGTGCGGCTCGCGATCTCGGCGGCGCAGGGCATGGCGCTTGCGCTCGGCATTCCGGTCGTGCCCGTGTCCTCGCTCGCCGCGCTCGCGATGCAGGCGCCCGACAACGGCGCCGACGTGCTCGCCGTGATCGATGCGCGCATGGGCGAGGTCTACGCGGGGCTGTTTCGTCGGGTGGACGGACGCGCCGAGCTCGTCGGAGAGGAAACCGTCGGCCGCGCGGATGCGCTCACGCTGCCCGACGCGTCCGCTCTCAACATCATCGGCACGGGGTGGTCGAGCTATCGCGATGCACTTACAGCGATTCTTCCGTACCCGCCGCGCTGGGCCGAAGGCGATCGCTATCCGCAAGCCGCGGACATCGCGCGCCTCGCGGCGACGATCGCGGCGGCGGGCGAGGGTGTCGCGGCCGATAAGGTGCTTCCCGTCTACCTGCGCGACAAGGTCGCGCTGACGCTCGCGGAGCAGCGGCGTTAAGCCCTCAGTCGCGGGCGATCGCTCGAGCCAGCGAGCGGATGAATGCCTTGTCCTTGAGCAGCGCCGATTTCAGCCGATCGGCCGACGACTGCTCCATGGCCTCGCGCAGGGCCTGATTGATCTGCGTCTGGTACGGCAGCGCGCCTCGTCGGGTCGCGGACTGCTTGAAGAAATCGATGACGTCGCTGTCGAGCGCGATCGTGATGCGGATTTTCGCCCGATCGAGGTCGCTGCTGCGCACGCCGCGGGGCAGGCCGCGACGCTTCACCGAAAGCGTTTTCAGGTCATATTCCTTGCGCATAGGCTCTTGCCTCCCGGCGCGTGGGCTTGCGAGCGGAGATGAGTCGGGCAATCCGGCCGCGCAAGGTGTAGCAGACGATCAACAAGCGGCCCTGACTCGAATGCCCGATGAGGAGCTCGCGATCCTCATCCTCGCTATGGTCCGGGTCATAGAAAGCGATCTGTTTCGAGTCGAAGAAGCAAGTGAGCGCCTCCTCGAACGCGACGCCGTGCTTCGCAAGGTTGTACCCGGCCTTGGCTGCGTCCCATTCGAATCGCATCCGATATGCATAACATGCATATCATCGCACAAGGAAGTCCGGAGGGCTACAGAATCGCTGTCAATGCAACAACAGCAGCGTCGACAACCCCAGAAACGACGCGAACCCGCAGCAATCCGTCACCGTGGTCAGGATCACCCCGCCGGCAAGGGCCGGGTCGATCGACATGCGCCGCAGCACCAGCGGAATCGCGACGCCTGCGAGCGCGGCAGCGAGGAGGTTGATGATCATCGCGGCGCCGAACGCAACCGCAAGCCACGTGTTGCGGTAGACCGCGAATGCCGTGCCGCCCACGACGAGTGCCCAGAGGATGCCGTTCGAGACCGCGACGAGGATTTCCTTGCGCAGCAGCGGCAGCGAATTCGAGTAGCCGACCTGGCCGAGCGCGAGTGCACGCACCATCAACGTCAAGACCTGAGTCCCGGCAATCCCGCCCATGCTCGCGACGATCGGCATCAGCACGGCGACCGCGACGACCTGCGCAATGACGTTCTCGAAGTTGCCGATGACCCACGAGGCGAGGAACGCGGTCAGGAGATTGATGCCGAGCCAGATCGCGCGCCGCCGCGCCGCGCGGGCGACCGGCGAGAAGAGGTCCTCGTCCTCGTCGAGACCGGCCGCGCTCATCGCGCGGTGCTCGGCCTGCTCGCGGATGATGTCGATGACGTCGTCGACGGTGATGCGGCCGAGCAGCACGTTGTTCGAGTCGACGACCGGCGCCGACACCCAGTCGTGGTCGGCGAACTGCTGCGCGACCTCGGCGACCGGCGTGTGCGCGTCGATCGCCGGCTGCTCGATGTCCATCAGCTGGTTCACCGGCGTCGCGGGATCGGTGATCAGCAGCTGCGCGAACGGGATGCGGCCCTGGTACTGCCGGCGCCGGTTGACGACGTAGAGATGATGCGACTGCTCCGGCAGCTCGCCGCGCTGGCGCAGGTAGCGCAGCACGACGTCGACCGTGACGTCGGCGCGCACCGTGACGAGGTCGGGATTGAGGAGGCGGCCCGCCGTGTCCTCCTCGTAGGTCAGCATGTGCTCGAGGCGCTCGCGGTCCTCGCGCTCCATCGACTTCAGGACTTCGTCGGCGACCGTGTCCGGCAGGTCGCCCATGAGCTCGGCGAGATCGTCGATGTCGAGCGTCTCGGCGGCGGCGACGATTTCGTCCGGGTCCATCGCGCGGAGCAGGTCCTCGCGCACGTCCTCGCCGACGTGGACGAGGATCTCGCCGTCGTCCTCGGGATCGGTGAGGCCCCAGACGACCGCACGCCGGTCCGGCGGCAGCGATTCGAGCAGGTTGCCGATCTCGGCCGGCGAGAGCGTGTTGACGAGCCGCTTGACCGCGCCGAGCCGGCCCGAGCCGATCGCCTCGGCGAGGAGGCGCAGCTGGCGGGCAGTCTTGTCGCGGCGGGTCGCTTCGGCCATTGCGCGGCTCTCGGTCGGGGCGCGCGCGATTATGCCTGCGAGTCGCGCCGCGAAGCAGCGGGCGCGGCCGTCAGTAGCGCTTCAGGACGAGCTCGAACGCCTGGCCGTCTTCGTGGCGCGCGTTCCAGTGCTCCGCGCGCAAGCGGTGCTGCGGAGCCATGCGCTCGAACCAGGAACGCGAGAAATAGGTCACGTGCGCCGGCACATGCAGGTACGAATAGTCCTGCCAGCCCGCGATGCCGGCGCGCGCACGCCAGCCGGTCGGCCGGTACGGCGCGGTGACGAAGAGCCTGCCGCCCGGCGCGAGCCGCGCGGCGATTTCACCGAGCATCGCCGCGGGCTCGACGAGGTGCTCGATGACGTGCGTCATCGACGCGAGGTCGAACGGCGCGCGCTCGTCGAGCGTCGCGAGCGGGCCGACATGGTAGCGGTCGACCCCGTCGCAGCGCGCGGCGGCTTCGGCGCTGACGTCCTGCGCGACGGTGACGACCTCGGGACGCAGCGACTTGCACGCGCGCGACATCCAGGCGAGGCCGGCGCCGACTTCGAGCACGCGGCCGCCGCGCCGCGGCAGGAGGCGCAGGCGGCGGATCGCGTTGTCGAAATAGGCGAGGATCTGCGAGACGCGCACCGGGTCGTCGTAAAGCGGGTCGTCGAACTGCGTCGATTCCTGGTAAAGGCGGCGAAGGTCCTCGGCCGTCGGCGCCGGATCGAGGTAGACGACGTCGCAGCGCGGGCAGTGGATCAGCGCGAACCGGTCGACGTGGAACGGACCCGGATGGGTCGGCGCGACGTCGCCGAGCGTGCGCAGGCGCGCACGGCGACCGCAGGCGCGACACGGAACTCCGAACCATTTCTCGGCGAGCATGCGGGCAAGGCGGCGACAGGGAGGACTCGTAGTCTGCCACGCCGGTCCCGCGCGCCACCGTGGCCGCGACGCCCATGTAAAGAGCCGCGAAAGCACGGCCATTCCGAGGCGGCGGGCCTCGGTGCGGCACATCCGCTGGGGTAGGATGCCGCCGGGGCCGACCGCGCGGGGTGCGCTATTTCAGTCCGGGGATCGGAAACACGCATCGTGAGCCGGGTGGCGGTTGCGTCGTGGCGGTCTGCGGCGATCGTGCTCGTGCTGGCGGTCGCGTGTCTCGCGGGCTTCGTGCGGCTCGCGGTATGGAGCGCGACGAAGCAGGTCAGCTTCGACGGCGCGATGAATCTCGAAGTGGCGCGATCGCTGGCCGAAGGCCAGGGCTACGAGCGCATGTACGCCGGGCGCAGCGGGTTCTCCCACGAAATCCAGTCGCGTGCGCCGTTCATCCTGCCCGCGGCGGCGATCTTCGGCGCGTTCGGCGTCGGCGTGTGGCAGGCGCAGCTGACGAACCTCCTGTACGTCGCGGCGCTCGCGATCGTCGTGCTCGCGCTTTTGCGGCGCCATGCATCGTGGCAGTGGGGGCTCGCGGCGGTCGCGCTGTGCTTGTGGATTCCCGGTCTTCGCGAGATCGCGATGAACGGCTACGGCGAAGTGCCGGCGCTCGCGTGGTGGCTCGCTGCCGTGCTGGTGCTCTCGGTCGACGGCGATCGAACGTCGGGCTTCGGGCGCCTGTTCGCTGCAGGCGTGCTCGCCGGGATCGCGGTGCTGACGAAGACCGTGCTCGCGATCGGGCTCGTTGCACTGGTGCCGCTCCTGCTGTCGCGGATCGCCGCCTGCCGCGGCTCGCGCGCTCGCTTCGCGATCGGCGCGATCGCCGCGCTCGCGGCCGGTGTCGTCCTGCCCGCGCTGGCCTACGAGCTCGCGCACGTCGCCGCGCTCGGCGACCTCGCGCGCTGGCGCACGTGGGTCAGCGACGAGGTGCATGCGATCCACATGCAGGCCGGCACGACCGCCGGCTTCAAGGACACGCACGGTGTCGGCTCGAAGGTCGTCGTGCACGCGCACGTGCTTGCCGCGAACACGGGCATTCCGCTGGCGCTGCTACCGTTCTGGATCGCGGGCCCGATCGCGCTCGCGATGCTCGGCCGGCGCTGGGTATCCGGCGCGAACGCGCGCGCGGCGCTGCTCGCGCTGGCCGTCTTTGCGGCCATCTACTTCGCGTGGTGGCTCGGCTTCACGCCGACCGCGAAGGCGTGGTATCGGCGCATCTTCAACGGCGTGCTGGTGCTGGAAGTGCTGCTGGTCGCGCTGCTGGCGGCGGCGTGGATGGCGCGCGCCCGGGCATCGAAATCGAAGCTGGCGCTCGCCGCCTGCGTCGCACTCGTCGCACTGCAGGTGCCGCTCGTGGCGGGGACGCTCGCGGGTAGCGACGCGGAGCAATTCGGCGGCACCGACACGCTGCGCGAGGATCTTGCCGCCGTGGCGCGTGTGCCGGCCGACGAGACGATCTTCGCGGCGGGCTGGTACTCCGCGCCGGTACTCGCGCTCTATTCAGGGCGCCGCTTCGACGACATCGCCGACCAGGCGCCGGCGGATCTCGCCGCCTCGTCGCCCGCGTACCTCGCGCTCGACATGCAGGCGCTCGCGATGGGCGCCGGCACCTACTGGATCGATCGCTACGCGCACCGCGATCTCGCGAGCACGCCGACGCTGCGCCTCGTCGAGATCGACGCGAAGACGCCACGGAATCCGTTCGAGGGCGTCGCCGTCGACGCCGCCGCCGTCAAGGGCTACGTGAATTTCCACGACGGCGAATATCCGTATCTCTTCGGCTTCCAGAATCGCGAGGGCGACGGCTGGCGCTGGGCGATGGCGGATTCGGAGACGCTGCTGCGCTATCGCGGCGAAGCGGAATTCGCCGTCGACGTCTACATCCCGCCGCTCAAGGGTTACATATGGCGGCGCCCGATCGGCATCACCGTGTGGCTCGACGGGTGCAGGCTCGGCACGTTCCGGCAGGACGAGAATCGGCGCGAGCGCTGGTGGTTCCCGGTGCGTAATTGCCCGCTGAAGAGCGAATCGATCGTCGCCGCGCGCCTGACCGGCGACAATCTCTACGACTCGCGCGACGATCGTCAGCTCGGCTACATCATCCACGCGCTCGGCTTCGCCGAGCCGATGCCGCCCGGGGGCGAAGCTCAGCGCTGAAGCTGCGCGAGGATGCGCCGTGCGAAGTAGCGCAGGCGGCCGAGGCGTCCGGCGTTGAGCGCCGCCTTCGAGCGCTCGAGCTGGCCCGTGAGCTCGGTGATCTCGCGATAGAGCCGCTGATTGTGCTGGTCGCGCCGCGCCATCAGGATGCGCAGCTCCTGCACGTCGTCGGCGCCGAGCGTCATGCCGGCCCGGAAGCGCTCCGGCAGCGGGCGATCGACGTAGATCGTCGAGTGCGTCTCGGCGAGCTCCTCGGCCGGACGCTCGCGCGTATAGAAGTAGAGCGCGATCGACTTGCGCGACAGGTTCCCGCCGCCGTTGCGCCCGATGCGGCCGAAGCCGTGCCAGCTCGTCTCGGTCGTCTCGAAGATCACGCAGCGGTTGTAGAGCGGCGTGATCAGCGTGATGCGGTCGTCCGGCGCGCGCGGGTCGGAATGGAGCTCGAGCGAACCGCCCCACGTGTCCTGCCATTCGCGGTTGAGATACACGATGAGGTTCAGGCGGCGATGCCAGCTCTCGACCGGGTGGCGGTTGAAGTCGACGTGCGGATCGAGGTCCTGGCCGTCGCGGTTCTCGTGCGTGCCGCCGCCGAAGTACCAGGGATCGTAGAGCAGATCGGGAATGCCGGTCAGCCGGCCGACGAGGTCGAGCAGCGCGGGCGAGCGCACGAGATCGTCGAGCGATGCGTACGCGGTGCCGAGGCCGCGGATGCGCTCGTGGGTCGACTTGTTGCCGAGCTCTCCGTTCTCGTTGCGCGCGTTGCCGCGCTCGAACGGCGGAAACTGGTCGAGCAGCGCGGCGGCGTAGTCCGGCGCGAAGAAATCGTCGATGACGACGTGCCGGAACGGCTCGCGGCGCGCGAAGTTCTCCGCGTAGCGATCGGCCTGCGCGATGACGTGCCCGGACAGCAGGGAAAGATCGGCGGTTGCGCTCATGGTGACGTTCGTGGCTTCGGTCGCGGCGGCGGCATGCTTCGAACGCAGGACGCGCGCCGGGTTCCCGTGCGAAGTATCGCAGACGGAACCGGCGCGTTCTATGCGGGTGCGGCGAGCGGCGCGCCGGACGCGGCGGAACAGGCCTTCATGCGCTCGAGCACGTGCAGGATGCCTTCGCGCGTCGTCGCGCGGAGGAGGTCCTTCGCCTGGCCGAGGAGGCGCGAGCGATCGAAGCCGTTGACGGCCTCGCGCACTTCGAGGAGCAGTCCTGGATGCATCGAGAATTCGGTGAGCCCGAGCGCGAGGAGGAGCGCGGTGTAGTGCGTGTCGCCGGCCATCTCGCCGCAGAGCGAGACGTGCTTGCCGGCGCGCTTCGCGGTCAGGATCGTGTGCCAGAGCAGCTTCAGCACGGCCGGGTGCAGCGGATCGTAGAGGTTCGCGAGATGGTCGTTGTTGCGGTCGACCGCGAGCGTGTACTGCACGAGATCGTTGGTGCCGATCGCGACGAAGTCGAGCTTCTTGATCATCCCGGGCAGCGCGATCGCCGCCGCCGGCACTTCGATCATCGCGCCGAGTTCCATGTGGTCGGCGATCTCGTAGCCGGCCGTGCGAAGGTCGCGCGCACATTCGTTCATGAGATGGCGCACGGCGGCCATCTCCTCGGCGCTCGCGACCATCGGCACGAGGACGCGCACCGGGCCGTAGCTCGACGCGCGCAGGATCGCGCGCAGCTGCATGATCATGAGCTGCGGCCGGCGCAGCGAAAGCCGGACGCCGCGCACGCCGAGCGCCGGATTGTCCTCGTCGTCGAGCACGAGGCCGCTCGCGTCGGCCTTGTCGGCGCCGAGATCGAGCGTGCGGATCGTCACCGGCATGCCGCCCATGCCGAGCACGACGTCGCGGTAGGCGAGGAACTGCTCCTCCTCGCCGGGCAGCTCCCTGCGCTGCAGGAACAGGAATTCGGTGCGATAGAGCCCGACGCCGGCGGCGCCGCACGCGCGCGCCTGCGCGATGTCGGCGGGGAGCTCGGCGTTGGCGAAGAGCTGGATCGGCACGCCGTCGCGCGTCTTCGTGTCGGCGTCGCGCAGCAGCGCGAGGCGCTTGCCGCGCTGCACGACGTCGCGCTGCCACGCGCGGTAGCGCGCGATGTCCTGTGCGGTCGGATGGACGATGACCTCGCCGTGCTCGCCGTCGATCAGGACCAGGTCGTCGTCCTGCACGTGCGAAAGCGCCTCGTGCGCGGCGACGATCATCGGCAGGCGCAGGGACCGCGCGAGGATCGCCGAGTGCGACAGAGGGCTGCCCGACGTCAGCACGACGCCGAGCACGCCATGCTCGGCGAGCGGCACGAGCTCGGAAGGCGCGACGGTGTCGCTGACGAGGATCTCGCCGACGCGCGCGGCGAGCTTGCGCTCCTCGGCGCTCGATTCGCGCGCGAGCGCGGCCTGCACGCGGCCGATGACGTGGTCGATGTCTTCCTTGCGGCTGCGCAGGTACGGATCGTCCATCGCCTCGAACACGGCGACGAGGCGGTCGCGCTGCATCTTGAGCGCGGCGCTCGCGCGGTAGCGGCCGACGCGCACGAGGTCGGACAGGCCGGCGTTGAGCTCGCGGTCGGCGAGGATCAGGCTGTGCGCATCGATGAAGTCGCCGACTTCGCTGGCGAGCATGCCGTGCAGCTTCTCGCGGAGCGCCGCGAGCTCGGCGCGCGCCATCGCGATCGCGCGGTTGAGGCGCGCGAGCTCGGATTCGACGTCGGCAGCGGCCAGCGGCCGCTCGTCGATGAGGTAGCGGCTCGGCTGCTCGAGGCGCGCGCGACCCAGGGCCATTCCACGCGCTGCGCCATTGCCGGTGAGTGTGAATCGCACGTCGCTAGCCTTGCCTCAACCCGTTCCCGGTCCCGCCGGGAGCCATTCGTGCTACTGACCTTCGTCGAACTTGCGCTCGAAGAGGTCGACCATCGCCGCCATCGCCGCGACCTCGTCGGGTCCGTCCGCGCGAAGGCGGATCTCGGCGCCGAGCCCGGCGGCCAGCATCATCACCCCCATGATGCTTTTCGCGTTGACTTCCTTGCCGCGGTAGGCGATCACCGTCGAGGACTGGAATCCGTGCAGCGCCTGCACGAGCTTGGCCGAGGCGCGTGCATGCAGTCCGAGCCGGTTGGTGATCGTGATGTCCTTTTCGAGCATGCGGTCCTGCTGTCGTGTGGGAATGCGTGTGTTACGGCGTATCGACGAAAATGCCTCCGCGCCCGCCGGTCGCCGCCGTTTGCGCGAGATCGTCGAGCGATTGTTCCGGGTAGTTCAGTACGCGCAGCAGCATCGGGAGGTTCAGGCCCGACACGCAGTGCATGCGCACGCCGAGCTTCGGCAGGCGGTTGGCGACGTTGCACGGCGTCGCGCCGTAGAGATCGGAGAGCACCAGCACGCCGTCGCCGCCGTCGAGATCGCGCGCGCGCGCGGCGGCTGTCTTCAGCATCTCGTCGGGATCGGCGTTCGCCGCGATCTCCTGCACTTCGACCGGCAGCGGCAGGCGGCCGAGCACGTGCTTCGCCGCCGAGACGAGCGCGGCGCCCATCGATTCGTGCGTGAGGAGAAGGACGCCGACGCTCATGTCACTCCAGCTCCCGGTGATAGCTCAGCACCTGCCGGTGCGTCTGCCGGAAATGATCGGCGAGCTGCTCGGCGAGATAGACCGAGCGGTGCCGGCCGCCGGTGCAGCCGATGCAGATCGTGACATAGCTGCGGCCTTCGGCTTCGAAGCGCGGCAGCCAGGTGTCGAGGAAGCGCGTGAGGTCGTCGCGGAACGCGGTGACGTCGGGCTTCGACTCGAGCCATTCGCGCACCGGCGCGTCCTTGCCCGACAGCGGGCGAAGACGCGTTTCCCAGTGCGGGTTCGGCAGGCAGCGCGCGTCGAACACGAAGTCGGCGTCGGTCGGCACGCCGCGGCGGTACGCGAACGATTCGAAGAGGAGCGTGAGGCCGCCGGCGGCGAGGCCCATCTCGGTGATGATCAGCCGGCGCAGCTGGTGCACGTTGAGATCGCTGGTATCGACGACGCGATCGGCGATCGACACCATCGGTCGCAGCAGGCGGCGCTCGGTCGCGATCGCCTCGGCGAGGCCGAGGCCTTCGGTCGACAGCGGATGGCGGCGGCGCGTTTCCGAATAGCGCTTGATCAGGACGTCGTCGCGCGTGTCGAGGAACACGAGCCGGTACGCGATCTCGGACTGCGCGAGCTCGGCGAGGATCGCCGGCAGGCGGTTCAGGTTCTCGGCGCGATTGCGCACGTCGACGCCGACCGCGAGCTTGTGGTGCAGCCCGGCGCCGCCCTGCGAGATCGCCTGCACGAAAGCCGGCATCAGCGCGGCCGGCAGGTTGTCCACGCAGTAGTAGCCGAGGTCCTCGAGCGTGCGCAGCGCAACGGTCTTTCCGGAGCCGGAAAGGCCGCTGACGATGATGAGCTCCGCCGGCGTCGCGGCGCCGGTGCTCGTTCCGCTCGGGCTGGTCTCGGTGTCTACCATGGGGGCAGGCGGCGCAGCTGGTGCGCCTGGCGGTCGATGAAGGTCTGCGCGGGATCGAAGCCCTTGCTCTTCAGCATATGGCTGCGCACGGCCGCTTCCGCAAGCACCGCGATGTTGCGGCCGGGCGCGACCGGGATCGTGATGCACGGGATCTGCACGTCGAGCACCTCGCGATAGCCGACGTCGCCCGTGAGGCGCGCCATGCCGTCCCCGCCGGGCGCGTCGAGCTTCTGCGGCTTCAGGTGCACGATGAGGCGCAGGTATTTCGACGGCTTGACGGCCGTCTGGCCGAACATCTCGCGCACGTTCAGCACACCGAGGCCGCGCACTTCGAGCAGGTCGCGCAGCATCTCGGGACAGTTGCCGTCGATGACGTCCGGCGCGATCAGCGTGAACTCGGGCGCGTCGTCGGCGACGAGGCGATGGCCGCGCGTGATGAGCTCGAGCGCGAGCTCGCTCTTGCCGGTGCCGCTCTCGCCGGTGATGAGGACGCCGATCGAGTACACCTCCATCAGCACGCCGTGCAGCGTGACCTGCCGCGCCAGTGAGCGCGCGAGGTGGTATTGCAGGTAGGTCAGGAGCTCGTGCCCGCGCTTCGGGCTGTGCCAGAGCGGCGTCTGCGATTCCTCGGCAGCCTGGCGCAGGTCCGCGGGAATCGTCTGGTCCTTCGTGACGAGCAGCGCGACCGGCTGGTACGCGATGATCTTCTCGACCGTTTCCCAGCGCTGGCGCGAATCGAGGCCGTCGAGGTAGTTGAGCTCCTCGGTGCCGATGATCTGCACCTTGTTCGGATAGATGATGTTGAGGTAGCCGACCAGCGAGGGGCGGCGCGACTCCTTGCCGCCCGGCTCCAGCACGCGGTTTTCGCCGCGCATGCCGGCCGCCCAGCGCAGCGCCATGCGCTCGCCGACGGCATCGAAAAGCTGGCGGGCTGAGAGCCTTTCCATGTTCGAGGTTCTTGGGATCGCGCCGTGCGGCATGCGGCCGCCGGCGCCAGACTGCCACAGTGTAACGATCGTGACCAAGCGACGCCGTCAGGGCGCGTCGCGGCGGGCTCAGTGCGCGGCCCGGGCCTTCCTGAGATCGTCGCGCAGCGTGGCGGCGTCGGGAGCGGCGCGCAGCGCCGCCGTGAGCTTCGTGTCGGAGAAAAGCTCCGCAAGCTCGGCGAGGAGCTTCAGGTGCTGGTCGGTGAAGTGCTCGGGCACGATCAGCGCGGCGATGAGATCGACCGGCTGGCGGTCGTCGGCGCCGAAGTCGATCGGCTGCGCGAGCCGCACGAACGCGGCGCGCGCCTCGGAGACGTCGGCGCTGCGCCCGTGCGGGATGGCGACGCCGTGACCGAGGCCGGTCGAGCCGAGCTGCTCGCGCGCCTCGAGCGCCGCATGCACGATGCGCGCGTCGTCGCGGCCGGCGAGGAGGTCGGCGAGGCGCGAGATCAGCGCCGCCTTGTCGTTCGCGACGAAGTCCGTCCGCACGCGATCGGGCGGCAGGAGGTCGAGGAAGGGCATGAGCGGGAGGAGCTCTCCGGGTCGCGGGGTGGCGGCGGGCGGCTAATGGTACTGGCGAATCGGGAAGGGCGCGTTAGGGATTCGCATGCGCCCTGCGTCGTCCCCGCGGAACGCGGGGACCCGCCGCCTCGTCGCAACGGGTTCGGGCTCAGCTGTAACGCGTCGACCGCACCACGTCGGCATGGTGGTCGGTCAGCTTCTCCTTATGCTTGCGCACCTGCTTGTCGATCTTGTCGACGAGCGCGTCGATCGCCGCGTACATGTCGGCGGCGGTCGCGTTCGCGTGCAGGGTGCGGCCGGCCTTCTTGCCGGAAAACTGCATCGTGGCCTCGGCCTTGTGCAGCAGCTTCTCAACGCCAAGCACGACGTTGAGCTCATGCAGATGGTCGAAGTGGCGCGTGACCCGTTCGAACTTGCTCGTCGCGTAGTCGTGCAACGCGGGGGTGACGTCGACCTGGTGACCCTTGATGGTGATCTGCATGACCAACTCCTCGTATTGAACGTCCGGAAAGCGCCGGACGCGTAGTGCAGGGTGGCGGCCGGATCCCGGGCGGAGCTGGGGCTCGAGCGCGCGTGTCGGTGCATTCGAATTCCGATCGGATCGGCAACCGAACAACGCGGCGAGGAGTCCCGGTACGCCGGGACGACGAAGAATCAGGCGGCGGCTTCCTCCTTCTCGAAGTGACGGGAGACGCGGCGCAGCGCCGCGTCACACCATGAGACCCGCGAACGGCGGAACGGTTCCTGAGTCGGGAGAAACGGCGTCGGTCGCGCGATCGCGCGCGGGATTCGCATGCGGCACCTCAACCGAGACGACTGCGGTCGTTCGACGAAGGGATGTTCATCGCCTCGCGATATTTCGCGACGGTGCGCCGCGCGACGCTGATGCCGCGCCGGTTGAGCTCCGCGGCGAGCGCCTGGTCCGACATCGGACGCGCCGGCTGCTCGTCGCCGATCAGTTTCTTGATCATCGCCTGGATCGCGGTCGCGGACGCCGCGCCGCCGTCGACGGTCGACACGCCGCTCGAGAAGAAATACTTGAACTCGAACGTGCCGCGCGGCGTGTGCAGGAATTTGCGCGTGGTGACGCGGCTCACCGTCGATTCGTGCATGCCGATCTCCTCGGCGACGTCCTTCAGCACGAGCGGGCGCATCGCTTCGGCGCCGAACTCGAGGAACGCTTCCTGCGCACGCACGATCGATGTCGCGACCTTGAGCATCGTCTCCGCGCGCGTCTTCAGGCTCTTGATCAGCCAGCGCGCTTCCTGCAGCTGGCCGCGCAGATAGTGTGCATCCTCGCGGCGTGCCTTGGCGATCAGGCTCGCGTAGTGCTCGTTGATGCCGAGCCGCGGCTGGCAGCCCGGCGCGAGCGCGACCTGCCAGCGCCCGGCGATCTTGCGCGCGTATGCGTCGGGGGCGACGTATTCGGCGGTCGCGTTCGAATAGCCGACGCCGGGCTTCGGCGCCAGCGAGCGGATCAGCGCGACGGCGGTCTCGAAGTCCTCTTCGCTCGCATGCACGCGCTGGCACAGGCGCGCACGGTCCTGCCGCGCCAGCGCTTCGAGGTGCTCGTTCACGAGCGTGCGCGCGAGCGCGAGGCCCGGCGTCGTGGGATCGAGCGTCTCGAGCTGTACGTCGAGGCAATCGCGAAGGTTGCGGCTCGCGACCCCGACCGGATCGAAGCGCTGCACGCGATGGCGCACGGCCTCGATTTCCTCGAGGGTGACGGCGTGCAGCGAGGCGAGGCTGCCCTGGATCGATTCGTCGGATTCGGAGAGATAGCCGTCGTCGTCGACGGCCTCGATGATCGCCGCCGCGATCGCGCGGTCGCGCGTCGACATCGGCGTCAGGTTGAGCTGCCAGAGCAGGTGGTCGCGAAGGTCCTCGACCTCGGCGTCCTGCGGCTCGAGGCCGTCCTCGTCGAGCGCGGTGCCGCGGTAGTCGCTGCGCTCGAGTTCGAGGTCGAGCGGGCCGTCGTCGTTGCCGTCGCTGGCGGACTCGGCTGTTTCGGCGTTCGACTCGGCGTCGGCTTCGGCTCCCTCGGCTTCGCTGCCGTCGGCTTCGCCGTCCTCGCCGCGGTCGGCTTCGAGCTCGAGGAGGGGGTTCGACTCGATCGCGGTATTGAGCTCGAGCTCGAGCTCCATGCTCGAAAGCTGCAGGAGGCGAATCGCCTGCTGCAGTTGCGGCGTCAGCGCGAGCTGCTGGTTGAGTCGTATCTGGAGCGCGGGTTTCATGCCCGAATCGTGCCAAGCCCCCCAAGTGGGACCCATCCTAGCGCCAAAAGGCGTGCCAAGGGCAGGCTTGACGTCACGGAAAAGCAGGCGGAGTCTGTGCGGATCGCCACACTCCGGGCAACCCGGCCGCCGGCCTTACATGCGGAACTCGCGGCCGAGGTAGACCTCGCGCACCTGCTCGTTGGCGAGGATCTCCGCCGGCGCGCCCTGCGCCAGCACGGCCCCCTCGCTCATGATGTACGCGCGCTCGCAGATGCCGAGCGTCTCGCGCACGTTGTGGTCCGTGATCAGGATGCCGATGCCGCGCGACTTGAGCTGCCGGACGATGCGCTGGATGTCGACGACCGAGATCGGGTCGATGCCGGCGAACGGCTCGTCGAGCAGCATGAAGCGCGGCTTCGCGGCGAGCGCGCGCGCGATCTCGACGCGGCGTCGCTCGCCGCCGGAAAGGCTGACGCCGCGCTGGTCGGCGATGTGACCGATCTGCAGGTCGTCGAGCAGCGATTCGAGCTCCGCCGTGCGCCCGGCACCGTCGAGGTCGTCGCGGAGCTCGAGGATCGCGAGGATGTTGTCGGCGACCGAGAGCCGGCGGAACACCGAGGGCTCCTGCGGCAGGTAGCCGACGCCGAGCCGCGCGCGGGCGTGCATCGGGAGCTCCGTGACGTCGCGCTCGTCGATGCGGATCGTGCCGGCGTCGGCCGCGATGAGGCCGACGACCATGTAGAAGCAGGTCGTCTTGCCGGCGCCGTTCGGGCCGAGCAGGCCCACGATCTCGCCTTCGTCGAGCGTGAACTCGAAGCCTCGCACGACCGCACGGCCGCGGAAGCTTTTCTGCAATCCGGTGGCGCTCAGCATCAGTGCTGGTCGGTGGCGGCGGGCTTGGGCTCGGCGGGCTGGGCGGCAGGCGCCTTGTTCTTCGGCTCGATGACCATCTGCACGCGCTGGCCGGGGCCGTTCTTGTCGCCCGATTCCATCTCGCCGGTGTTGGTGTTGTAGGTCATGGTCGCGCCGCGGAACTCGCCCCGTCCGGGCTGCACGACGACGACGTTGCCGGTGAGCACCGCTACGCTCGTGTCGGCGTTGTAGTCGATCTTGTCGCTGACCGCGGAGAAGAGGCCGCCCGAGTCCTGCTGCTGCTCCAGGTGCGCCTGCTTCTTCTTGCCGATCAGCACGACGCGCGCGATGTCGCCCGAGATGTCGCGGCCCTGCGCGTCCTTCGCGTCGCCGGGATGCTGGTAGATCGTCGCCTCGTCGCCGCGCGCCTTCGTCGTGCCCTGATCCATCGTCACGTTGCCGGTGAGATAGGTCATGCCGGGCGCGTTGTTGTCCTTGTTCTGCACGATCTTCGAGTAGTCGGCGTTGATCAGCATGTTCTGCTGGCGGTCGCTCGACAGCGCATGCGCCGCGAGCGGCGCGAACGACATCGCGAGAACGACGGCGCTACCTGCGCTCCGCATCGCGCTGGGCTTTCGGTTCGATCGTTGCGTGCACATCGGAGAGGAGCTCCAGTTCCTTGGTGTTGAGATCGCCGCGCATGCCGGTGCCGCGCAGTATAGAGCCGGGTTGGATGATCGTTGCCGGCGCCGCCGTCTCCATCTTCTTGTCCTTGGGCCAGGTCGTGAGGTCGCGCGTCACGACGTCGACCGGCTGCACGCCCTCGACCCGCTGCCGGTGCATCTCGACGTGCCCGTCGAGCCGCATGATCGTGCCTTCCTTGTTGACCCAGGCCGAATCGGACTTGCCGGTCCATTCGTGGGCGCTGCCGTCGTAGATGACGTAGTCCGGCGTCGTCACGAAGATCGAGCCGTCGTCGCCGCGCCGCGCCAGCATCGGGCCGACGGTCTGGAACGAGAGCTTTCCCTGCGCGTCGAGCGCGTTCAGCGTGAAATCGGTGAGCGTGTAGTCCGAGCGCGGCGGCCCGGCGAACGTCTGCTCGTTGGTGCGCTGGCGCGTGATCCAGAGCACGATGTTGAGCCCGATGCCCGCGAGCGCGAGCAGCGCCGCGACGAGCCAGAGACGGCGATCGCTCATCGCACGAACGCGGCGAGCTCGGCTTCGGCCTTGCCCTGCGCCGCGAGGATCAGGTCGCAGACCTCGCGCGCGGCGCCCGCGCCGCCGGCAAGCCGCGTGCGCCAGTGCGCGCGCTCGCGCACCCACGGATGCGCGTTGGCGACCGCGACCGCGAAGCCCGCGCGCTGCATGACCGCGAGATCGGGAAGGTCGTCGCCCGTGTAGGCCGCTTCGGACGGATCGAGCTTGAGCGCGTGCAGGAGCTGCTCGAAGCAGGCGAGCTTGTCGTCCTGGCCCTGGTAGACGTGTGCGACGCCGAGCTCGGCCATGCGCTCGGTGACGATCATGCTCATGCGCGCCGTGATCACGGCGACTTCGACGCCGTTGGCGAGGAGGCGCTTCAGGCCGAGGCCGTCGTGCACGTGAAACGCCTTCAGCTCGTGCATGTCCTCGCCGTAGATCAGGCGGCCGTCGGTCAGCACGCCGTCGACGTCGAAGACGGCGAGCCGGATGCGCGCGGCGCGGTCGCGGATGTCCGTGGGGAGGTCGGAGAAGTGCGAGTACGTCATCGTGAACGGTCAGCGGCGAGCGGTCAGCGGACGAAGCGTAGCGGACCTTGGCTCGTTCCGCTCACCGCTCACCGTTCACCGCTCACTCGCAGCGTCAAACCACCCTGGCGCGCAGCAGGTCGTGAATGTTGAGCGCACCGACCACGTGGTTCCCGTCGTCGACGACGAGCAGCGCGTGGATCTTGTGCGCTTCCATCAGCCGCGCCGCCTCGATCGCGAGCTTGTCGGCCGTGATCGTCTTCGGGCGCGCGGTCATGAGGTGCGTCACCGGCGTCGCGCGCAGGTCGATGTCGTCGTCGTCGACCGCACGGCGCAGGTCGCCGTCGGTGAAGACGCCGAGGAGGTGGTGCTGGTCGTCGACGATGGCGGTCATGCCGAGGCCCTTGCGCGTCATCTCGACCAGAGCTTCGGTCAGCGAGGCGTCCGGGCCGACGGCGGGAACCTTGTCGCCGGAGTGCATGACGTCGCTGATCTTGAGCAGCAGCTGGCGGCCGAGGCTTCCGGCCGGATGCGAGCGCGCGAAGTCCTCGTCGGTGAAGCCGCGCGCCTCGAGCAGCGCGATCGCGAGCGCATCGCCCATGACCAGCGTCGCCGTCGTGCTCGCGGTCGGCGCGAGGCCGAGCGGGCAGGCTTCGGCGGGGACGCTGGTATCGAGGTGCACGTCGGCGAGCCGCCCGAGCGAGGATTCGCCGTTGCCGCTCATCACGATCAGCGGAATGCCCTGGCGCTTGATCAGCGGCAGGATCGTGAGCAGTTCGTCGGTCTCGCCCGAGTTCGACAGCGCGAGCACGACGTCCTTCTGCGTGATCATGCCGAGATCGCCGTGACTCGCTTCGCCGGGATGCACGAAGAACGAGGGCGTGCCGGTCGAAGCGAGCGTCGCCGCGATCTTGCGCGCGATATGGCCCGACTTGCCCATGCCCGAGACGACGACGCGGCCCGCGCACTCGTACATCAGCTGGCAGGCGCGCAGGAAGCGGCCGTCGATGCGGTCGTGCAGCACCTCGATCGCGCGCGCCTCGGTGGCGATCACCGCGCGCGCGCTGCGCACGAGCTTGGCCCCGTCGAGGAGCGGACTCGTGAGCGGCAGGGAAGCGGCTTGCATCTGGGCGTTCATCGGGAGCGCAAAGTCGGGGCAGGGGTACGAATAGGCAAGATCGGCGAACTCTTGATTTCTGCGCCGCAGGTTTTTGAGTACCATTCGCCGCCCCATTGTAACGGTTAGCCCAGGGTTTCGCTCTTGACGGACGGGGCGGCGCCAGCGTCGCAGCCGCGATCTTCACACCGGGATCGTCCCCGAACCGCCTCCTGACGCGCAGCAAATGGACACGACGACGGTACAGCATCTGATCCAGCAGGGCCTGCCCGACGCGAAGGTCGAGGTCAGCGGGCCCGATGGCGTGCATTTCGAGGCGCTGGTCGTGAGCCCGTCGTTCGCCGGAAAGCTGCCGCTGGCGCGGCACCGCATGGTCTATGCGACGCTCGGCGAGCTGATGGGCGGGGCGATCCATGCGCTTTCGCTGCGCACCCTGACGCCCGAGGAAGCGGACAGGGGCGCTTAGGCGCGGCGTGTCCGGCGCGAGCAGGGCCGCGCCGACAGCCGGGAAAGACTGTACAAACCTTCGATTCTGATCAGCGTCCTCACCTTTACTCCCGACGTCCAGACGTTCTTCACACATGGCCAAAATCGTCATCAACGGCGGCGAACCCCTGACGGGCGACGTCTGGGTTTCCGGCGCCAAGAACGCGGTGCTGCCGATCCTGGCCGCGTGCCTGCTCGCCGACGAGCCCGTCACCATCGGCAACGTGCCGCATCTCCACGACGTCACGACGACGATGGAGCTCCTCGGCCAGATGGGCGTGCAGCTCGTGCTCGACGAGCGCATGAAGATCCACGTCGACCCGCGGCCGGCCAAGCGCTATTTCGCGCCGTACGACCTCGTCAAGACGATGCGCGCGTCGATCCTCGTGCTCGGGCCGCTGGTCGCGCGCTTCGGCGAAGCCGACGTGTCGCTTCCGGGCGGCTGCGCGATCGGCTCGCGCCCGGTCGATCTCCACCTCAAGGGGCTGCAGGCGCTCGGCGCCGAGGTCTCGGTCGAGAACGGCTACATCAAGGCGCGCGCGAAGCGCCTCAGGGGCGCGCACATCCACCTCGATCTCGTCACCGTCACCGGCACCGAGAACATCATGATGGCCGCCGCGCTCGCCGAGGGCACGACGATCATCGAGAACGCCGCACAGGAGCCCGAGGTCATCGACCTCGCCAACTGCCTCAACGCGATGGGCGCGAAGATCGAAGGCGCCGGCACCGCGACGCTCGTCATCGAAGGCGTCGAGCGCCTCTCCGGTACGACCTACGAAGTGCTGCCCGACCGCATCGAGACCGGCACGTTCCTCGTCGCCGGCGCGATCACGGGTGGAAAGATCACTGCGAAACGCGCGCGGCCGAAGACGCTCGACGCGGTGCTCGGCAAGCTCGAGGACGCCGGCGCGCACATCAACACCGGCGAGGACTGGATCGAGCTCGACATGCGCGGCAAGCGGCCGAAGGCCGTCAACGTGACGACCGCGCCGTATCCCGCGTTCCCGACCGACATGCAGGCGCAGTTCACCGCCCTCAACTGCGTCGCCGAGGGCGTCGGCGTGATCACCGAGACCGTGTTCGAGAACCGCTTCATGCACGCGCTCGAATTGCAGCGCCTCGGCGCCGACATCCAGCTCGAAGGCAACGCCGCGATCGTGCGCGGCGTCGCGAGCATGTCGGGCGCGCCGCTGATGGCGACCGACCTGCGCGCATCGGCCTCGCTCGTGCTTGCGGGCCTCGTCGCACACGGCGACACCGTCGTCGACCGCATCTATCACATCGATCGCGGCTACGAGAACATCGAAGAGAAGCTCGGCGGCCTCGGCGCACGCATCCGCCGTCTCCCGTCGTAGCGCACTTCTTTCCCCTCTCCCGCTTGCGGGAGAGGGCAGGGTGAGGGCCGCTTTTACTGCACCTCGGCGCTCACCAGCCTCCCGCGCTGGTCATACTCGACGTTTCCGTACCCCCGATCGTCCTCGACTTGGATGTACACGTGCGGCGCCCCGCACAACCCGCTGCGGTAGATGCTGACGTCCTTGACCCACCCCTGCGCCATCGGCGGAATCAGCGCCGGCGCGCCGGCGATCATCGCGGGCAACTGCGCGATCGGCACGTCCGACGCCGAGAACGGCTTGTTGCAGTCGAACGGAATCGTGTCGTCCTCGCGCCAGAGGCGGATCTCGCCCTTGTTGTCGACGAGGTACGTCGCAACGCGCTTCTTGTTCGACGGCGAGAACACGTCCATCGACAGCTGTTCCTTGTCGACGCGGATGTGCTTGAAGCCGAGCGGCGCGCCGACCTTGGCCTCGACGCGCGCGAGATCGGCTTCGATGCCGTGCGTGAAATCGCGCTCGCGCCCGTCGCCCGGCGTCGGCGCGGGCTCGTTCTTCGGCGCGGCGGGCGGCGCCTTCGCGGTGCCGGCCGCGAGCGATTTCATGTCGACCTTCGCCCAGCCGTCGTCCTTGAGCCGGCGTGCCTTCGGCGACGCGCCGGCCGGCGACCAGACGATCTCGAGCATCGCGTCGGAGTTCGTCTCGCTGGTCAGGTACGCGCGCCAGCCGAAGTCGTTGCAGAACACGTCGGCGCCGAGCTGCACGTTCTCGGGTTGCTTGTAGCCGTTCCCCGCGGCGATCGCGCGCGCCTCGCCGAGCACGCGCGCGGCGGCGGCAAGATCGAGATCGGCGAACGCGATCTTCTTCTTGCAGTCGACGCTGCCGGATTTCTGCGGCGTGCCTTCCTTCATCGGCTGGCCGGGCACCATCTCGTAGCGGTCGAACTCGTCTTGTGCCGCGTCGTTCTGCACGATCGCGTCGGAGTAGTGCTCGCCGAACCCGAACTGCATGACGTGCACCGGCTTGCCGATGCGCGCGGCGAACGCGGCCTTCACCGCGGCCGGATCGTCGAGCGGATGGGCCGGAGCGACCGGCTCCGCCGCGAGCGCCTCCGTGCACGCGACGACGAGCGCCGCGACCAGCGCGACTTCAATCCTTGTCGGCATCGAGCACCTTCCCGTCGAGGCTGAACTCGACGCGCCCGTCGTGCCGCGGCGTGTCGACGTGGATCGTCCAGATCGGAACGTCCGTGTAGGTCAGGAAGCCGTGCGAGTCGCCGCGTTCGAGCTCGATGCGGAACACGCGCGCATCGGGGAGGCCGAGCTTCGCCTTCGCCGTCGCGACCATGCCCGGCAGGCGCTGGAAATCGATCGTCGTGAGCTCGATGACGTGATGATCGACCGCGCCGACGCTCGGGTAATGCTCGAACTTGACCGGGATCGGCTCGCTCATGACGCCTTTCTCGTACTCGTAGCTGTCGACGAGATCGCGCCGCTGCTGGTCCTGGATCCAGAGATCGACGTTGCCGTCGCGATCCATCGTGAGCCGATACACCTTGACCGGCGCACCGACCTTGGCGATCAGCTGCTTCAGGAAATCGGTGAGATTCGGCCACGCGTAATCGCCCGCCGGCGGCGCGTCGGCCGCGACGGCGTGCATGGCGAAAACGAGAGCGAAAGCGAACAGCAGACGACGCCGGAACATCGCGCATCCCTCCCCAGGTCCGCACGGCGCAAGCATACGCCGACTCGGGCGAGCCGGCGTGACGCGGCTAGCGTTTCGGCGCCGCCGCGAGCCTCAGCGTGATCGTGTCCTTCTTGTCGGCCTGCTCGATCTGCACCGGCAGCCAACCGAGCTTCTCGGAGAACCAGCTCCGCGCGACGCGCTTGCGGTCGTTGCCGGGCTCGCCGACGCGGCGCATCAGTACGGCGTCGAACGTGCCGGCCGGCACGTTGAGACTTTCGTTGCCGGCGCGCTCGTAGCGCATGTCCTCGACGTGGTCCTTGACCGCGATCTTGTAGTCGAACGACGTCGCGCCGTGCTTGAGATCGAGCGCGATCGCGAGCGTCACCGCGTGACGGTCGACGAGGCCCGGCACGATCGCGTATCTGAACGACTCGCCGCCTTCCTCGACCTTGGCCTCGCCGTTCGCGAACGTCGCATGCCGCGTGCGGTTCCTGATCGCGCTGTCCTGCTTGTAGTCGTACTCGATCGCCTCGGGCCGGCCGTCGTGCCAGCGGAAGCGCGACGTCTCGACGATGTGGATGCCGGCGAGCTTGGCGAGGCCCGACGTGCCGCGCGTCTCGCTGCGCAGCGTCCAGGTGCCGTCGTGGTTGTCGCTGAGCTCCAGCGTCGTCCTGCCGAGCGCATCGCCGTTGCGGACCGCGTCGTATTCGGCGCGGAACGGCGCGAGCGGCGCCTCGTCGGCGAACACCGGCGTCGCGACGGCGAGCGCGAGCGCGGCGATCAGGATTTTCATGCGGCGATTCCGGGCATTCGACGGCGCGAGTGTCGCCGCGCGCGGCTGAACGGCGCGTTCACGCCGCGAGCGTGCCGCCGCGGAGCCGCAGCGGCGCAGCGAGCGGCGCGCCGTCGAAGCGAACGCGGTCGCCATCGAGCGCGACGCGTTTCGCGCACAAGAGGTCTACGGTCGCCGCCAGCAGCCGGTGCTCGATCGGCAGGAGCCGCGCCGCCACCGTCGCGGCGGTGTCGCCGTGCTCGACCGCAAGCTCCGCCTGCGCGATCACCGGGCCGCCGTCGAGCTCCGACGTCACGAAATGCACGCTCGCGCCGTGCGTTGCGTCGCCCGCGGCGAGCGCGCGCTCGTGCGTGCGCAGGCCGCGATACTTCGGCAGCAGCGAGGGATGGATGTTGATCGTGCGGCCGACCCACGGCGCGAGCACGGCGGGATCGAGGATGCGCATGAAGCCCGCGAGCACGATCAGATCCGGCGTGTGCTCGGCGATGCGCGCGAAGAGATCGGCGTCGAAGCTCGCGCGATCGGCGTAGCCGCGCGGATCGAGCGCGAGCGTCTCGATGCCGGCCTCTTCGGCGAGCCGCAGGGCCTTCGCTTCGGGCTTGTCGCCCGCGACGAGCACGATCCCGAATCGATCCTGCGCTGCGATCAACGCGCCGAGGTTGGAGCCGCGCCCGGATGCGAGCACGACGACGCGCATCGGCGGCTGCGTCACGCGATCTCGACGCGATCGCCGCGCGCCGGCACGATCTCGCCGATCTGCCGCGCGTCGAGGCCGAGCTTGCCGAGCGCCGCGACGATCGTGCCCTGCGCCTTCGCCGGCACGATCAGCGTGTAGCCGATGCCGCAGTTGAACGTCCGGAACATCTCGTCGCGCGCGACGCGGCCTTCGCGCTGCAGCCAGTCGAACACCGGCGGCAGGCGCCACGACGTGCTGTCGAGCGCGATGCCGAGCCGGTCCGGCACGACGCGGATGATGTTTTCCTTGAGCCCGCCGCCGGTGATGTGCGCCATGCCGTGCACGGCGTGCTCCTGCATCAGCGCGAGGATCGGCTTGACGTAGATCGTCGTCGGCGCGAGCAGCGCGTCGCCGAGCTTGACGCCGCCGAGATCGAGATCGAAGGGGCTTCCCGCGCGCTTGACGATCCTGCGCACGAGCGAATAGCCGTTCGAGTGCGCGCCGCTCGACGAAATGCCGATGATTGCGTCGCCGACTTCGATCGCCGAGCCGTCGATCAGCGCGGATTTCTCGACCGCGCCGACGCAGAAGCCGGCGAGATCGTATTCGCCGGGCGGATACATGTCCGGCATCTCGGCGGTTTCGCCGCCGATCAGCGCGCAGCCGGCGAGCTCGCAGCCCTTGGCGATGCCGCCGACGACCGCAACGGTCGTGTCGACATCGAGCTTGCCGGTCGCGAAGTAGTCGAGGAAGAACAGGGGCTCCGCGCCCTGCACGAGCACGTCGTTGACGCACATCGCGACGAGGTCGATGCCGATCGTGTCGTGGCGGCCGAGCTCCTGCGCGAGCTTGAGCTTGGTGCCGACGCCGTCGGTGCCGGAGACCAGCACCGGATCCCTGTAGCGCCCGGCGAGCTCGAACAGCGCGCCGAAACCGCCGAGCCCGGCCATGACCTCGGGCCGGAACGTGCGCCTGACCAGCGGCTTGATGCGCTCGACGACCTCGTTGCCCGCGTCGATGTCGACGCCAGCGGCGCGATAGCTTAAGGATTCGGTCTCGGCGGACATCGTGGGGAGCGGATTTCGCGGGGCGCGAATGATAGCAGGCGAGGGTCCCCCTTCCCTCATCCGGCGTATTCCGAGAGACTTCGCCCATCCCACGTAACGGAATACGAACGTGCGCGTGCGCTTGCCGGAAGCCGATGTCCGTCCTCTTTCGCTCGACCGGTGCCGCCTCGCCGTCGTGTTCATGCTCGCGTTCGCGTGCGTGCTAGCGCTCGCGCGGCCCGTCCGCGCGGGCCCGCCGACCTACACGGGCGAGGCGCCGGTCAACACGCAGTCCGACGACGAGCGCGCCGAGGCGCTGAAGACCGCGCTCGCGAGCGTCGTCATCGACCAGACCGGCGATTCCGGCGTGCTCGCGCGCTCGGACGTCGCTGCAGCGGTCGCCAAGGCCGAGCGCTACGTGCTGCAGTTCCGCTACAAGCGCGCCACCGTGGACGGCGCCGGGCCGCCGCTGGTCCTCGTCGCCGAGTTCGACAGCGCGGCCGTCGACGACATGCTGCAGAAGCTCGGCCTCAAGGACGCGATCGGCACGGCGCCGCTCGACGCGACGCCGAGCGAGGCGACCGTCTGGATCTCGGGCATCCGCTCGGCCGAGCAGTACGCGCGCGTCATCGCCTACCTCGGCAAGAGCAACCTCGTGCGCGGCGCGCAGCCGCGGGAGGCGCGCGGGGACGGCCTCCTGGTCAAGCTCTCGCTCGCGACCGATCTCAGGCATTTCCTCGACGCGGTCGGCATGGAGCGCATGCTGACCGTCGTCAACGCAGCGCCGCCGGTCGAGGGCGTCGATGCGACGCTCGCGCTGGGCCAGTGAGGTTCCGGCGCCGATGCTGCGCCATCTGCCCAATCTGATCACCACGCTGCGCATCCTTCTCGTGGTGCCGCTGTGCT
>DATFRS010000162.1:0-3417 GCA_035263065.1 Rhodanobacteraceae bacterium
ATGCTCGCGAACGTGCCGGTGGTCTGGCTCGGTTCGCGCTTTGCATCGAAGCTGCCGCTGAAGGCGGCGCGCATTGCTGCCGCGGTGCTGTTCGCCGCGCTCGGCCTCTGGATTCTCGTGCGCTGACGCGCGCTCAGAGCGCGTCCGCGTCGAGCTCGCCCGTGCGGATGCGCACGACCTGATCGAGCTGCCACACGAAGATCTTGCCGTCGCCGATCTTGCCGGAGTTCGCGCTTTTCTGGATCGCCTCGACGACGCGCTCGAGGAGATCGTCGGTCACCGCGACCTCGATCTTGATCTTCGGCAGGAAGTCGACGACGTATTCGGCACCGCGGTAGAGCTCGGTATGGCCGCGCTGGCGCCCGAACCCTTTGACCTCGGTCACCGTGATGCCCTGCACGCCGACTTCGGCGAGCGCTTCGCGCACGTCGTCGAGCTTGAAGGGCTTGACGATCGCCATGACCATCTTCATCGAATGCTCTCCGACCGATTGCGTGCGCCGCGGACACTCTAAACGGGATTTCCGGCGGTAGGAAGTTTCCTACATGCACTTCCGAATCGAGCCGATGGCGGCGCGCATCCGGCGGCGTACAGTCGATGCCGTGGGGAGGACACGCGTCAACGGAACTGGCGCAGCAGGGACGCACCGGCCGGCGGTGGGCGCCACGCGCACGCCGCCGGCCTACTTGGGAGAAAATGCGCCAGGACGGCGCGCACAAGGAGAAGTGCCGATGGCGCGCATGCGCACTGGAAGGGGCCCCGGAACGGGCCCGCAAGAGCAAGGGGCGGACGAGGCAGGACGCTTCGATCCGCCCTCGCCACGGGGTGAACCACACATGGTCAATGTCCACACGATCGACGATCTCGCGCAGCGCCTCGCGGCGCTGGTGCCGCCCGGCATGAAGGAAGCGCGCGAGGATCTCACGCGGAATTTCAAGAGCGCCCTGCAGGCGGGTCTTCGCGAGCTCGATCTCGTCACGCGCGAGGAGTTCGACGTGCAGCGCTGCGTGCTCCTGCGCACGCGCGAGAAGATCGAGGAGCTCGAAGCGCAGGTCGCGAATCTCGAACGGGCGATCGGCACCGCGCCGGCGCGTCCGTCGCACTGAGCACGATCCGCGGCCCGGCCGCGGCAGCAAGACGCGCAGCAGTTTTGCGCAGGTCGCGGGCGATGCCGCCGTGCATCGCGCGCACCGGTTTCCCGGGACGCCTGCTGCTCGCGCTGCTCACCCCTGGCGGAGCAGCAGGCTACTTTTCGTAACACCTCCTCGATGACTCTCGCTGTCGTCTACAGCCGGGCGCAGGACGGTGTTGCCGCGCCGCTCGTCACGTGCGAAGTGCATCTTTCGGGCGGCTTGCCCGGCACGTCGATCGTCGGGCTCGCGGAAACCGCGGTGAAGGAGTCGCGCGATCGCGTGCGCGCCGCGATCCACAACGCGCAGCTCGACTATCCGCAACGCAAGATCACCGTGAACCTCGCCCCGGCGGACTTGCCGAAGGACGGCGGGCGCTTCGACCTGCCGATCGCGCTCGGCATCCTTGCGGCGAACGGCGGCATTCCGCGCGAGGCGCTGGCGCGTTACGAATTCATCGGCGAGCTAGCGCTATCCGGCGAAGTTCGTGCGGTGCACGGCGTGTTGCCCGCGGTACTCGCCGCGACGCGTGCCGGACGGCGCGTCGTCGTGCCGCGCGGCAACGGCGCGGAAGCCTCGCTGGCGCGCGACGCGGACGTGCGTGTCGCCGATTCGCTGCTCGCCGTGTGTGCTCATCTCGCGGGACGGGCCGAGTTGCCGCGCGCGGCGACGACGCAACCGCCTTCGTCGGCGTCGGACGCTCACGTTCCCGACCTCGCCGACGTGCGCGGCCAGCCGCAGGCGCGACGCGCGCTCGAAATCGCCGCCGCCGGCGGCCATCATCTGCTCCTCGTCGGCCCGCCCGGCACCGGCAAGACGATGCTCGCGAGCCGCCTCGCCGGCATCCTGCCGCCGCTGGACGACGCCGATGCGCTCGAGCTCGCGGCGATCCGCTCGATTGCCGGCCACGGTACCGACGTCGCGACGTGGAAGACGCGCGCGTTCCGCGCACCGCACCACACGGCGTCGGCCGTCGCGCTCGTCGGCGGCGGCTCGCAGCCGAAGCCCGGCGAGATCTCCCTCGCGCATCACGGCGTGCTGTTCCTCGACGAGCTGCCGGAATTCAGCCGCCACGTGCTCGAAGTCCTGCGCGAGCCGCTCGAATCGGGCCACGTGTCGATCTCGCGCGCCGCGCGGCAGGCGGATTTTCCGGCGCGCTTCCAGCTCGTCGCGGCGATGAACCCGTGTCCGTGCGGTTATGCCGGCGATCCGTCGGGCCGCTGCCGCTGCACGCCCGACGCCGTGCTGCGCTACCGGATGCGCGTGTCGGGTCCGCTGCTCGATCGCATCGATCTGAAGCTCGAGATGCCGCGCGTCGCCCAAGCGGACCTTCGCGCGTGCTCGCCGGGCGAACGCAGCGCGAGCGTACGTGCGCGCGTGATCGCGGCGCGCGATCGCCAGCTTGCGCGCGCGGGCAAGGTCAACGCGGCGCTCGGCCAGCGCGAGACCGAGCGCGCCTGCGCGCTCGAAGCGTCCTCGCAGGCGCTGCTCGACCGCGCGATCGAACGGCTCGGACTTTCGGCCCGCGCCTATCACCGCGTGCTGCGCGTCGCGCGCACGATCGCCGATCTCGGCGGACGCGAGGCGATCGGAGCGGCCGATCTCCTCGAATCGATCCAGTACCGGCGCTTCGACCCGGCCTGAGGCCGATGCGCCCGCTATGATGCAGGGCACATGGGCGCGATCCACTACACCTACTGGCTGCTCGCCGGCGCCGCCGCGCTGGTGCTGGTCGGTATCGGGTCGAGCCTGATCGCACGCCGCTTCGGCGCGCCGTTGCTGCTGGTGTTCCTCGTCGTCGGCATGCTCGCCGGCATCGACGGCCCGGGCGGCATCCGCTTCGACGACTACGAGCTGACCTATCGCCTGGGCTCGCTCGCGCTCGCGGTGATCCTGTTCGACGGCGGCCTGCGCACGCGTCGCGAGACGTTCCGCGGCGTCGTCGCGCCGACGATGCTGCTGGCGACGCTCGGCGTCGTCGTGACGGCGGCGCTGACCGGCGTCGCCGCGCACGCGCTGCTCGATCTCGGGCCGATCGAGTCGTTCCTGCTCGGATCGGTCGTCGCGTCGACCGACGCCGCGGCCGTGTTCTTCCTGCTGCGCGCCGGCGGCCTGCAGCTCCGCTCGCGCGTCGGCGCGACGCTCGAGATCGAATCGAGCGCGAACGATCCGGTCGCGGTCCTGCTGACGACGCTGCTCGCGAGCTACCTCGCGGCGCCCGAGGCGCTCGGCGGCATGGCGCTCGCGCGCGAGCTCGCGCTGCAGTTCGGCGTCGGCGCCCTGCTCG
>DATFRS010000163.1:0-2427 GCA_035263065.1 Rhodanobacteraceae bacterium
GACGGCAGCTTCGATCTGGTCTTCGGCTATTTCAACCGGAACTGGGAAGAGCAGCTCGCGATTCCAGCCGGGACGGCGAACAGCGTCGAGCCCGGCGGGCCGGATCGCGGCCAGCCGACGTACTTTCTGCCGCGGCGCCAGAGCTGGGTCTACCGCGTTCGCGTGGCGAAGGATTTCGGCAAGCAGACGCTGACGTGGACGATCACGGCGAATGGCAAGACGCAGAAAGCGTACGGCGAGCTGACCAACCCGGTGGAGGAGATCACCGAGCGGATCATCACGACGCGCGGCAATCTGAATCCGGGCCAGGACGATCCGAACAAGCCGCCGTCAGTCACGATCGCGGCCGTGCAGGGTGCTACGGTCGGCGAGGCCGTGAAGATCACGGCAGCGGTGACCGACGACGGGCTGCCGAAGCCGCGCCCGGCGGCGCCGAAGCCCGCCGTCACGCCGACCGACGCGGCGCGAATTCAGGCGCAGACCAACTCGAATGCCCCGACGCGGCCGCGCGGCCTGACGATTTCGTGGATGCAGATTCGCGGTCCCGCGAAGGTGACGTTCGAGCCGACCGGTTCGACACCGGTCGCTGGCGGAGCGGCGGCGATCACCGCGCGCTTTCAGCAACCCGGTACCTACGTGCTGCGGGCGACAGCCAGCGACGGCTCGTTGTCGACGCGGAGCGACGTCACGATCACGGTCACCTCGACGCCGTCCACCCCGTAGACGCGCGCCCGATTCTCCACATCTGCGTCCTCATCGCGAGCGTGCGCCGGGCGCGAGCAACCTCGCCATGCGATCCGGATTCGTGACCTGCTGATCGCTGAACCATCGATCGGCATCCTCCACCAGCGCGTATCCCTCTGAGCCGCCGACGATCTCGCCGCGACGACGACGGCTTGCCGTGGCGAGATGCGAAAGATCGCTCGCGGCGAGACGGGTTTCAGCGTCAGCCAGTCGTGCGGCGGCATTGCGCGGGTCGCCTCCGATCGATGCAGCGCCCGCGCGAACGAGGCAGGCGAGCGCCTGTGCCCATGGCGCGCGCGTTCGCTCGAGGCGCTCGGCGTCGGCCGTCGCGCCACGAAGGAAGCGGGTCTCACCCTTCAATGCCGCGATGATCGCCGCTCGCGCGCGCAGGAAGAGGAACTCGATGCGCACCGCCTGAAGGCGCATCAGCATCGATCGCCTGAGGTCGCGCGCGCTGCGGGCGAGGCGATCGAGGCCGGCCGCCCCGTCGCCGGCGTACAGATCCGCGTCCACCTGAGCGAAGAGGGCGTTGTAGTGCTGCAGGTGGAAACCCTGCGCGGACCATCGCCCGATCGCCCCGCGCGCTTCATCGCGGCCTTCGTCCGGCCGATCCCGCGCCAGCCACTGCATCGGCAGAATGCGCACGCCCGCGTAGGTGGCGCCGTAAACGTCGCCGCGAGCGTCGGCCTCCTGCAGGAATGCCGGCAGACGCTGGAACATCTCATCCCACCTGCCCAGCCACAGCAGGTTCTCCATCAGCATGATCTGCGCGCTCTCCAGCTCCCACGACACGCCGGTGCACCGGTCGCGGAGGATCGCGGCGCCGCGCTCGATCTGCTCGAAGCTCTCGCGATAGCGGCCGTGCAGCCGGTACGCGATCCCGACGTTGACGGTCGCGAAGCCGAGCGCGCGCGGATGATCCATGCGCTCGGCGAGCGCCATCACGGTCTGTCCGAGCCGCTCGGTCCGCGCCAGGCGCCGTGCGCCGCCGCCGAAGGACGTGTTGGGAATCTGCATCGCGAGCGCCAGCGCCGCGCGGCGCGGCTCGCCGGCGCGAAGCGCGAGCAGCAGGTTGCGCTGCTGGAACTCGGTGCCGCGAATCGTATCGACCATCGACAGACCGACTGCCGCGGTCCAGCAGGCGTCGAGCCGCCTCAGAATGGCTGGCGGCACATCGTCGGCGGGACGCTCGCGGAACGTGAGACCGCGCAGCCCGATCAGCGCGCGATGGGCGGCGATCGACAAGAGCGCGCTCGCCGGGGTGGCGGCGATCTTCAAACCGACACGGCCGAGGACGGTGCGCAGCACGGCGAGACCTTCGTCGATCTTGCCGATGCGCAGCAGTTGCTCGGCCGCGCGGCGCTCGAGATCCGCGGCTTCGTCGGCCGGCGAGCGTGCCGCGGCGGCGAGAAACGCGAGGGCCGCCTGGTCGCCGCGGCCGGCGTTGGCCAGCGCATCGCCCAACTTCGTCCAGAGTCGACGCTGTTCGTCCGGCGCATGAACGCCGAGATCGATCACCCAGCGGTAGAGGCGAGCGGCCCGATCGAAGGCGAGCACGTCCTCGGCGCGCACTGCGGCAAGGCTCGCAAAATGCGCGGCGCGATCGGTCTGGCCCGCCGCCTCGTAGTGAGTCGCAACGACCTCGGGATCGCCGCGCCCCGAAGCTTCCCAGGCTTCGCCCAG
>DATFRS010000164.1:0-3359 GCA_035263065.1 Rhodanobacteraceae bacterium
GGAGCGGGCTTCGTCGCGAGGAAGGCTGAAGACTGAACCCGCTGTTCCGCCTTTCGCCTCAGAAAGCCCCGAGTGCGACGACTTTCGCCAGCAGCGCCCGCCTGAACACCTCGTGCAGCGGCTTGTGCCAGTTGACGATGACCGGGGGGTGCTCGGTCTTGACGAATCCGGCCGCCTGCGCGACGACCAGCGCGCGCGCATCGCCGCAGTGGCCGAAGAACGCGTCGCAGTCGTCCGCGTATTTCGCGAACGCGTACTTGAGGATCAGGTACCAGACGCCGCCTGCCGCGTAGATCGCCTCGCGATGCGCATCGCTCATGAGGCGGATCGTGTCGCCCTCGGTGCACGAGCCGCCCGAGAGATAGACGTCGCCGAACGGGCGCATGTGCGAGAAGCCTGCGAGCCGCATCGCGCCGTCGCCGGTCCGGTAGAGCGCGACGAGATGGCGCCCGAATTCCGGCGGCGGCGAGCCGAACTTGCGGCGGAACAGCGCGCCGACGACGAACTCGGCGTCGTCGATCTCGGTGATCGTGAGGAACGGGCGCAGGTTCGGCGGAATCGTCTCGACCGGATTCGATGGCATGGCGGCCTCGGTAGCGTCGCCCCAAGAGTATGCGATCCCGCGCAGGCCGTGCGCTACGCTGTGCGTCCTCAAGGCCACGGAACCCGCCGCGCATGCGCGAGCTTTCGCCAGCACGTCTCGAGCCGCTGCATGGCGCGCGGCTGGGCCACGCGGATTACCATGGCTGGTACGTCGCCGGATTCGCCTTCTCGCTGCTGATGCTCGCGCTGCACGTCGCGGGCGGCCTGCACACGGCGGGCGTGCCCGATTTCTGGCGCGACGTCTGGTGGGCCGCGAAGATCGCGCACGGCGAGGCGTTTCCGCTCGCCGGCCCGCCGATCTACGGCCTGGTCGAGCTCGGCCCCTGGTGGTACTACGTGCTCGCGCTGCCCGTCGGCCTCTTCGGTTGCGCGTCGGCGGCGGCCGTGTTCGTGCAACTCGTCGCGGGCGCGAAATATCTCGTCGCGTGGCAGCTCGGCACGCGCGCGATCGACGCGCGCTTCGGACTCGCCTTCGCAGGGGCGCTGGCGATCGCGGGCTGGTCGACGATCCCGCTCATGTTCCCGTCGCACACCGCCGTCGTCGAGACGATGCTGCTGCTGCTCGCGGGCTCGGCATGGCGGTGCTGGCGGCGCTTCTCGGTGAGCAACGCGCTCGTGTTCGGGCTCGCAGCGGGCGCCTGCCTGACCGCGCATCCGACGACCGTGTCGTACGTCGCCGGCGCCGGATTCGTGCTGCTCTGGCGCGAGCCTTCCTGGACGTCGGCGGGACGCCTCGCGCTCGCCGCGCTCGTCGTCGTCGCGATGATGGCGCCGCCGTGGTTCGATCCTGCGCCGGCCGTGGCGACGCGCGTGGTCGGCGCCTACGTCGGCGCGGATGTCGGCGTCGACATCGGGCAACGCGCTCCGGCGTTGCTCGCGAGCGCGCTGGTCGGCGGCGCGTGGAACGCCTTCCTGCTGATGACGGATTGGACGTCCACGAGCGTGCGCGTCGCCTGGCTCGCGTACTGCGCGTGCCTGCTCGTCGCGGCCGCGGGCCTGCTCGCGCTGCCGCGCGAGCGAACGGGCGTGCGCGCGCTCGCGGTCGCAGGCGGCGTCGCGTTTCTGCTGCAGGCGACGTTCCTCGTGGTGCTGCGGCCGACCACGCCGATGTGGATGCTCTCCTCGCTGTTGCCGCCGCTTGCGCTGCTGGTCGGCGCCGGCTGGTACGGCGCCTTCGCCAGCGACCGTGTCGCGGTCGGCTCGATCGCCCGCATCGCATTCGGCGCGTGCGTCGCGCTGTCGCTCGCGCCGTTCGGATTGTTCCTGCGCAACCTGCACACGATGCGCGTCGCGCTGGGCGCCAATCCGTATGCGAATGCGATCGACGCCGGCGAGGGCTTCGGCGAAACGAACGTGCCGTATTTCCCGGTCCGCCGCATCGACCGGCTGGCGCCGTCGTTCTGCGAGCCCGCGGTGCTGCATGCGCGCCTTGCCTGGGTGGTCGAGCAGTCGCTCGAGACGCCGCTGCGGCTTGCGTGCGGGGAGTGGCCCGCGCTCCGCTTCGGCGGCGTCGAAGGACCGGCCCGGCATGTCGCGGGACTGCTGCCGCGCGCGTCGGCCGCGTCGGGCATCGCGCCCGACCGCATCGTCGCGGGCATGGCCCTCTACGAGCGCGTCACGCCGGTCGCGCCGGCGTCGGGCGGCAGACCGACGATCCTGAAGCGCGGCCAGATCCACGCCGATCGCGCGCCCGACACGGCGGCGGCCTTCGCGCCCGAGTTCGATGCGCAAGGCGCCGACGTCGCGGTGCTGACGAACCGGTTTCCGGGCGCGATGCCGCTCGCGGTGACATCGGCGAGCGCGAACGGGAAGCCGGCGAAGCTGCTCGACGACGACGGCGGATCGAAGCTCTATCGTTGCGCCGACTGCGATGCGGCGACGACGGTGCACTGGCGTTTCGAGCTCCAGGGCGTCGCGGACGACATCGACCTCGCCGTGCTGCGCGGCGCTGCGGACTAGCCGGATCCGGCGCCGTCGTCGACAAGCCGCGCGAGCTCGTCCGTCGAGCGCCAGTGATGTCCGCAGACGTAGCGCGGAAGGTTCCAGCGCGCGCTCGCGCGCGTGACCGGCTCCGGCTTCGTCCCGAACGCAGCGCGCAGGCGATGCTCCGCGACGTGGCGCGGCAGGTAGTCGCGCACGAGATAGTCGTTCGTCTCGCCGTACGGATACGCGAAGAGCCCGGCCCGCGGCGCGCGGGCGTGCATGTCGAGCCAGTCGTTCGCCGCGCGGATCTCGGCGTCGGCGTCGGCATGCGTGTCGATGCTGCGGAAGGTGCCCTTGTCCTGCTCGCGCTGGACGGTCGACGGCAGCGTGTGATGGTTGTGGTCCCAGCTGTGGCTCTCGATCGCGATGAGCCCCTCGCGCTCGGCGTCGCGCCACCAGTCGTCGCCCCACCAGCCGCGGCCGGCGAGGCAGGTGCGGTCGAGGATCGCGCGCGCGTCGGGCGAGACGATCACGAAGCTCGTCGCGTGCGCCGCGGCGCCGGTCTTCGCGGCGAACTCGCGCAGGATGCCGGCGAAGCCGCGCTGCGGGCCGCAGGTCGGGTGGTCCATGTCGTACCAGTCGAAGTACGAGCCGTCGTCGAACGAGAGCGCGACGGCACGCTCGGGCAGCGCAGTGGTGCCGAGCAGCGCGTCGACGACGCGCGCGAGCGGCACGATGCGAAGGCCGGCCCGACGGATCACGCGCAGATCGGCGGCGAGCGCGACGTGATCGTTGGTGTCGTACTCGTTGCCGCCGACGTTGTTCGAGTGGTA
>DATFRS010000165.1:0-3243 GCA_035263065.1 Rhodanobacteraceae bacterium
TGGGTGAAGCGCTCGGCGAGCGCGGAGCGCGACAGGCCGACCTCGCGCGCGAGCGCATCGAGCGTCCAGTCGCGCGCCGGCTGGCGGTGCAGCGCGCCGAGCGCGCGCCCGACGTAGCGATCGCGCAGCGCCGCGAGCCAGTCCGTGCGATCGGGCGGCAGCGTCTCGAGATAGCGGCGCACGACGTCGATGAACATCAGCTCGCTGAGACGGCCGAGCACGCCTTCGCTGCCGATGCGCTCCTCGCGCGATTCTTCGAGCGCGAAGCGCGTGTAGGCGCACAGCGTGCCGCCGTCGCGATCGCTCACGCGAAAGACGCGCGGCAGCGCCGTCAGCAGCGGATTGAACGGTCGCGCATCGCAGCCGAGGAAGCCGCAGACGAAGCGTGCCGGCTCGCCGTTCTCCCCGCCCATCGACAGGCGCACCGGCAGGCGGCCATCGTCCGGCTGCCGGTACAACCCGAGCTCCGGCGCACGGCGAAGCCCGGGTTCGCTCGCCAGTACGTGCGTGTCGCCGTGCGGCAGCACGATGATGTCGCCGGCCTCGAGCTTCATCGGCGGCTCGCGCGGCACTTCGGCCCAGCCGCTGCCCTCGATGATCACGTGATACGCGATGAGGTGGCCCGAGCCCGGGAACATCGCGCCGACGACCGATTCGCCCGCGGGCGTCTCGGCGACCCACGGCGACGAGGCCTGGATGTCGAAGAAGATCGCGCCGGTGAGCCGCACTGCGCGCAGGACGTCGGAGAGCGCGTCCATCGGCTAATTCCGTGGACGATCGAGCACGTCAGGTGGACGCCGCGTCATTCTGGCTGCCTCGCCGGCTCCCTACATTCCGATGACTCAACTATCCGGCAAGGAGACCGCCATGAGCAACCAAACCTACGAAGGACAGTGTTTCTGCGGCGAGGTGCATTTCGAAGCGACCGGCGCGCCCGAGGTCATGGGCTACTGCCACTGCGATTCGTGCCGTACCTGGGCGGCGGCGCCGGTCAATGGCTTCACGCTGTGGAAGCCCGATTCCGTGCGCGTGACGCGCGGCGCGGCCAACGTCGGCGCGTACGGCAAGACGCCGAAGAGCCTGCGCAAGTGGTGCATGAAGTGCGGCGGCCATCTCTACACCGAGCATCCGCTGTGGGGCGTGGTCGATGTCTATGCGGCGACGATACCGGCGCTGAAGTTCGAGCCCGCGATCCACGTCAACTACGCCGAGACGGTGCTGCGCCTTCGCGACGGCAAGCCGAAGTTCAAGGACATGCCGAAGGAAATGGGCGGCTCGGGCGATACGCTGCCCGAGTAGCGTCACCGGAAAAGGCAACGAGCCGCCCGCGTCATTCCCATTCGATGGTCGCGGGCGGCTTGCCACTCACGTCATAAACGACACGAGAAATATCCGGTATCTCATTGATTATGCGGCTTGATACCTTGCCGAGCAGCTCGTAAGGCAGGTGCGACCAGTGCGCGGTCATGAAATCGATCGTCTCGACCGCGCGGATCGCGATGACCCACTCGTAGGCGCGCCCGTCGCCGACGACGCCGACCGACTTCACCGGCAGAAACACCGCGAACGCCTGGCTGACCTTGTCGTACCAGCCCGCGCGGCGCAGCTCCTCGATGAAGATGTGGTCGGCCTTCTGCAGGATCTCGGCGTACTCGCGCCTGACCTCGCCGAGGATGCGCACGCCGAGGCCGGGGCCCGGGAACGGATGGCGGTAGACCATCTCGCGCGGCAGGCCGAGCTCGACGCCGATGCGGCGCACCTCGTCCTTGAACAGCTCGCGTAGCGGCTCGACGAGCTTGAGGTTCATCTCCTCGGGCAGCCCGCCGACGTTGTGGTGCGACTTGATCACGTGCGCCTTGCCGGTCTTCGCGCCGGCCGACTCGATCACGTCGGGATAGATCGTGCCCTGCGCGAGCCACTTCACGCCTTCGAGCTTGCGCGCTTCCTCGTCGAACACCTCGATGAACGTGCGGCCGATGATCTTGCGCTTCGCTTCGGGATCGTCGACGCCCTTCAGCGCCGCGTAGAAGCGGTCGGCCGCATTCACGCGGATCACGTGCACGCCCATGTGCTCGGCCATCGTCGACATGACCTGGTCGCCCTCGTGCCAGCGCAGGAGGCCGGTGTCCACGAAGACACACGTCAGCTGATCGCCGATCGCCTTCTCGAGCAACGCCGCGACGACCGACGAGTCGACGCCGCCCGAAAGTCCGAGCAGCACCTTGTCGTTGCCGACCTCGGCACGCACGCGCGCGACGGCGTCCTCGATGATGCGGCCCGCCGTCCACAACGTGGCGCAGCCGCAGATGTCGACGACGAAGCGGCGGAGGATCTCCGTGCCCTGCTTGGTGTGCGTGACTTCGGGGTGGAACTGCACGCCGTAGCGGCGCTCGGCCTCGTTCGCGATCGCGGCGATCGGCACGTCGTCGGTCGAGGCGACGACGTCGTAACCCGGCGGCGGCGCCGTGACGCGGTCGCCGTGCGACATCCAGACGTCCAGCCGTCCGCTCTCGTCGGCTAGGCCTTTCAGGAGGCCGCTCGAGAGCGTCGGCACGACCGACGCGTGCCCGAACTCGCGTGCGTGACCGCCTTCGACCGAGCCGCCGAGCTGCATCGCCATCGTCTGCATGCCGTAGCAGATGCCGAGCAGGGGCACGCCGCTGTCGAACGCTTCCAGCGGCGCCGCGGGCGCGGCTTCGAGCGTCGTCGATTCCGGACCGCCGGAAAGGATGATGCCACGCGGCGCGAACTTCGCGATCTCGGCGGGATCGTGGTCCCAGGCCCAGATCTCGCAGTAGACGCCGATCTCGCGCACGCGCCGTGCGATCAGCTGCGTGTACTGTGCGCCGAAGTCGAGGATCAGGATCTTGTCGGTGTGGATGTTCACGTCGTGCTTCACGGGCTCCGATCCTCGCCTCGATTCCTGGTCAGTCCAGCCGGTAATTCGGCGCTTCCTTGGTGATTGTCACGTCGTGCACGTGCGACTCGCGCACGCCGGCCGAGGTGATGCGCACGAAGTGCGGCTTCGCGCGCATGTCCTCGACGGACGCACACCCGACATAACCCATCGCGGCCCGAAGGCCGCCGGCCAGCTGGTGCACGATGTTCCGCAGCGGTCCGCGGTACGGCACGCGGCCCTCGATGCCTTCCGGGACGAGCTTGTCGGCATCGCCTTCGTCGTCCTGGAAATAGCGGTCCTTCGAGCCCTTCTGCATCGCGCCGAGCGAGCCCATGCCGCGATAG
>DATFRS010000166.1:0-12417 GCA_035263065.1 Rhodanobacteraceae bacterium
ACGGCACGAACATCAGGAGCGCGAGGATGCCGACGCCCTTCGTGATCACGCCGACGCCGGCCGCGAAACAGCCGAGCCGATACGCGCGCCAGTTCGGGCCGCGCAGGAAATGCAGCAGCAAGCCCCAGTTCGCGAGCGTGATCCATCCCATGACGAACGGGTCGATCTGCGCGCGCTTGACCTGGTACATGAACTGGAACACGAACAGCACGGCGATCGCCGCGTAGAGACCCGCCTTGCGGCTCCACAGGCGCCGGCCGAGATCGTAGGTGAGACCGAGCGTCAGCAGGCCCGCGAGCAGCGAAGGCAGCAGGAACGCGACGCGCCAGCTCCGCGTGAGCTCGTACGAGACCGCCTCGCTCCACATCAGCATCGGCGGCTTGTCGGAATAGAGCTCGCGACCGCGGTGCGGGAACAGCCAGTCGCCGGAGTCGACCATCTGCTTCGCGGCGAGCGTGAAGCGCGGTTCGTCGGACGGCCACGGATCGCGAAGCCCGATGCCCGCGCCGAGCAGCACGAGCGCCAGCAGCATGAACAACCAGAACGCGCGCCGCTCGCGCACGTCGATCGAAGGTGCCGGAGTCATCGCGGGCCGCCGAGGGAGTCGACCCTATGCTAGCAGCTCAGTGCAGGCCGTCGGCCTTCATCGCTTTCGCGTCGAGGCGATCGACGAGCTGGATCGGGCAACGATCGGGACCGACCATCACGGCCGCGCCGCCCGGCCTCACGACGCCGCCGTCGGCGGAGAGGAGGATCGTCTTCGTGCTCTCGAGCCCGAGGCACGCGCCGATGAGCGTCAGGAGATACGCCTCGGCCGGCGACGTCCACACGACGACGTGATTCGGATCCGGAGAGTCCCAGTCGATGATGCGCGCGGAGTTGAACGCGGGCACGTTGCCGCGGATGTAGCGCCGATAGTCGTTGGTCGTCGCGCGCGGCTTGTCGGGTGCGGCTGCAGCTGTCGTGTCGTCGTGCGAGCGCGTGCTCGCGCAAGCGGCGAGCGCGACGGCAAACGCAACGATGACACCGATCCGCATCGAGAGCTCCGCGACGGCACGCATGTGCACATGACGATACTGCGCGTGCCGATAGTCGCTGACAAGCCGCCGCAAGGAAAGTTCGCGCACGCGTCGCGTAAACGTTTCCGCGACTCGGCTCGTCGCGCGCACGCGCTTTTCTGCCGAGTGCGTCACGCAGGAGACATTCCCGTTAACTCGCGTGCAACAGGAGGTTAACCGGACTAACACTCGCCGTCGGTAGGCTTCACGGCACAACCGTGGATGGACAAGACGGAGCACAACGATGAACACCTCGCGCCACACCGAAGTCAACGTGCTGGGATACAGGATCGATCACGTCCGCGCGCGCCCCATCGTCGCGGATTTCGCGGGAACGGAGCCCGCACGCACGAGCGGGCTCGAGAGCTGGCGCGAGGTGCTCGCGCCGGAGAACGGCGCCGTGCTCGCGCGCTTCTCCTCGCGCGCCGAGGCCGAGCGCTACATCATCGATCGCGAGCTCGCCAACGCGCGCCGCGCGACGCAGCGCGACGCGGCCTGAGCTGAAAACGCTGGGTGTTTTCCCGGCGCCCTTCTGGGTGCAGACCGCACACGCATTGAATGAGGGTCCGGAAAGCGGCAAAGTCTGTCGAGCAAGGACAGCTCGACAGCCATGCGGCAACCGACGATCTACCACAATCCGCGGTGCACGAAGTCGCGCGCGACGCTCGACCTCTTGACGGCGCGCGGCTATTCGCCGCGCATCGTCCACTATCTCGAGACGCCGCCGACCGCGGCCGAGCTCGAGCTCCTCGTCGACATGCTCGGCGTCGAGCCGCGCGCGCTGATGCGCCAGGACGAGGACGAGTACGCCGCGCTCGGCCTCGCCGATCCGAAGCGCACGCGCCGCGAGCTCATCGACGCGATCGTCGCGCATCCGCGCCTGCTCCAGCGTCCGATCGTCGTGCTCGGCACGAAGGCCGCGATCGGGCGGCCGCCCGAAGCCGTGCTCAAGATCCTGCCGGCCTGACGCCATGGACAAGCTGCAAGCGATGCAGTTGTTCACGCGTGTCGTCGACACGGGCAGCTTCACCGCCGCGGCCGAGCAGATGGGCATCTCGCGCGCGCTCGCGAGCAAATTGATTCAAGGCCTCGAAGACACGCTCGGCGTGCGGCTGCTGAACCGCACGACGCGGCGCCTGAGCCTCACCGAATCCGGCCAGAACTACTACCAGCGCGTCAGCGACGTGCTGACGCGGCTCGGCGAAGCGGAAGCCGAGGCGACCGAGCTGCAGGTCGATCCGCGCGGCCGCCTGCGCGTCAGTGCGCCGATTCCGTTCTCGACCGTGCACCTCGCGCCGGCGCTCTCCGAGTTCCAGCGCCTGCATCCGCGGGTCGAGCTCGATCTCAACCTCAACGACCGCCGCGTCGATCTCGTCGAGGAAGGCTTCGACGTCGCGATCCGCATCTCGCAGCTCGCCGATTCCTCGCTGATGGCGCGCAAGATCGCGCCGTGCCGCATGGTCGCGGTCGCCTCGCCGGCCTATCTCGCCGCGCGCGGCGAGCCCGAAGTGCCCGGCGATCTCGCGAAGCACGAGTGCCTGCGCTACACGCTGACGCCGAACAGCGAGGCCTGGGAGTTCGAGCGCGACGGCATGTCGACTTCGGTGCCGGCGCACGCGCGGCTCGCGGTCAACAACGGCGACTTCATCGCGGCGGCCGCCGCGGCCGACATGGGCATTGCGCGGCTGCCGACCTTCATCGTCGCGGATCACCTGCGCAAGGGGCGGCTGCGGCGGATTCTCACCGCGTGGACGCTGCCGTCGCTCGCGGTGTACGCCGTGTATCCGCACACGCGCACGCTGCCGGCGAAGACGCGGCGGCTGATCGATTTTCTGGTGGAGCGGTTCGGGCCCGAGCCGTACTGGGATCGCGACCTTCCGTGATTTTCCCCCTCTCCCGCTTGCGGGAGAGGGTTGGGGTGAGGGCCGTCGGAGTGGAGCGCTTAGCCAGCGTGCCCTCACCCTACCCTCTCCCGCACGCGGGAGAGGGGAAAGAACGAGCTACACGCGCAATTCGAACTCGTCCGCGTCCATCCACGCCGGAAACCGCTCGCGATGCGCCGCGAGTGCCGCGGGATCGAGCGTCACCGTGACGACCTGCTCCTGCGCGCCGAGCTCGACGAGCGGCTGGCCGAGGAAATCGAACACGCCGCTGTCGCCCGAGTAATGCAGGTCGTTGCCGTCGACGCCGACGCGGTTGACGCCGAGCGAGTACGCGAGGTTCTCGATCGCACGCGCACGCAGCAGCGTGCTCCACGCGTAGCGCCGCGCGCTCGGCCAGTTCGCGACGAAGAACACGAGGTCGTAGTCGAAACGCCCTGCCGCGCGGTCGTAGCGGTTGCGCAGCCAGACCGGGAAGCGCAGGTCATAGCAGACCTGCGGGCAGATGCGCCAGCCGTCGAGCTCGACGATCAGGCGCGCGTCGCCGCCGCCATAACGCTCATGCTCCTTCGACATGCGGAAGAGATGCCGCTTGTCGTAGAGCGCATGCGTGCCGTGCGGCGGCATCCAGACGAGCCGGTTGACGCAGCGGTCTCCTTCGCGCACGACAATGCTGCCGGTCACCGTGCAGCCGACTTCGGCGGCGAGCTCGCGCAGCCATTTGATGCCGGTGCCGTCCATCGTCTCGGCGTTGCCGAGCGTTTCGTTGGTGAAACCCGAGAGAAACGTCTCGGGCAGCACGATGAGATCGCTCCGCCCTTTCAGCGGACGCACGAGCGCGCCGTAGTACTCGCGGTTCGCGGCCGGATCGTGCCAGCGCGTCGCGCCCTGGACCAGCGAAACTCGAAGCGGTTTCGTCATCGGATCCTCACAGTGCGTGCAGGCGCTCGGCTGCCTGCTCGAGCGTCGCGTCGCTCTTGGCGAAGCAGAAGCGGATCAGGCGCTGGTCTGCCGGCGGCGATTCGTAGAACGCCGAGATCGGGATCGCCGCGACGCCGCCTTCCTTGACCAGCCACTCGCAGAACGCTAGATCGTCGCGGCCGTCGAGCGCCGAATAGTCGACGACCTGGAAATACGCACCGCCGACCGGCAGCGCCCGGAAGCGCGAGCCTTCTAGCAGCGCGCGGAAGCGGTCGCGCTTGGCCTGATAGAACGCCGGCAGATCGAGATAGTGCTGCGGATCCTTGTCGAGGATCTCGGCGAACGCCACCTGCGCGGGCGTGAAGGTGCAGAAGGTCAGGTACTGGTGCACCTTGCGGAACTCGGCCGACAGCGCGCGCGGCGCGATGCAGTAGCCGACCTTCCAGCCGGTGCAGTGGAACGTCTTGCCGAACGAGCTGACGACGAAGCTCCGCTCGGCGAGCTCGGCGTGGCGCAGCACGCTCTGGTGCGGATGGCCGTCGAAGACGATGTGCTCGTAGACCTCGTCGGACAGCACGAAGATGCCGCGCTCGCGCGTCGCGGCGGCGAGCTCGTCGAGATCGCTCGCGGTGAACACCGCGCCGCACGGGTTGTGCGGCGAGTTGACCAGGATCATGCGCGTCTTTGCCGTGATCGCGTCGCGGATGCGTTGCCAGTCCGGCGCGAACGTGCGCGGATGGAGCGGCACGTGCACCGCGCGGCCGCCGTTGAGCTCGATCGCGGGCTCGTAGCTGTCGTAGCAGGGATCGAGCACGATCACTTCGTCGCCGGGCCGCACGACCGCCGCGATCGCCGCGAACAGCGCCTCGGTCGCGCCGGACGTCACCGTGATCTCGGTGTCCACGTTGACCTTGCGGCCGTACAGCGCCTCGGTCTTCTTCGCGATCTGCTCGCGCAGCACCGGGAGGCCCGTCATCGGCGCGTACTGGTTGCGTCCCGCGTTCATCGCCGCGGCGAGCGCGTCGCGCATCGCCTGCGGGCCGTCGAAGTCGGGAAAGCCCTGGCCGAGATTCACCGCCTTGTGCTCCAGCGCGAGCTGGCTCATGACGGTGAAGATGGTCGTGCCGACTTTCGGCAGCTTGGTTTCGATCTGCATGGTCACGCTTTTGTTTGGACGGCTAAAAGCCGGGCGCGCACCGATGGTAGCACGGCATCTCCCCGCCTCCGCCGCGGGAAACGATTCCGCGCTATGCCAGCAACAGCCGATTCACGCGCCCGACGAACGCCGACGGATCCTCGAGCTGATCGCCTGCCGCGAGCCGCGCCTCGTCGAGCAGCAGGAGCCCGAGGTCCGCGCTGCGCGCCGCATCCGCCTCGCTTTCGATGCGCCGCACGAGCGGATGCTGCGGGTTGATCTCGAGCACCGGCGGCGACGCCGGCACGTCGTGACCCGCCTCGCGCAAGAGCCGCTGCATGTGCAGCGCCATCTCGTGCTCGCCGAGCACGAGCACCGACGGCGAATCGGTGAGGCGATGGCTGACGCGCACGTCGCCGACGCGCTCGCCGAGCAGCGCCTTCAGCTTGCCGACGATGCCAGCGGCCGACTGCTCGGCTTCCTTGCGCTTCTCGGCCTCGGCCGCATCGGGCTGGTCGAGATCGCCCTTGCCCGCGTTGCGCAGCTTCTTGCCGGCGTACTCGCCGAGGTAGCCGATCATCCACTCGTCGATGCGGTCGGACAGCAGCAGCACTTCGATGCCGCGCGCCTTCAGGGCTTCGATCTGCGGGCTGTTGCGCGCGGCCGCATGCGAGTCGGCCGTGACGTACCAGATCGTGTCCTGCCCGACCGCCATGCGCGCGATGTAGTCGTCGAGCGAGACGGTCTTCTGCGTACCCTCGGACTTCGTCGACGCGAAGCGCAGGAGCCTGGCGATGCGCTCGCGGTTCGCGTGATCCTCGGCGATGCCTTCCTTCAGCACGTTGCCGAACGCGTCGGTGAACTTGCGGAATTTCTCGGGCTCTTCCTTGGCGACCCTCTCGAGCAGGTCGAGCACGCGCTTGACGCACGCACTGCGGATCTGCGCGAGCAGGCGGTTCTCCTGCAGGATCTCGCGGCTGACGTTGAGCGGCAGGTCGTCCGAATCGACGACGCCGCGCACGAAGCGCAGGTACGCCGGCAACAGCTGCTCGCTCGCGTCCATGATGAACACGCGGCGGATGTAGAGCTTGAGCCCCTTGCGCTCGTCGCGGCCGCTGAACATCGCGTCGAACGGCGGCTTTTCCGGCACGTAGAGCAGCAGCGTGTAGCTCTGCGAGCCCTCGACGCGGTTGTGCGTCCAGGCGAGTGCGTCGCCGAAGTCGTGCGTGATCGACTTGTAGAACGATTGATAGTCCTCGTCCTGGAGCTCGGACTTCGGCCGCGTCCACAGCGCCGACGCGTGATTGACCGTCTCGAACTCGTCGGTGGGCTTGCCGTCCTTCTGCTTCGGCAGGCGGATCGGGAACGCGACGTGATCGGAATAGCGCGCGACGAGGTCGCGGAGCTTCCACGCGTCGAGGAACTCGGCCTCGTCGTCCTTGAGGTGCAGCGTCACCGCCGTGCCACGCAGCGGAACGTCGACGCCTTCGAGCGTGTACTCGCCCGTGCCGGCCGACGCCCAGCGCACGCCGGCGTCCGTGGGCGCGCCGGCCTTGCGCGTCGTCAGCGTCACGCGGTCGGCGACGATGAACGCGGAATAGAAGCCGACGCCGAACTGGCCGATCAGCTGCGTGTCCTTGCGCGCGTCGCCCGACAGCGAGTCGAGGAAACGCCGCGTGCCCGAGCGCGCGATCGTGCCGATGTTCTCGACGACTTCCTCGCGCGTCATGCCGATGCCGTTGTCGCGCACGGTCAGCGTCTTGGCATCCTTGTCGAACGTGATGTCGATGCGCAGCTCGGCGTCGTCGGCCGTCAGCGCCGGATCGGACAATGCCGCGAAGCGCAGCTTGTCGCAGGCGTCGGAGGCGTTCGAGATCAGCTCGCGCAGGAAGATCTCCTTGTGCGAGTACAGCGAATGCGTGACGAGGTGCAGGACCTCGGCGACCTCGGCCTCGAAGGCCCGGGTTTCGGGGTTGGACGACATGGGTTCCTCGGACGAATGGGCGGCTAGCGGCCGATATCGGGGGCGCGACGCCAGAATCCAATCATTCCTGCCGACCGGCACGGGCCGGCGCGGCGCGATGGGTTATCGTACCGCCCTCGCCGGCTTCGTGACGCCGGGCGGCGGCTTGGGGGCCTCGATGACGCTTGGACTGTTCCGTTTCGGCGCGTATGCGCTCGCGCTCGCGTTCGTCGGGGTTTCGGCGCAGACGGTCGACCGGCCGCTGCTGCTTTCGGCCGGCGACAAATCGGAGGGCGAGGACGAGGCGATCCAGCGCCGCATCGAATGGTTCGCCGAGGCGCGTGGCCTCGACGAGAATCCCAGCGCCCGCGCGCAGCGCGCACAGGCTGTCAAGCACCTCCGCGATCAGGTCGCGCGCGGCATGCCGGCATCCCTCGCCGCCGAGTCGTGGCAGCCGCTCGGCCCCGAAGGCATGACGATGCTCGACTGGGACATGGGCCGCGTGATCGGCCGCGTTACCGCGCTCGCCGTCGATCCGGCCGACGAGACGCACCTCTTCCTCGGCGCCGCGGCCGGTGGACTCTGGCGCTCGAACGACGGCGGCGACAGCTGGACGCAACTCTTCGACGGGATCGGCACCGAGAGCATCGGCTCGATCCTGATGGAGCCCGGCAATCCCGCGCACGTCTGGGTCGGCACCGGCGAGGCCTTCGCCGGCTGCCTCGACTATTTCGGCCTCGGCCTCTTCTATTCGTCCGACGGCGGCGACACGTTCGAGCCGCGCAACGGCAGCGGCGCCACGGCGATGCCGCTGTCGTTCATCACGGCGCTCGCGCAGTCGCCGGCCGATCCGAACGTGCTGATCGTCGGCGGCCAGGGCCATTGCAACGAGAATGGCTCGTCGAGCAGCGGCGGCCTCTACCGCACCGCGGACGGCGGGCAGACGTGGTCGTTCGTGCTCGCCTCGACCGGCGCGCGCGACATCATCTTCGATCCGAACGACGCCAACGTCGTCTACGCACAGGTGCGCGCGAAGGGCGTCTACAAGTCGACCGACGCGGGCGTCAACTGGACGCGGCTCGAGAACGGCATCCCGATCAACGGCTCGGCAGGTTACGGGCGCATCGCGATGGCGCCGAGCAATGCCTCGATCCTGTATGCGCTGCTCGGCCCGACCAGCGGCGCCGAGCTGATGCTCTATCGCACCGACGATGCCGGCGCGACCTGGACCCTCGTCAACAGCAACGCCTGCGAAGGCCAGTGCTACTACAACCTGACGCTCGACGTGCATCCGACCGATCCGGACCGCCTGCTCGTCGGCACGATCCGCCCGGCGATGTCGATCAACGGCGGCGTCACGCTGACGATCCTGACCAGCGGCTGGGGCCCCGCGCAGAAGGTGCACCAGGACACGCACATCGTGCGCTTCTCGAAGAACGACGGCGACCGCTTCTGGATCGGCAGCGACGGCGGCCTGTGGCGCTCCGACGATGCCGGCGGCACGTTCAAGAACTTGAACGCGAACCTCGAGATCACGCAGTTCTACGACGTCGCGATCGATCCGGTCGATCCGGATCGCGTCTACGGCGGCGCGCAGGACAATTCGTCCTCGATGCGCGACGGCGATCAGTTGTGGAACGTCACCGAGGTCACCGGCGACGGCTTCATGAACGCGGTCGACGCGCATGCACCGCAGCGCGTTTTCCAGACGAGCTATCCGAACGGCGGCGCGATGATCATTCTGTCGACCGACCACGGCGCGCCGTACAGCTTCAACTGGGTGAGCCAGGCCGGCCAGGACGGCAGCGAGCCGTTTCCGTGGGTGACGCCGCTCGTGACCGGCGCGGGCTCGATCTTCGTCGGCTCGAACCGCGTCTATCGCGCGGCGATCGTCGACGACGCCGGCGCGTACTCGTGGACCGCGATCTCCGACAGTCTCACCGGCAACGCGACGGCGTCGATCGGCGTGCTCGTCACCGCCGAAGACGGCGGCGGCGCGGCGCTTCGCCTGGTCGCCGGCACGGCGAACGGCAAGATCTGGACGACCGACGACGCGCTCGCTGCGACGCCGGTCTGGACCGACCTCACCGGCAGCTATCCCGGCGGCAACGTGTCGGACATCGCCGTCGACGCGAACGACCTGACGCGCGTCTTCGTCACGCGCAGCGTGTTCCCGGCGCCGCACCTGCTGCGCTCGGTCGCCGGCGGCGACTGGGAAGCGATCGGCGACGGCCTGCCGACGATCCCGGCCAACAGCGTCGCGATCGATCCCCTGGACGGCGAGCGCATCTTCGTCGGCACCGACATCGGCGTGTACGAAAGCACCGACGGCGGCGCGACGTTCGCGCCGATGATGATCGGCCTGCCGCTCGGCATGGTCGTGACGGACCTCGAAGTCGCGGCCGAGCCGCACACGCTCATCGCCGGCACCTACGGGCGCGGCGCGTGGAAGTACGCGTTCGAGGCGCCGGTCACCGACCGCATCTTCGCCGACGGTTTCGAAGCGCCGTGACCGCGCCGCATTGTGGACAGCGACTTAGAAGATCACTGCAACCTGCTGTTTCATAACGTGAAGCAGTGACGGAAGCGCACGGCGTCACGAGACGGGAATATGACGGCGCAATGATCCCTCCCCTTTTCCGGAGGGATCGCCATGAACAGCGCCGCCGCTGCCGTCGCCGCTCCGTCTTCGCGCCCGAGCCTCGACCTCAAGCCGAGCCCGGTCACCGCGTTCCTGTTCCTGGGACTCCTGACGGTCGGTCTCGCGTACACGTGCTACAGCCTCGTCGTCGACATCGGCAGCACGGGCGAGCGAGCGACGACGTGGGTCCCGTTCATCCTGCTCGGCGTCGCGCTCCTGATCGCGCTCGGCTTCGAGTTCGTCAACGGCTTCCACGACACCGCCAACGCCGTCGCGACGGTGATCTACACGCACTCGCTGCCGGCGAACTTCGCGGTGGTCTGGTCCGGTGTGTTCAACTTCCTCGGCGTGCTCGCTTCGAGCGGCGCGGTCGCGTTCGGCATCATCTCGCTGCTGCCGGTCGAACTGATCCTGCAGGTCGGCTCGGGCGCGGGCTTCGCGATGGTGTTCGCGCTCCTCATCGCGGCGATCCTGTGGAATCTCGGCACGTGGTGGCTCGGCCTCCCGGCGTCGTCGTCGCACACGCTGATCGGCTCGATCATCGGCGTCGGCGTCGCCAACGCGCTGATGCACGGCCGCGACGGCACCAGCGGCGTCGACTGGACGCAGGCGACGAAGGTCGGCTGGTCGCTGCTGCTGTCGCCGCTGATCGGCTTCATCTTCGCCGCGCTGCTGCTGCTCGTGCTCAAGATGCTCGTCAAGAAGCGCGAGCTCTACCGCGAGCCGCACGGCAACACGCCGCCGCCGTGGTGGATCCGCGGCATCCTCATCCTGACCTGTACCGGCGTCTCGTTCGCGCACGGCTCGAACGACGGCCAGAAAGGCATGGGCCTCATCATGCTGATCCTCGTCGGCTGCGTGCCGACGGCTTACGCGCTGAACCGCGCGATGCCGGTCGACCAGATGACGCCGTTCGTCGCGATGGCGCAGGCGACGCAGCAGTCGCTCGCGAAGATATCGACCGCGGTGCCGGCGACCGAGCCGCGCAAGATCCTGTCCGAATACGTGCGCACGAAAGAGCTCAAGAGCGACGTCGTGCCCTCGCTCGCCGCCGTGACGGCGAGCATCGGCGCGCAGGTGAAGGAGCACGGCACGCTGTCGCGCGTGCCGGCCGAGGCCGTCGCCAACGTGCGCAACGACATGTACCTCGTCTCCGAGGCGATCCGCTTCATCGGCAAGGCGCCGAACAACGGGCTCGACGCCGACGCTAAGGCCAACACCGAGGCGTTCAAGAAGCAGATCGACAACGCGACCAAGTTCATTCCGCTCTGGGTCAAGGTCGCGGTCGCCATCGCGCTCGGCCTCGGCACGATGATCGGCTGGAAGCGCATCGTGATCACGGTCGGCGAGAAGATCGGCAAGACGCATCTCACCTACGCGCAGGGCGCGTCCGCCGAGCTCGTCGCGATGAGCACGATCGCCGCGGCCGACATGTACGGGCTCCCCGTATCGACGACGCACGTGCTGTCATCGGGCGTCGCCGGCACGATGGCCGCGAACAACTCCGGCCTGCAGATCGGCACGCTGCGCAATCTCGCCACCGCGTGGGTGCTGACGCTGCCGGCGGCGATCGTGCTGTCGGGCAGCCTCTACTGGCTGTTCAGCCGCTTCGTCTGAAGCGGCTCAGCCTTTCGGCGTCGCGTCGGCCGACGCGAACGCTTCCTTGAGCCGGACGGCGCACTCGTCGCAGCACACTTCGACGGTGCGCCCGCCGATCTTCACCTGGAATGCGTTTTCGTCGAGCGGGCAGTCGCAGGCCGCGCAGGTTCTTTCGCTCATCTCGTTCTCCTTGTCGCCGGATCGTCCGGACGGCGGCATTGGGCCACGCGGCGGCATCGGGCGCTTTCGAATTCTTTAGCGAGACGCGCTCATCGCTGCATCGCGTCCTTGCGGAACGCGGTCGGCGAGCGCCCGTACGCCTGCTGGAATGCCGCGCTGAAATGGCTGTGGCTCGAGAAGCCGAGATCCTGGCCGAGCTTGCTGAGGTCATCGTATTCGGCGAGAAGGTCGAGCGCCCGCGCGAGCCGGAGCCGCAGCTGGTAGCGGTACAGCGGCAGCCCCTCGACCTGCTGGAACACCTGCGTCAGGTACACGGCCGACACGCCGACCTCGGCCGCGATCTCGGCGAGCGCCCAGCGCCGCGACAGATCGCCGGCGAGAATGAGCTTCGCGCGATCGACGAGCCGCTGCCGTCCCGCGCTCGCGCCGGCCGCGTGCGCCGTGCGCGGACCGATCGAGCGCGTCACCAGCGTCAGCGCGAGGCTTTCGGCCTCGAGCGACTCCGCGATGTCCTCGCGCAGGCTGTGCCGCAGCAGCGCGACGAGCGCCTGCGCGCGCGGGTCGATGCGCAGGCGCTCGTGCGCGAACGCGAGCACGTCGCCATCGCGCAGCAGCGCCTTCGGCGCGAGCTCGCGCAGCATCGACGCCTCGACGCGCACCGCGAGGCTCGCATCGCCGCCCTTGACCGGATGCACGAAGCGATAGGTTTCGCCGGCATTCCAGAACAGCACCTGGCCCGCTTCGGCGACCGCGGGCGCGTCGTCGCGCCAGCGCACGTACGTGCCGCGATACGGGAACACGAGATGCGTCGCGTCCTCGCAGCCCTTCGCGCATTCGTGCGCACCACTGCCGTCGCAGACGAGATCGCGCACCGCGACGGTCTCGGTGTCGAGCAGCGGATCCTGAACGAACGCGGGCATCGCGCAGGACTGTAGCGCAAACGACTTCGCTAAAGAATTCGACAGCCGTCGCCGCGGCGCTGCGGTCTGATGCGCGCCGACTCCACGACGAGGGTGCAGCGAACATGCAGGACACGATCA
>DATFRS010000167.1:0-12567 GCA_035263065.1 Rhodanobacteraceae bacterium
CCCCCCGCGCAACTCGTGGCACTCGTTGCGACAGTATCGCGCCAGGTATGCGCCGATTGCAATGCTGCCCGCGCGCTGATCGCTTCCATGCAAGCTGCAGAATCGGCCGCCGACGACCATGCTGCTCGCGCGGTGCCCAACGCACTTCGGCTTGGGATCGGCAGTGGTCATCTGCGACAATGGCGCCGCGCTTCACGCAAAGACGCCCGCATGCCGTATTTCCACCAGATCAACCCGATCGCCTTCTCGATCGGTCCGGTCGCCGTGCACTGGTACGGCATCATGTACCTGCTCGGCTTCATCGGCGCCTGGGTACTCGGGAATCGTCGTCGCGAGCAGGGCAGGCTCCCGGCGAGTTACGAAGCGTTTTCCGATCTCGCGTTCTACGTGATGCTCGGCGTGATCGTCGGCGGACGCGTCGGCTACATGCTCTTCTACGACACCGCCGAGCTGATCCATCATCCGCTGAGCCTCTTCCGCGTCTGGGAAGGCGGCATGTCGTTCCACGGCGGCCTGCTCGGCGTGCTCGCGGCGGTGCTGATCTGGGTCCGTCGCAACAAGCTCAACTTCTTCGACGTCACCGACTTCGTCGCGCCGCTCGTGCCGATCGGGCTCGGGCTCGGCCGGCTCGGCAATTTCATCGGCGGGGAGCTCTGGGGCCGGCGCACCGACGTCACCTGGGGCATGATCTTTCCGCGCGCGCTCGAAGCGCTCGGCAAGACGAAGGACGATCTCTACCAGATGTATCTCGCCGGCCAGTTGAACGACGAGGCGCGGCATCCCTCGCAGCTTTACGAGTTCTGCCTCGAAGGCCTCGTGTTGTTCACGGTGCTCTGGATCTATTCGCGCAAGCCGCGGCCGCGCTACGCGGTGTCGGGTCTCTTCGCGCTGCTCTATGGCCTCTTCCGCTTCGCCGTCGAGTTCGTGCGCGAACCGGACGTGCAGCTCGGCTACATCGCGTTCGACTGGCTGACGATGGGCCAGATCCTGTCGCTGCCGCTGATCGCGGTCGGCCTCGTGCTGTTGTGGCTGTCGCGACGCGCGCCGACGCTGCTCCCGCCGGCCGCGGAAGGCGCGCAGGAAGTCCCGCAGAAGAGGGCTGCCTGATGCGCCAGTATCTCGATCTGCTGCGGCACGTGCTCGAGCACGGCACCGACAAGGCGGACCGCACCGGCACCGGCACGAAGAGCGTGTTCGGCTGGCAGATGCGCTTCGATCTCGCCGAAGGTTTTCCGCTCGTCACGACGAAGAAGCTGCACCTGAAGTCGATCGTGCACGAGCTGATCTGGTTCCTGCGCGGCGAAACGAACACGCGCTATCTCAAGGACAACGGCGTCTCGATCTGGGACGAATGGGCCGACGCCGACGGCGAGCTCGGCCCCGTCTACGGCAAGCAGTGGCGATCATGGACGTGTCCCGACGGCCGCGTCGTCGACCAGATCGCGTGGGTCGTCGGCGAGATCCGGCGCAATCCCGACTCGCGCCGGCTCATCGTCAGCGCGTGGAACGTCGCCGACCTGCCGCGCATGGCGCTGCAGCCGTGCCACACGATGTTCCAGTTCTACGTCGCGGACGGGCGCCTGTCGTGCCAGCTCTACCAGCGCTCCGGCGACATCTTCCTCGGCGTGCCGTTCAACATCGCGAGCTACGCGCTGCTGACGCATCTTGTCGCGCAGGTCACGGGCTTGAAACCCGGCGATTTCGTGCACACGCTCGGCGACGCGCACCTCTACTCGAACCATTTCGAGCAGGCGCGGGAGCAGCTCTCGCGCATGCCGCGCGCGCTGCCGAAGCTCGTGCTGAATCCCGACGTGCACGCGCTGGAAGGTTTCCGCTTCGACGACATCACGATCGTCGGCTACGAGCCGCACGCCGCGATCAAGGCGCCCGTCGCGGTATGAGCGAAATCAGCCTGATCGTCGCGCTCGACCGCAACTTCGCGATCGGCCGCGACGGCGCGATGCCGTGGCACCTTCCGGACGATCTGAAGCGCTTCAAGGCGCTGACGCTCGGCAAGCCGGTGCTGATGGGCCGCAAGACCGCGATCGCGATCGGGCGGGATCTTCCGGGCCGCACGAACCTCGTGATGACGCGCGGCAGCGAGGCACCTTACGCAGGTCAGCGCGTGGTGCACTCGCTCGAGGAATCGATCGCGATCGCCGGCGATGCCGAGCTCGCGGTGATCGGCGGCGGCGAAGTCTTCACGCTGGCGCTCCCGCGCGCGACACGCATGCACCTCACGTGGGTCGACACGGCGGTCGACGGCGCCGATGCGTTCTTTCCGCGCTTCGACGAGCGCGAGTGGAAGGAAACCGCACGCATCGCGCATCCCGCCGACACGCGTCACGATCACGCGTTCGCGTTCGTCGACTACGAGCGGCGCTGATCAGTCTTCCTTGCCCGCCGGCGGCTTGCGATCGGACTTGATCGCGACGAACTCGGGCTCGTCGGCATCGACGCGCAGCGCCGTCAGCCAGCCGCCCCACACGCAGCCCGTGTCGATCGCGTAGACGCCTTGCCCGGCGAACTTGCCGAGCGTCGACCAGTGCCCGCAGACGATGCGCACGTCGCGCTTGTGCTGGCCCGGCACTTCGTACCACGGATAAAGCCCGGGCCGCTGTGTGCCGGGCGTGCCTTTCTCGCCGAACGCGATGCGGCCGCGCACGTCGCAGTAGCGCATGCGCGTGAAGACGTTGATGCTCGCGCGCAGGCGATCGATGCCGCGGAGCTTCGGGTTCCACAAGTCGGGCTTGTTGCCGAACAGCTGCTTCAGCAGGCGCCGGTAGCCGTCGCCGCGCAGGCGCTCCTCGACTTCGCGCGCCGCCTCGACCGCCTGGTCCGTGCTCCAGCGCGGAAACAGGCCCGCATGCACGAGCAGGAAATTGACCGAGCGATCGAGGTGCAGCAGGTTGCGCTGGCGCAGCCAGTCGAGCAGCTCGTCGCGATCCGGTGCGAACAGCACTTCGCGAAGCTCGGGATTGACGCGCGCCTGATCCTCGCGCTTGCGCTCGCCGACGGCGAGCAGCGACAGGTCGTGATTGCCGAGCACGACGATCGCGCGGTCGCCGAACGCCTTCACGTAACGCAGCACCGCGAGCGACTGCCCGCCGCGATTGACGAGGTCGCCGCAGAACCAGAGCCGGTCCTGCGCAGGATCGAACTTGATCTTCTCGATCAGTTTGACAAGTTCGTCGTGACAACCCTGGATATCGCCGATGGCCCAGGTAGCCATCAGTGGAGGGTCCTTGGGATCGACAGCACGAACGCCGGGATGTCGGCGGCGAAGTGCGTGCCGTCGTCGGCGACCATCTCGTAACTGCCGCGCATCGTGCCGAGCGCGGTCTCGAGCACGGCGCCCGAGGTGTACTCGTAGTCGTCGCCGGGCCGCACCCAGGGCTGCTCGCCGACGACGCCGTCGCCGCGCACCTCGCGCACCTTGCCGTTGCCGTCGGTGATCACCCAGTGGCGCGACAGGAGCCGCGCGCCGACGGTACCGCGGTTCTCGATCGTGATCGTGTAGGCGAAGGCGTAGCGGTTGTCGCCGGGCGCCGACTGGTCATCGAGGAAGCGGGTGTCGACCGAAATGGCGATGTCGTAGGGCTTCTTGCCGCTCATGCCGCCGATTTTCCGCGAGAGCCGCCTCGCGGGCAAGGCGGGAAAACCCCCGCCGACGCGGCCGCGCCTTGACGCGGCGTGCACGCTATTTGCTTGCGGACGGCGGCCCGGCGTCGCGCACGCGCTCGGCCAGCGCGACGAACGCGGCGGGCGCGAGCGTTTCGGCGCGTGCGCGCGGGTCGACGCCGGCGGCGGCGATCAGGTCGGCGCTCGCGACGTCGCCGAGCGCGTTGGCGAGCGTCTTGCGGCGCTGCCCGAACGCAGCCTTGACGATGCGCGCGACGAGCGCGTCGGCGCCGAAGCGGCGCTCGTCCGGCGCGCGCGGCGTCAGGCGCACGACGGCCGACTCGACCTTCGGTGGCGGCCGGAACGCGCCGGGCGGGACGCGCAGCAGCGGATCGACGCGGCAGGCGAGCTGCAGCATCACCGAGAGCCGCCCGTAGACCTTGCTGCCCGGCCGCGCGGCCATGCGGTCGACGACTTCCTTCTGCAGCATGAAGTGCATGTCGCGGATCGCGTCGACGTGCTCGATGCAATGGAACAGGATCGGCGTCGAGATGTTGTAGGGAAGGTTGCCGACGACGCGCAGCGGTCCCGCCGCTGCGAGTCGTTCGAAGTCGACGGTCAGCACGTCGGCGTTGACGATCTCGAGGTCGCCGACGCCTTCGGCCGACGCGCGCAGCCGCGGCACGAGATCGCGATCGAGCTCGATCGCAGTAAGGCGTCCCGCCTCGCGCAGCAGCGGCAGCGTCAGCGCGCCTTCGCCGGGGCCGATCTCGACGAGGTTGTCGCCGCGCACCGGCGCGATCGCCTGCACGATCTTGCGCAGGATGCCGGCGTCGTGGAGGAAGTGCTGGCCGAAGCGCTTGCGGGGGATGTGCGACATGGGCGCACTCTATCCCGCCGGCGCCCGCGGGCGCACCGTTCAGTCGCCGTCGAACGAGTCGGCGAAGATGCGGTCGCTGTCGACGTACTCCCGGAAGAGCGCACTGCCGGTGCCGAGCGCGACGACGCCCGACGGGCTCGCGGCCATCCGCGTCGCGTTCTGCAGGCACTGGCCGAGCGACCCGGCCGCGGCGCGCGTGATGCCGCCCTTGCCGTCGAACAGCAGGAGCGCATCGCCGGCGGCGATGGCGAGCGAGCGCCCGTCGCCGTCGAGCGCAAGCACATCGCAAATCGGGGCGGCGAGCGAAAAGCTGCGCAGGTAGGCATGCGTTCCCGCGTCGTAGAAGGCGATCCCGCCTTGCGGCGAGAACACGGCGTACTCGGGCCCGGCGGCGCCCCTCGGCACGTAGATCGCCCCGTCGTTCGCCGCCGTGATCCACCACTTCGGCCCACCCGTCGCCGGGTCGAGTGCGCGCAGGTGTCCGCTCGAGACGGCCACGAGCTCGCTTCCGCCCGTCGCCGACGGAACGACGAGCACGCGTTCTGCAAAGGCTCCTTGCGCGAGGACCCGCGTGCTCCACAGCAGGGAGCCGTCGACACCCGAGAACGCGAGCAACTGGGGACCCCGCTCGTTGCCGTCGTTCGCGTCCACGATCGCGACGAAGTCGTCGACGCCGTCGCCGTTGCAGTCGTGCATCGCGATGTCGCGTACCTCGCGCCACTGCAGCGGCCCGCCCGCGTACTGGTAGATGTGCATGACCTCGTCCATGGTCGTGCCGTCGTAGACCTCGATGCGGCCGTCGTAGAGCGCGCTGCCGGCGACGACGATGTCCATGCCGGGCCGGTCGGCATGCGGTACCAAGCGGATCGCGGCGGGCGCGATGTAGAAGGGGTCGTTGGCGTTGCCGATCGGGGCGGGGCTGCGCCATTTTTCGGCGCCGGTCGCGAGATCGTAGATCGCAATCGTCGAGTACGAATGCGATGGCTGCGCAGCGGCGACGAGCTCGTCGTGGCCATCGCCGTCGACGTCGCCGATCGCGGTGACGGTCATGGGACCCGTCGCGGGCACGTATCGGTCGGTGATCTCGCCCGTCGACGCGTCTGCGGTCGCGAATCCCGTCGTGCCCGGCGTCACGGGACCGCTGCCGAAAGCGATCGCCGGGCCTTCGCCGTCGAGATCGACGCCGGCCACCGCGAGCACGCCGAATCCGTCCTGCGGAATCGTGAGGCGGTCCGTGTGCGTCACGGGATCGATGACATGCACGGCGCCCCACTGGTCGTTGCCGACGATGATCGCGTCGCGGCCCGAGCCGTCGATGTCGGCCGTCGCCATGGACATGATGTTGCCGCTGGCATTCGCGTCCCACTGCAAGGCGTACGGGTCGGTACCGAACACGTCGGCGATGCCCCAGCCGTCGGTCACGAATCCCGTCGCGCCGGTGCCGTCGAAGCGGCCGGTCGCGACCACGCTGCCGAAGCCGTAGGGCGCGTCGTACTCGAAGTCGATCGCTCCGGTCGCGCCGTCGACGACGAAACCGGGTCCGTACATCGAAGCGCCGACAATCATCTCGAGCGCGGGGTCGGCATCGAGTTGGGCGAGCGCCACGTCGCGTGCGGTGGTGCCGACGGGTAGCTCGAAGGTGCGTTCGGCATGACCGTCGCCCATGGAGTACGCATACAGCGCGCCCTCGACCGCGACAACGAGGTCATCGACGCCATCGGCATCGATGTCACCGATCGCAGCGTGCGGGGCAAACACGTATTCATAGACCGGAAACGAGCGCTGCTCGACGAGCGGCCAGCCCGAAAAGTCGTGCACGGTGCCGCTGTCCTCGATCACGACGATGTGCGACACGCCGCCCGAGCGCCAGGGCAGCACGCGCTGGATCAAGTGCTGCCACGGCATCGGGGAAAGCTGCTTGAAGCCGGTCGTGCCGTCGGCGCGAAGCCCGTAGACCGCCAGCACGGGATTCGCCGCCATGTCGGCGAACACGAGATCGTCGCGGCCGTCGCCGTCGACATCGATGACCGCGAAGCCGGCGTGCGCGGTGCCGACCATGGCCGAGGCGTCTCGGCCGATTTCGACGAGCTCGACGCCGCGCGCGGGCCCGACCGTGGTGAAAACGGCAAGCAGCGCCAGCCCGATCGGGCCGAAAAGAGACTTCATGTCGCCCCCTGATGCGACAATATTTGCGCGAATGCTCCGCGCAGGCGCGCTTCGCGTCAAGTGCGCAAATTTGACAAAAGTCACAAGAATCAGCGGCGCGCTTGCGCCAGCGCGAGCGCCATGTGCGCCGCCGCCGCGATGCTGCCGGCGTCAGCACGGCCCGTCCCCGCGATGTCGAGCGCCGTGCCGTGGTCGACCGACGTGCGGATGTACGGCAGCCCCAGCGTCACGTTGACCGCGTGGCCGAAGCCCGCGTGCTTCAGCACCGGCAGGCCCTGGTCGTGGTACATCGCGAGCACGGCGTCGTAGCGGACGAGCTGGGCCGGCACGAACGCCGTGTCGGCGGGGATCGGTCCCGTCACGTCGAAGCCGGCGGCGCGGAGCTGGGCGATCGCCGGCGCGATGACGTCGATCTCCTCGCGGCCGAGATAGCCGCCTTCGCCCGCGTGCGGATTGAGGCCGAGCACGGCGATGCGCGGCGAGGCGATGCCGAAGTGTTGGATCAGGTCGTCGCAGAGGATGCGCAGCGTGCGCACGAGGCCGGTGCGCGTGATCGCGGCCGGCACCGCGGCGAGCGGGAGGTGCGTCGTCGCGAGCGCGACACGGAGATCGCCGCCGTTGCGTGCGCCGTGGCCGCCGGTCGCGGCGAGCATCATGACGACCTCGCGCCGCGCGCGCTGCGCGAAGAACTCGGTGTGGCCGGTGAACGGCACGCCGGCGTCGTTGATGACGCCCTTGTGCACCGGCGCGGTGACGATCGCGGCGAACTCGCCGCTCACGGCGCCGTCGGCGGCGCGGGCGAGCGTCGCGAGCACGTAGGCGGCGTTGCGCGGATCGGGCGTGCCGGGCGCCGCGGCGGCGCTGAGCGACATCGGCACGACGGCGAGCGAGCGCGGCGCGCGTGCGCCGACCGGCGCGGAAGGATCGTAGCTCCTGATGTCGAGATCGACGCCGATCGTGCGCGCGGCGGCGGCGACGAGATCGGGATCGGCGATCGCGACGAGGTCGGCGGCGATGTCGCTCGCGGCGAGCCGCACGACGAGCTCGGGCCCGATGCCGGCGGGCTCGCCGGCGGTCAGCGCGATCCTCGGCAGCGGCGCCTCGCGTGTCATCTCACCGATCGAGGCGCGGCGTGGAGCGCTCAGGGCGCTCCGGTGGTGGGCGATGCGCCGGGCTGCTGCGCGCCCGGCAGGCGGACCTCGACGTAGGCTTCGCTGCGGATCTGGCGCAGGAAGCTTTCGTACTCGTCCTCGGCCTTGCGCTGGAAGATCATGTTCTTGGCCTGGTCGCGCTGCAGGTCGACGGTCTTGTCGGTGCTGCGCGTCTCCTCGAGCTGCAGCACGTGCCAGCCGGCGTCGGTCTCGAACGGCTGCGAGATCTCGCCGCTCTTCAGGCCCTTGACGACCTCGGCGACGCGCGTGCCGTAGGCGTCGCCCGAGAACCAGCCGAGCTCGCCGCCAAGGCGCGCGGTCGCGGTGTCCTGCGAGACGTCCTTGGCGACCTTCGCGAAATCCTCGCCGCCGACGACGCGCTGGCGCGCGGTGGCGGCGGCCTTCTGCGCCTGCTCGCTGGAGACGAGCTCGGTGATCTTGAAGAGCAGATGCCGCGCCTTGAACTCGGTGACGAGCTGCGCCGCGTCGGGTGCGCGCTTGCCGAGCAGCTTGATGATGTGGAAGCCGTTCGGGCCGCGGATCGGGTCCGAGACCTGGCCTTCGCTCATCTTGTCGGAGAATTCGGCGAAAGCCTGCGGCAGCTCGTCGGCCGCGCGCCAGCCGAGATCGCCGCCTTCGAGCGCGTTCGGCGCGTCGGAGTAGCGGATCGCCGCGGCCGCGAAATCCATGCCGCCGTCGATCTGCTGCTTGGTCTCCTCGGCCTTCTTCTTCGCGGCATCGAGCTGGTCCGGCGTCGCGCCGTCCGGCACCGAGATCAGGATGTAGCCGAGGTGGATCTGGCCGCGGTGCATCGCGCCGTTCTTGAGCAGCGTCTCGACTTCGGCGTCGCTGACCTGCACGCGGCTCTGCACCACGCGCTGGCGCAGGCGCTGCACGAGGAGCTCGTCGCGCACGTTGCGGCGGAACTGCTCGTAGTCCATGCCCTGCGACTGGATCGCCATGCGCAGCTGCGAGAGGTCCATCTTGTTCTGCGCGGCGAGGCCGGTCAGCGCCTGGTCGACCTCCGCGTCGGACACCTTGACGCCGCTCGAATCGGCGCGCGTGATCTGGAGCTTCTGCAGGATCAGGCGTTCCAGCACCTGATGCTCGAGCACGTCGCGCGGCGGGAGCTGCTGCGGCGACTGCGCGTACTGCGCGGTGACGCGCGTGACCTGGCGATCGAGCTCGCTCTGCAGCACGACGTCCTCGTCGACGACGGCGACGATGCGGTCGAGGGGCTCGCCGGTCGCCTGCGCGAGCACGGCGCGCGGCGCCGCGAACGCGGCGGCGGCGAGGACGAAGGCGAGGATGAGGTTCTTCATGGGAATGTCCGGATGGCTGGTGACGGCGGCGGCGGCCGCCGGCGGGCATAGTTTCGCAGAGTCGGGCGGATTTTCGCGCTAGCGCGGGGTTGAGCCGCGGCCGCCTGCCGCGTGCAACTCATTGATAGCCAAGGATACCACGGCGGAGGAAGTCGTCCGTCTTCTGGCCGACCGAGCCGACGCCCTTGAACTCGATCTCGAAGTAGACCGCGTTGTCGGCGTCGCCCTCGGCGTTGTGGATCCAGTGCCGCGCGATGACGCGCCAGGCGACGCAGCAGGTCTCGTGCTCGATGCCGAAGAAGCGCTCGAGCGTGCGCGCCTTCGTGCCGTGCGGATCGGTCGGCAGCGCGAGCGGATTGTTGAGCGCGTAGTTCCAGCGGCCGATCAGGTGCCACGCCGGCGTGATCGGCACGAGCGCCGAGACGTCGACCTGCTCGAGGAAGTCGCGGCGGTAGCGGTACGAGAGATTCAGGATGCCGCTGTCGCCGAAGCGGTTCTGCAGCGTGACCGCCGAGAGATCGGTGCGGTCGGTGTTCGGATTCCACTGCTGGTCCCACGTCACGCGCCAGCGGTCGGAAAGATGGAGGTCGATCTCGCCCGCGTACGTCGAGCCCGAGAAGTCCGTCCGCGGCACGTTCGGGAGCTGCACGCGCTGGTCGTCGAAGTAGCGGATCTCGCCGATGCTCGCCGAGATGCGCTCCTCGCCGGTCGCATCCTCGAGCAGGCGCGTCGTCAGCGCGAGCGAGAGGTTGTTCGCATCCATCTGCCGGTCGGCGCCGACGAAGCGGTTCGTGCGGAACAGCTCGCCGAAGCTGAAGGGAATCTCCTGCGTGTCGAAGATCGGCAGATCGTTCTGGTTGCGATACGGCACGCGCAGGTAGTACGCGCGCGGCTCGAGCGTCTGCGTGTACGCCGAATCGCCGAGCTCGAGGCTGCGTTCGAAGATGAGCCCCGTGTCGAGGCTGAAGATCGGCACGCCGCGATCGGGATGCTTGTCGTCGACGAGCGGATTCGTCGAATAGTTGAGATGCTCGAGGCTGTACGTCGTGAAGCGGTAGCCAAGCTCGGGCCGGAAGAAATACGCCGCGGTCTCGATCGGCAGCGCGAGATACGGGAACACGTCGAAGCGCTCGCCCTCGACCGCGTGATCCTTGTCGAACGCGATGAATTCCGAGTTGACGCCCCACGACAGATCGCCGAGGAATGCGTGCTCGCCGGTGAACGTCATGCGCGGCAGGCGGTGGTACGGCTCGTACTGGTCGGCGATCGTCGGATCGGTGATCTGGTAGACGTCCCCGCCGATGCTCGCGTTCCACCAGTCGCCGTGACCGTAGAGGTAGGCGCTCGACGGCAGGAAGCTGATGGCGGACGTGTAGAGCCCGCGGCCGAAGTCCTCGAAGTAGCGCTCGTCGGAAACGCGGTTCAGGTTGAGGCTGCCGCTCCAGCTTTCGTTGAAGCCGGTGGTGTCGGTCCACTTGTACCACCAGCGCGTGCTCGGCAGGTCGTCGTTGAACTCGCGGTTCTCGTCGTCGACCTCGCGGTCGTTCGGCATGATCTCGGCGTTGATCGTGCCCGAGCTCGAATCGAAGAGATAGCGGAACTCGCCGCCGATCATCAGGCCGCGGTCGGTCATGATGCGCGGGAACAGCGTCGCGTCGTAGTTCGGCGCGAGGTTGAAGTAGTAGGGCAGCGTGAAGTCGAAGCCGCGGCGGTCGCTGTAGCCGATGTTCGGATAGAGGAAGCCGGATTCGCGGCGGTCGTCGAGCGGGAACGACGCGTACGGCAGCCAGAACACCGGCACGTCGTGCACGCGGAACGTCACGTCGTGGCCCACGCCGACGCCCGCGTCCTGGTCGAGCTTCATGTCGTCGGCCTTGATCGACCAGCCGGGTGTCGACGGATCGCAGGTCGTGAACGTCGACTGCGTCAGGTGCGCGTGCGACTTGTCCTCCATGATCGCGGTGTCGGCGACGCCGTTGCCGCGCGAGGACAGGAGCTGGTAGCGCACGTTGTCGAGCGTGCACTGGTCGAGATCGGCGTTGCCCTTGGCGCTGTCCGCCGACATCAGCATGCCGCGGTCCTGGTAGCGCACGTGGCCTTCGGCGTCGTAGTCGCTGGTCTCGCCGTCGTAGCGGATCGTGTCGGCGCGCAGCAGCTGGTCGAGCCGGCTGATCTCGGCGTCGCCCTCGAAGAGATAGTGCTTGGCGTCGGTGCTGCTGACGGCGTTCGCGTTGGCGTTCGCGTTGACCGACTCGCGGTCGCCCTCGGTCGGCAGGCCCGACACGTAGAAGTCGAGCAGGTCGTTCTTCTTGCACATCGACCAGTCGACCGGCTTCTTCGGGCACTTGATCACGCCGAGCGGACAGGTGTGCGAGGCGTCGTCGGCGAACGCCGGACCGGCGAGCGCGAAGAGCAGGCAGAACGCCGGGACGAAGCGGCGCACAGGTCGGGGCATCTGCAGCACGGAAACCGCTTCGTCGGGACGCGAGGGCCGCTACTTTGCCGGAAACCGGCGCTCGGCGGCAAACCCGCGGCCGCGGTCCGGCGAGCGCGATGTTCAGCGCGCGTTGAGCGAGCCCGGCGGCTGGTCCTCGCGGCCGTGCGCGCCGAAGCCGAGATCCATCGGCTTGTAGCCGGCCGGCACCTCGAAGCGCGCCGGCGAAATCGCGGCGTTCTCGATCGCGAGCGTCGCGCGCCCCGATTCCTTGCCCGCCGCGTAGCAGACGCGCCGCACGAGCACGCGATCGTCGGGCGGCTGCTGCATGCCTTCCGGGACGAGGCTCGCGGCCCAGGTCTGGATCGACTTGCTGAAGCGTCCGAGGCGCTTCGTCTCGGCCTCGCCGAGACGCAGCGTCGTCGCGGTCGCGTAGCAGTCCTCGCGCAGCATCTCCTCGCCGCGCAGATGCTCGCGGCGCGTGCAGGCGATGCCGTCGACGTCGATCGTGCCGCCATCGCGATCGATGCGCGGCGGCGCGGCCGGCTTCGACGCATGCGCGTTCGGCATGCCCGGCATCGGCATCGCGCCGTTCGCCATCATCTTTTCGACCTGTGCGCGCTGTTCCGGCGGCATCTGCGCGAGGCTCTGCTCCATCATCTTGCGCAGCATGCCTTCATCGATGGGCAGGTTGCCGGCCTTCATCGCCGCAGCCATCTGGTCCTGGCTCATCGGCTTGCCGTCCGGCCCGCGCATCGCGCCGCCGAGCGTCGTGCCGTCGCCGCAGTCGACCGGCTCGTCGGGCAGCCGGTCGCGCATGTTCGCGCTCATGTCGGGGCAGAGCGACTTCGCCATCTCGAACGGATCGACGCCGCCCTCGCGGCGCATCTTGATGCGCAGGCTCTTCATGATATCGGCCTGGAGATCGACCGCGTCCTCGTCCATCTCGCTCTGCATGAAGCTGCGCGTGCGGTGGTCGACGAACCAGGCGAG
>DATFRS010000168.1:0-5093 GCA_035263065.1 Rhodanobacteraceae bacterium
CGGAACACGCGCTTGCCCGTCATCTTGAAGCTGGCCACCTGGATCATCACCGAGGCGGTTTCCATCACGAACACGCCGCCCATCACCAGCAGCACGATTTCCTGACGCACGATCACCGCGATGCAGCCGAGCGCGGCGCCGATCGCGAGCGCGCCGATGTCGCCCATGAACACCTGCGCGGGATACGTGTTGAACCAGAGGAAGCCGAGGCCCGCGCCGGCGAGCGCACTGCAGAAGATCGCAAGCTCGCCCGCGCCCGGAATCGCGGGAATGCCAAGGTATTCGGAGAACACCTTGTTTCCGGCGAGGTAAGCGAAGACGCCAAGCGCGGTCGCGACGAGCACGCTCGGCATGATCGCGAGGCCGTCGAGGCCGTCGGTCAGGTTCACCGCATTCGAGAAGCCGACGACGATGAAATACGTGATCGCGATGAATGCCGCGCCGCCGATCCAGATCGCGAGCGATCCCCACTCGACCGGCGGCGTCAGCGGCAGCTGCGCCTGCTTGATCAGCGGGAGATACAGCGTCGTCGCGGCCGGCGTGTCGGCCGTGAAATAGAGGAAGCACGCGACGCCGAGCCCGAACACCGACTGCCAGAAATACTTCCAGCGCGCGGCGAGGCCGCGGCTGTCCTTCAGGATCAGCTTCTTGTAGTCGTCGTAGAAGCCGATCACGCCGAACGCGAGCGTCGTCAGCAGCACGAGCCACACGTAGCGGTTGCGAAGATCGGCCCAGAGCAGCGTCGCCGCGACGATAGAGCCGAGGATCAGCGCGCCGCCCATCGTCGGCGTGCCGGCCTTGGTGAGATGCGACTGCGGGCCGTCGCTGCGGATCACCTGCCCCGCCTTGACCTCGGCGAGCTTGCGGATGATCGCCGGCCCCGCGAGGAGCGACACCGCGAGCGCGGTCAGCGTCGACATGATCGTGCGGAACGTCAGGTACTGGAACAGGTGGAATCCGCTGACGTAGCCCTTCAGGAGGTCGGCGAGCTCAAGCAGCATGGCGCTCGCCTCCGTTGCCGTCGTCGATCAGCGCGCTCACGACACGATCCATCGCCGACGAGCGCGAGCCCTTGATCAGCACCGTCGTGCCGGCGCGAAGATCGGCGCGCAACGCCGCGATCAGCGCGGCCTGATCGGCGTGATGCGTCGCACCGGCGCCGAACGCTTCGGCGGCTGCGCGACTCAAGCGACCGACCGCGTGCAGCCGCTGGATGCCGCTCGCCTTTGCGAGCGCGCCGATGTGCGCGTGCAGCCGCTCGGCGTCCGCGCCGAGCTCGGCCATGTCGCCCATCACGAGGACCGTCTCGCCGAACTCCGCCGCGAGCGTCGCGATCGCGGCCGCAAACGAGCCCGGATTCGCGTTGTAGCTGTCGTCGATCAGGATCGCGCCCGACGCGTGCTTGCGCCGCACGAGACGGCCGGCGACCGCGGGCGCGGCTTCGAGGCCGGCGCGGATCGTCGCGAGCGGCACGTCGAGCGCGAACGCGATCGCCGCGGCGGCGAGCGCGTTCATGACGTTGTGGCGGCCGGGCTGCGTCATCGCGATCGGCGTGTCGCCGGCCGGCGTCTTCAGCGTGAAGCCGCCGCGTGCCTCGAGCGTCGCGGTCACGTCGGCCTTGTGGTCGAGCCCGAAGCGCACGATGCGGCGCTCGCCGGCGAGACCGGCGAAATAATCCGCGTACGCGTCGTCCGCGTTGACGATGGCGATGCCGGTGTCCGGCAGCGCGCTGTAGATCGCACCTTTCGTCTCGGCGACGCCGCGCTCGCTGCCGAGCCGCTCGAGATGCGCCGGCGCGACGTTGTTGACGAGCCCGACCCCGGGCCGCGCGATGCGCGCGAGATAGGCGATGTCGCCGGGCTTGCCGGCGCCCATCTCGATCACGGCGTACTGCGTGCGCTCGGGCATCGCGAGCAGCGTCAGCGGCACGCCGATCTCGTTGTTGAGGTTGCCGACGTTGACGTGCGTGCGGCCGTGCTTGGCGAGGATGGACGCCGTCAGCGTCTTCACCGTCGTCTTGCCGTTCGAGCCGGTGATGCCGATTACGCGCGCGTCGCGCTGCGAGCGCACGGCGCGCGCGAGCTCGCCGAGTGCGGCCAGCGTGTCGGCGACGACGATCTGCGGCATGTCGGCGTCGACTTCGCGATCGACCATCGCCGCCGTGGCACCGCGCTCGTGCGCCGTGCCGACGAAATCGTGCGCGTCGTAGCGCTCGCCGCGCAGCGCGACGAACAGCGCGCCCGGCGTGATCGTGCGCGTGTCGGTCGACACGCCGTCGATGAAGCCGCCATTGCCGGAGAGCCGGCCGCCGACCCACGATGCGATGTCGGTGAGCCGCAGCTTCATGCCATCGCTCCCAGCACGTCGCGCGCGACGGCGAGGTCGTCGAACGGATAGCGCACGCCGCCGATCTCCTGATACGGCTCGTGGCCCTTGCCGGCGATCAGCACGATGTCGCCCGCGTGCGCGGTGTGGATTGCGAGCGCGATGGCCTTCTTGCGGTCGCGCTCGACGGTGGCGCGCCCGGGATTCTCCAGACCCTGCACGATCTCGGCGACGATCGCATTGCCGTCCTCGCCGCGCGGGTTGTCGTCGGTGACGATGACGATGTCGGCGAGCGCCTCGGCGATCGCGCCCATCTGCGGGCGCTTGCCGGCGTCGCGCTCGCCGCCGCAGCCGAACACGCAGACCAGCGTGCCGTGCACGTGCGCGCGCAGGCTCGTCAGCGCCTGTTCCAGCGCGTCGGGCGTGTGCGCGTAATCGACGACGACGAGCGGCAGCGCGTTGTCGCCGCCGATGCGGTTCATGCGGCCGCTGACCGGATCGAGGATCGCGAGCGCGCCCTGGATCGCGTCGAACGTGAAGCCGAGGCGGCCGAGGCACGCGGCGACGGCGAGCAGGTTCGACACGTTGAAGCGGCCGAGCAGGCGCGTTTCGATCGCGCCTTCGCCCCACGGCGTCGCGAGATGGAAGCGGAGGCCCGACGTCGTCGTCTCGATCGCGCTCGCGACGAGGTCCGCGTCGCGATCGACGCCGTAGCGGAGGATCGCTACGCCGCGAGGCGCACGCGCCGCAAGCGCACGGCCGAACGGATCGTCGACGTTGATGATCGCCGCATCGAGACCCGGCCAGCCGAACAGGCGCTCCTTCGCGTTGCCGTAGGCCTGCATCGTGCCGTGGTAATCGAGGTGATCGCGCGTGAGATTCGTGAACACCGCAAGATCGAACGCGACCGCGTTGACGCGGCCCTGGTCGAGCGCGTGCGAGGACACTTCCATCGCGACGTGGCTCGCGCCCTCGTCGCGGAACGAGGCGAGGAGTCCCTGCACGGCGATCGCGTCCGGCGTCGTGCGCGCGCCTTCGACGACCTCGCCGACGAGACCCGCGCCGAGCGTGCCGATCGTCGCGACGCGGTGGCCGGCGTGGTGCAAAGCCTGCGCGAGCAGATGCACCGTGGACGTCTTGCCGTTCGTGCCGGTGACGCCGATGACCGTCATCGTGCCCGACGGATCGCCGAAGAAGCGCGAGGCGATCGAACCCAGTTTTTCGCGCAGCCCGTCGATCCAGACAGTTGGGGCGCTGTCGGAAGCAGGTTTCGTGTCGTGTGCCCTCACCCGGCCTTCGGCCGCCCTCTCCCGCTGCGCGGGCGAGGGAAATACCGAGTGGCCTTCGGCCACGTCTTTTGAAAAGGCGGGCGCGGACGCTGCGGTTTCTTCGGGCCTCTCGGCTAGAACCGCCACAGCGCCGCGCGCCAACGCCATCGGGGCAAACGTGATGCCGTGCTGGCGCGCGCCCTTGAGCGCGACGAAAGCATCGCCTGCGCGCACTTCGCGCGAGTCGAGCGCGAGCCCGCGCACGACGATGTCGCCGGCCATGCCGGTGTCGGCGTGGCCGGCGAGCAGCACGGCAAGATTCATCGAGCGATTCGTCACGGCGGCACCCCTTCGGCGTAGTTCGACAGGTCCGACGCGTCGTCGGAGGCCGGAACTCTCGCTTCGATGGTGGGGCCGCCCGGAGGCGAACCTGTGTACCAATTCTTGACGTTGTCGGGCGGCACGTCGAGGAGCCGGAGCGCGCCGTCCATGACCTTCGAGAACACCGGCGCCGAGACGAGGCCGCCGTAGTACGCGCCCTCGGGATCGTGGATCACGACGACGCCGACAAGCCGCGGCTTCGACGCCGGCACCATGCCGACGAAGAGCGAAATGTGGCGGTTGTCGTAGCCGCCGCCGGACGCCGCGCGCGACGTGCCGGTCTTGCCGGCGACGCGGTAGTTCGTGATCGCGGCCTTGAGACCGGAGCCTTCCGGCGTCACGACCGTCTCGAGCATGCGCCGGATGTTCGCGGCGATCTCGGGATCGATGACGGCCGTGTCGGGATTCTGCGCGCCCTTGACGTACGTCGGCGCGCGCAGGCGGCCGTCGTTCGCGATCGCGGTATAGCCGTTCGCGAGCTGCAGCGGCGTCACGTTGAGGCCGTAGCCGTACGAGATCGTCGCCTGCTCGACCGGACCCCAGCTCTTCGCGATCGGCAGCAGGCCCGGCGATTCGCCGGGGAAGCCCGAGCCCGTGACTTCGCCGAAGCCGAAGCGGTGATCGACGTCGTAGAGATGATCGCGCGGCAGCGTGAGACCGATCTTCGCCGCGCCGACGTTGCTCGAATGGGTGATCACGCCGGTGACGTCGAGCATGCCCTTGTTGTGCACGTCGCGGATCACGCGGCCGTCGGCGAGCGTGAACGTGCCGGGTGTCGTGTCGACCGGCGTGTGCGGCTTCCACTTGCCGCTTTCGAGCGCGGCCGAGATCGTGAACGACTTGATCGTCGAGCCGGGCTCGACGACGTCGGTCACCGCGCGATTGCGGCGGAACGACGGATCGACGCCGTTGCGCGTGTTCGGGTTGTACGACGGCGCGTTGACCATCGCGAGCACTTCGCCCGTCTGGACATCGAGAATGACCATCGAACCCGACGTCGCGTGGTGCTCGGCGATGCCGGCCTTGAGCTCGCGGTAGGCGAGATACTGGATGCGGCGATCGATCGACAGTGTGAGATCGCGGCCCGGCTGCGCCTCGCGCAGGAGCTCGACGTTCTCG
>DATFRS010000169.1:0-4263 GCA_035263065.1 Rhodanobacteraceae bacterium
CGCGGTTTGCGTACGAGCTGGTTGACAGTCGACATTCGAAAACTCTTCCTGCGAACGTTTTTTCGGGCCTTCCGGCCGGTTTGGAGCCCCGAAAATCGGTGACCCCGGATGAAACAAAAGGCAGGCGGGAATGAACCCGCCTGCCAGATAGCGTTGGTATGGCGAAACTCAAGTTCCGCCGGGCGTCCTGCGCTCGAACACGAGGCGCGTCCTGCGCCTCATTTCGATGTTTGGTTTGCGACTTAGGCGTCGCTGTCTTCGGCGACGGCTTCGGCCACAGAGCTCGTGGAACCGAGGGTCGCGCGATCCGACTCGGAGAGCTCGCCCTGCCGTCCGCGACGCTGCGCGTGGTAGGCGAGACCGGTACCGGCCGGAATCAAGCGTCCAACTATAACGTTTTCCTTAAGACCCCGCAAGGTATCGCGGGTGCCGCGGACGGCCGCCTCGGTCAGGACGCGGGTCGTCTCCTGGAACGAGGCCGCCGAGATGAACGACTCCGTGGCCAGCGACGCCTTCGTGATGCCCAAGAGGATCGGCTCGAACTCGGCGATCCGCTCGCTCCGGGCCGTCGCGCGGCCGTTCTCTTCCATGAGGCGGGCGCGGTCGACCTGCTCGCCACGCAGGTAGCGCGTGTCGCCGGACTCCGTGACCTCGATCTTGCGCAGCATCTGGCGAATGATCGCTTCGATGTGCTTGTCGTTGATCTTGACGCCCTGCAGGCGGTAGACGTCCTGGATTTCCTTGACCAGGTAGGCCGCGAGCGGCTCGACGCCGAGGAGACGCAGGATGTCGTGCGGATTGGGCTCGCCGTCGACGATCGTTTCGCCCTTCTCCACGTGCTCGCCTTCGAACACGATCACGTGGCGCCACTTCGGGATCAGCTCCTCGTGCTCGTTGCCGTCCGCGTCGCGGATGATCAGGCGCTGCTTGCCCTTGGTGTCCTTGCCGAAGCTGACGACGCCCGAGCGCTCGGCCAGGATCGCCGGCTCCTTGGGCTTGCGCGCCTCGAAGAGGTCCGCCACGCGCGGGAGGCCGCCCGTGATGTCGCGGGTCTTCGATGTTTCCTGCGGGATACGCGCGACCACGTCGCCGACGCCGACCTCGGCGCCGTTCTGCAGCGACACGATCGCACCCGCCGGCAGGAAGTACTGCGCCGGGATGTCGGTGCCCGGGAGGCGAAGCTCGCCGCCCTTCTTGTCGATCAGGCGCACCATGGGGCGCAGGTCCTTCGCCGAGCCGCCGCGGCGCTTGGGATCGGTCACGACCGCGCTGGCGAGACCCGTCAGCTCGTCGATCTGCTCCTGCACGGTGACGCCGTCGATGAAGTCGATGAAGCGGATGACGCCCGCGACTTCCGAGACGATCGGATGCGTGTGCGGGTCCCACTTCGCGACCGTCTGGCCGGCCTTGACCGACGCGCCGTCGCGCGCGTCGATGACGGCGCCGTACGGCACCTTGTAGCGCTCGCGCTCGCGGCCGTGCGCGTCCATGACGGACAACTCGCCCGATCGCGAAACGGCGACCAGGTGGCCCGCGCTGTGCGCGACGGTCTTGAGGTTCGTGAACTTCAGCGTGCCCGTCGTCTTGACCTGCACGTTGTCGACCGCCGCCGCACGCGACGCGGCGCCGCCGATGTGGAACGTGCGCATCGTCAGCTGCGTGCCGGGCTCGCCGATCGACTGCGCGGCGATGACGCCGACCGCTTCGCCGATGTTGACGAGATGGCCGCGGGCGAGATCGCGCCCGTAGCACGCCGCGCAGACGCCGAAGCGCGCGTCGCACGTGATCGGCGAGCGCACCTTGATCGACTGCACGCCGGCCGCTTCGAGCTTCTCGACCATGACTTCGTCAAGCAGCGTGTTGCGCGTGACGATCGGATCCTCGTCGTTGCCGGGCGCGAACGTATCGGCCGCGACCATGCGGCCGAGCACGCGATCGCGCAGCGGCTCGACGACGTCGCCGCCTTCGACGATCGGCGTCATCGTGAGGCCGCCGGTCGTGCCGCAATCGACTTCGGTCACGACGACGTCCTGGGCGACGTCGACGAGACGGCGCGTCAGGTAACCCGAGTTCGCGGTCTTCAGCGCGGTATCGGCCAGGCCCTTGCGGGCACCGTGCGTCGAGTTGAAGTACTGCAGGACGTTCAGGCCCTCGCGGAAGTTCGCCTTGATCGGCGTCTCGATGATCGAGCCGTCCGGACGCGCCATCAGGCCGCGCATGCCGGCGAGCTGGCGGATCTGCGCCGCGCTACCGCGCGCGCCCGAGTCGGCCATGATGTAGAGCGAGTTCATCGACTTCTGCTCGATGGCCTCCCCCTTCGCGTTTTTTACTTTTTCAGCACCGATGCCCTTCATCATGGCCGCGGCGACCTGCTCGTTCGTGCGCGACCAGATGTCGACGACCTTGTTGTAGCGCTCGCCGGCGGTCACGAGACCCGACTGGTACTGCTGCTGGATCTCCTTGACGTCCTTCTCGGCGCCTTCGAGGATCTGCTTCTTCTCGCCCGGGATCTTCATGTCGTCGATGCCGATCGACATGCCGGCGCGCGTCGCGTAGTGGAAGCCCGTGTACATGAGCTGGTCCGCGAACACGACCGTGTCCTTGAGGCCTAGCTTGCGGTAGCACGCGTTGATGAGACGCGAGATGTTCTTCTTCGTGAGCTCGGTGTTGACGAGCGCGAACGGCAGGCCTTCCGGCAGGATCTCGGCGAGGAGCGCGCGGCCGACCGTCGTGTCGACGAGGCTCGTCTTCTCGCTCTTGTTCCTGCTTTCGTCGATCTCGACCTCGCGGATGCGCACCTTGACCTTGGCGTGCAGCTCCACGACGCGGTTCTCGTACGCGCGATGGACTTCGGCGATGTTCGCGAACGCCATGCCCTCGCCCGGCACGTTCTCGAGCGCGCGGGTCATGTAGTAGAGGCCGAGCACGACGTCCTGCGTCGGCACGATGATCGGCTCACCGTTCGCCGGCGACAGGATGTTGTTCGACGACATCATCAGCGCGCGCGCCTCGAGCTGCGCTTCGAGCGACAGCGGCACGTGCACGGCCATCTGGTCGCCGTCGAAGTCGGCGTTGAACGCCGTGCAGACGAGCGGATGGAGCTGGATCGCCTTGCCTTCGATCAGCACCGGCTCGAACGCCTGGATGCCCAGACGATGCAGCGTCGGCGCGCGGTTCAGCAGCACCGGGTGCTCGCGGATCACCTCTTCGAGGATGTCCCACACCTCGGCGCTCTCGCGCTCGACGAGCTTCTTCGCCGCCTTGATCGTCGTGGCGAGGCCACGGCGCTGCAGCTTGGAGAAGATGAACGGCTTGAACAGCTCGAGCGCCATCTTCTTCGGCAGGCCGCACTGGTGCAGCTTCAGCGTCGGGCCGACCACGATGACCGAACGGCCGGAGTAGTCGACGCGCTTGCCGAGGAGATTCTGGCGGAAGCGGCCCTGCTTGCCCTTGATCATGTCGGCGAGCGACTTCAGCGGGCGCTTGTTGGTGCCCGTGATCGCGCGGCCGCGACGGCCGTTGTCCATCAGCGCGTCGACCGCTTCCTGCAGCATGCGCTTCTCGTTGCGCACGATGATGTCGGGCGCGTTGAGCTCGAGCAGGCGCTTCAGGCGGTTGTTGCGGTTGATGACGCGGCGATAGAGGTCGTTGAGATCCGACGTCGCGAAGCGGCCGCCGTCGAGCGGCACCAGCGGACGCAGGTCCGGCGGCAGCACCGGAAGAACGGTCAGCACCATGTACTCGGGACGGTTGCCCGACTCGAGGAACGCCTCGACGAGCTTGATGCGCTTGGAGAGGCGCTTCAGCTTCGTCTCGGAATTCGTCGCCGCGATCTCCTCGCGCAGGCGGATCAGCTCCTGGTTGAGATCGATCGTCTTCAGAAGCTCGTAGACGGCCTCGGCGCCCATGCGCGCGTCGAACTCGTCGCCGTGCTCCTCGACGGCCTGCAGGTACTGCTCTTCGTTGAGCAGCTGGCCGCGCTCGAGCGAGGTCAGGCCCGGGTCGATCACGACATAGGCTTCGAAGTAGAGGATGCGCTCGATGTCGCGGAGCGTCATGTCGAGCATGAGGCCGATGCGCGAGGGCAGCGACTTCAGGAACCAGATGTGCGCGGTCGGGCTCGCGAGCTCGATGTGGCCCATGCGCTCGCGGCGCACCTTGGCCAGCGTCACTTCCGTGCCGCACTTCTCGCAGACGACGCCGCGGTGCTTCATGCGCTTGTACTTGCCGCACAGGCACTCGTAGTCCTTGATCGGACCGAAG
>DATFRS010000170.1:0-19968 GCA_035263065.1 Rhodanobacteraceae bacterium
GAGCTCGATCGGATTCAGCACCGGCACGTAGGCGATCGGCGCGGTCTCGCCGGCATGCAGCAGCAGCACGGCGAACGCGGCGATCGCGACGAGCGCCTGCGAGGCCAGGAGCTGCCCGCGCCACGCATCGAATCGCGCCGATACCGGCGGCGAAATCCACGCGGGCCTGAGCAGCGCGAGCATCCACGCGACGAGCAGCGGTACCAGCGTCAGCGCATCGCGCCAGCCGTCGGCGAGCGCGTTGTCGCCGGCGAGCTGGCGCAGCGCGATCGCGAACGCGAGCGTCAGCGTCCACAGCCACGCGCCGTGCGCGATGCGGAGCGGCGCGTCGCTGCCGGCACGGAGCTCCATCAACGTCAGGAAGCCGAGCACCGTGTACGCAAGCGTCGCGCCGAGGCCCCAGCCGCCGAACGGGCGCGCGCCCGCGGTGCCGAACGCGATCATCATGACGACGCCGAACGCGAGCGCGACCGCCGCGGTCCACGCGAGCGCGCCGCGCCGGACGAAGCGCCACGCGCCGCCGGCGAGTCCCGCGGTGAGCGCGGCGAACGCGAGCAGCGCCTGCGGATCGAAGCGTTCCGGCACGAAGCGGTCGATCTCGCGCAGGCCCGCGCCGATCCACCACGCGAGGCCCCAGAGATACAGCAGCAGCGCAGCCTGCGTGTTCGCACCGGCGCGCGCGAAGAGCCATGCGCTCGCGAACGCGGCGCCGGCAATGAGGAGTGCCGAGATGCAGCCGCCGTTCGCGATCGCGATCGTGTCGGCACTTGCCGCATCGAACGTCACCGACGCCATGAACGCGCCGGCGGCGAGCGCCTGCAGGGCAAGGCCGCTGAGGCGCGGCAGCCAGCGCTGCTGGCGGAAGCCGAGCCAGACCAGCGCGGCGCCTTCGAGCGCGAACGTGCACGCGGTCGAGCGCGCGCTGAGCGCGAGCGGCACCGCGAGCGTCGCGAAGCCGACGGCGAGCACCGCGAACGATTCGCCGAGCACGCGCAGCTTGGCGTTCCGGATCAGCGGCCACGCGAGCGCCGCGTAGACCGCGGCGAGCACGAGCGCGGAATAGGCGAGCGGCATGCGATCGCCGTCGAGCAGCGCGGCCTGCAGCGCGAACGCGACGAGCGGATTGCCGAACACGAGCGTACCGTCGACGAGATCGCGGCGCGATGGCTCGCGCTTGCGCGCGTAGAGGATCGGGATCGCGAGATAGATCGCGAAGAAGACGACGAGGAACGGCTCGGTGCTGTTGTACAGCGCCGGTTCGTAGCGCAGCACGCCCCACGCGGTGCCGATGAGGTACGTGAAAGCGAAGCCGAGCAGGTTCAACACGCGCCACGCCTTCGCCCAGGCGATCGCGAAGATCGCGAGATTGAGGATCGTGTAGTACGAGAACAGCACGACGTGATTGCCCTGGCCGGTCGAGATCAGGATCGGCGCGGCGAAGCCGGCGACGATGCCGAGCACCGCGAGCGCGAGCGCGTCCTGCAGCACCGCGAGCACGCCGGTGCCGGCGACGAGCACGAGCATCAGCGCGAACGCGGCGCCGGGCGGCAGGAGCTGATAGAGGCGGAACGCCGCGAACACCGTCATCAGCAGCACGCCGATCGCGCCGCCCTGCAGGCTCAGGCCGAACGCGCGGCGGCGCATGCGCTCGCGCCAGCCGAGGCCGAGCGCGGCGATCGCCGCCAGCGCGATGCCGGCGAGGCGAAGCTCGATCGGCACGTGCAGCCAGCCCTGATCGGACGCGTACTTGAGCAGCGCCGCGACGCCGGCGAACAGCACGAGCATGCCCACCTTGACCGGAACGTTGCCTTCGGTAAACCAGCGCTTGATCGCGTTGGCGAGGTTTTCGAGTGCGCCGGGCGGCGGCGGCGTGCGCGGCGAAGGAACGCGCTGCGGCGCCGGCGAATCCGGCGGGCTCGGCGTCGCAGCGGCGATCGACGCGCGCCGCGCGGCGGAATCGATGACGCCCGCCGGCGCCGGCGCTGCCGGTCGCGGCGTCGGTTCGACGGCTTCCGGTGGCGTCACGGGTTGCGGTTGCGGCGTCGTTTCCGGTGCGCGTGCCGCGGCGACGTCCTCGCGCGGACGCGGTGCCTGCTTCTCGCGCTCGAGCGCCGCGATGCGCGACGACAGCGTGTTGATCCGCACGAACAGGGCGCCGAACGCGAGCCCTGCGAAGAAGCCGAGCGCCGCGGTCGAGCCGTCGGCGATCGCGCCGCCGACGACGAGGCCGAGAATGCCGAAGCCGACGAAGATCAGGAACCCCATAAACCTCCCCTGTGCCGGGCTGGCCGTCCTTGTTGCCGCACCGGATTTTTCTCGCGCGGCGCCCGCGCGCCGCGTCCCTCAGTACACGCTCGCCTCCCCCGGCGGGCGCGTCTTGAACCGCTTGTGCATCCAAAGGTACTGCGTCGGCGCTTCGCGCACCATGCGCTCGATCGCGGTGTTGACGCGCGCCGTGTCGGCGACGACGTCGGCGCCCGGAAAGTCCGCGAGCGGCGCTTCGAGGCGGATCGCGTAGCCGCCGTCGTCGAGCCGGCGGTGGAAGAACGGGACGACGACGGCGCCGGACAGCCGCGCGAGGTGGTGCGTCGCCGTGATCGTCGCCGCCGCGACGCCGAAGAACGGCGCGAACACGGCGTCCTTGCCGCGCATGTCCTGGTCCGGCGCGTACCAGATCGTGCCGCCGGCCTTGAGCCAGCGCACCGTCTGGCGTAGCTCGTCCTTCGTGAACATCGCGCTCGCGTAGCCGAGCCGCGCACGCTTGATCGCCCATTCGAACGCGGCGTCCTCGTGCTCGCGGTACATGCCGGCGATGCGCAGGCGCTGCGAGACGAGGCGCGCGCAGAGCTCGAGGTGCGAGAAATGCGCGCCGACCAAGAGCACGCCGCGCCTGGCCGCGTGCGCGGCTTCGAGGTGCTCCATGCCTTCGAGCGTCACCGGGATCTTCGCGATCGCGCGCTCCGAGCCCATCCAGGCGAGCGCGAACTCGATCAGCATGACGCCGCTGTCGCGCAGGTTCGCTTCGAGCATGCGTGCGCGCTCGGCGGTGTCGAGCTCGGGAAAGCACAGCGCGATGTTCGTCGCCGCCGTGCCGCGGCGGTCGCGGCCGATCAGCCGCGCGGCGAGCCAGCCGACGAAATGGCCGATGCGCAGCAGCACGCCGTAAGGCACGCGCGCGACGAGCCAGATGAGGCCGATGCCGATCCAGGCGGGCCAGTGGCGCGGGGAGGCGAGGGCGGGTCGGAACGGCGGCGCGCGGTGCGTCATCCGCGCGCATTGTAAGGCCGGCGGCCGGGCCGGTGCCGCGCTCGCTATACTCGGCCGCTGTCCGCGCCGACGATCGCCGTGCTCCAGCGCCTTTTCTATACCGCCCTCCTGTATCTCCTGACGCCGCTCGTGCTGTACCGGCTGGCCGCGCGCGGCATCAAGTACCACGGCTACTTCGCGCGCTGGCGCGAGCGCTTCGGCTTCTTTCCCGATCCCGGCATCGAGAACAGCCTGTGGATCCACGCGGTCTCGCTCGGCGAGGTCAACGCCGCGGTGCCGCTGATCGAGGCGCTGATGCGCCGCCACGGCGACTCGCCGTTCGTGATCACGACGGTGACGCCGACCGGCTCGGCGCGCGTGCTGCAGCTGTTCGGCGATCGCGTGTTCCACGTCTATCTCCCGTACGACCTCACGACGGCCGTGCGGCGCTTCCTCGATCGCGTGCGACCGCGGCTCGCGGTGATCATGGAGACCGAGATCTGGCCGAACCTCTTCATGACCTGCGCCGATCGCGACATCTCGATCGTCGTCGCGAACGCGCGGCTGTCGGAGAAATCGCTGCGCGGCTACTGGCCGATCCAGCCGCTGGCGCGGCGCGCGATCCGCTGCGCGAGCTTCATTGCGGCGCAGTCGCAGTCCGACGGCGAGCGACTGCACGCGCTCGGCGCGCCGACCGAGCGGCTCGCGGTGGTCGGCAACCTCAAGTTCGACATGAGCGTGCCGTCCGACGTCGTCGAGCGCGGCCGCGAATTCCGCTTCGCCGCCGGTGCCGACCGGCCGGTCTGGATCGCCGCGAGCACGCACGAAGGCGAGGAGATGGTCGTGCTGAAGGCACACGCCGAAGTGCTGCGCCGCTTTCCGGATGCGCTGCTGCTGGTCGCGCCGCGCCACCCCGAGCGCTTCAAGGCGCTCGCGAGCGCGTGCAAGGCGTTCGGCTTCCGCACGGCGACGCGCAGCGAGGAGCGCAACGCCGATCGCAGCAACCAGTGCTTCGTCGTCGATTCGATGGGCGAGCTGCTGCGCTTCTACGCGGCGGCGGACGTCGCGTTCGTCGGCGGCAGCCTCGTCGCGGTCGGCGGGCACAATCTGCTGGAACCGGCGGCGCTGGCGCGGCCCGTGATCGTCGGGCCGCACACGTTCAATTTCGCCGAAGTGACCGAGGATCTGATCAAGGCGGGCGCCGTGCTGCGCATCCCCGATGCCGACGCGCTCGGTCCCGCGGTCGTTCGGCTGCTGTCGCGCGACATCGAGCGTCGCACGATGGGCGAGGCCGCGCGCCGCGTGATGGAGCGCGAGCGCGGCGCGGTGGAGCGGACGATGGCGATCGTCGAGAAGGTGATGGAGGGCGACGCGGCGCGTCGCCCGTGAGGTCGCGCGCCTTGCGGCGCGCTCGTAAGAAAGTCAGGAGTGAGAAAGTGCTGACGAGTCCGCGCAGCGGACGACCTCACGAGGCAGTGCAGCTGCCGACCTAACGAGCGCGCCGAGAGGCGCGCGTCCTCACTGTCTTTTTCAATCCAGCAGCGCGTTGATCAGCTCGAGGTCCTTGACCTCGACGACGCCGGCGGCCTGCTTCAGCAAGAGCCCGTCGATCACGAACGCGTGACGCGCCTGCGAGTAGTTGCCCTGCGCCTGCAGGAGCGACTGCTGGCTGATCAGCACGTCGACGATCGTGCGCGTGCCGACTTCGTAGCCGGCCTGCGTCGCCTCGACCGAGCTCTGCGCGGACACGACCGCAGCCTTGGTCGCCTCGACCTCGCTCGCGCCGGCGATGACCGAGCGGAAGCTGTTGCGCGTCGCGGCTTCGACCTGGCGGCGCGTGAACTCGTACTGGTCCTGCGCGAAGTCGCGCTGGTAGATCGCCTGGCGCACGCGCGACTGCGTGAAGCCGCCCGAGAAGATCGGCACCGACAGCGTCACGCCGATCGAGCTGCCCCACTTCGGATCGCTCGAATCATGGAACGTGCCGCCGCGGAAATCGGTGTCGCCCCAGGTCGGCGCGCGCGAATACCCGACCTGCGCATTGAGGACCGGCAGGTGCCCGGCGCGCGCGGTGTTGATGTTCTGGTTCGCGGCTTCGACCTGCAGCGAGGTCGAGGACAGCGACGGATTCTGCTTCAGCGCGAGATCGACCCAGACCTTCGGATCGTCCGGGTTCGGATGATCGAGCGGCAGGTCCTCGCGGAGCTTCTTGAACTCGCCCGGCGCCTTGTTGGTGAGCTGGCGCACCGTCTCGCGCGCCTGGTCGAGCGCGTTCTGCGAGCTGATGACGTTGGCGACCGCGGCGTCATGCTGCGCCTTCGCGTCGTTGACGTCGATGATCGCGGCGAGGCCGACCTCGAAGCGCTGCTGCGCCTGCTCCAGCTGGCGGTTCAGCGCCTTCTCGTTCGCGTCGGCGTACTTCAGCGTGTCGAGCGCGGTGAGGACGCCGAAGTAGGCCTGCGCGGTCGAGACGAGCAGCTGCTGCTGCGCGGCGTCGTAGGTCGCGCCGCCGGCCTGCGCGGTCGCTTCGCTCGACTTCAGCGCGGTCCACTTGCTGACGTCGACAAGGCTCTGGTCGAGCGTCGCGCCGAGCGAGCGCGTGTACGCGGTCGTGGACGACGACAGGACCAGCTCGCTGCCCCCCGAAGGGTCGTTCGGATCGGCGACGAACGAGGGCGAGTTGCTGCCGCCGTGCGTGCGCGTGAACGACAGCGCCGCCGCGATCTGCGGCAGCAGTTGCGAGCGGGCCTGGTCGACGCCCTCGTCGGTCGAGAGCTTGGTCGCCTCGGCGCCGGCGAGCGTCGGATCGGAGGCGCGCGCCTGCTGGTAGATCTGCATCAGATCTTCGGCATGCGCCAGTGGAACGCCCAGGGCCAGCGTCAGGGCCAGCGGCAGGCAGCGGGTGCGCATCATCGTTGTCATCCTCGGAAAGTGTTCTTGGTTCGCCGGGCGGTCACAGCGCGAAACGGCGCGGCGGCTCGGCGTGGGTGAGATACGGAAGATCGGTTTCGAAGAGGCTCGCTTCGCGCCAGTGCGTCTCGTCGGCGCGCGTGAACAGCGTCGCCTGCATCGCCGGCGATTCGCCGACGATCGCGAACAGGCGGCCGTTCGGCGCGACCGCGGCACGCAGGCGATCGGGCAGCGCATACACCGCGCCGGTGACGACGACGGCGTCGAAGCGCTCGCCGGAGAGCGCGCCGCGGATCGCGTCGCCGACCTCGATGCGCACGTTCCTCGCGCCCGACGCCGCGATGCGGGCGCGCGCGGCCTCGGCGAAGTCGGCGTGGATCTCGACGCTCGTCACCGAGCCCGCGAGGCGCGCGAGGCACGCGGTGACGAAGCCCGAGCCCGTGCCGATCTCGAGCACGCGATCCTCGGCACGCAGCTCGAGCGCCTGCAGCAGGCGGCCTTCGACGGTCGGCTTCATCATCGTCTCGCCGTGGCCGAGCGGCAGCGCCATGTCGGCGAACGCGAGATTGCGGTAGCGCGCCGGCACGAAGTCCTCGCGGCGCACCGCGGCGAGCACGTCGAGCACGCGCGGATCGAGCACTTCCCAGGGTCGCACCTGGTTCTCGATCATGTTCTGTCGTGCGACGTCGGCGTTGGTCAACATGGATCGATCCCGCGGGCAAAAAGGGGCAAAAGCATAGGCACTCGTCACGCTGCCGGCAAATCTACATTCGCTGCGGAGCCCGGTGCGCCGAAGTGCCGGAAGTCACCGCGGCGCGCCGCCTTCACGCCGCGACGATATGGTTCGGTCCGCCGCGCATTGCAAGCGCCTCGACACGTGAAGGCAGCTCGCGGCGCACGCGCGCGACGAGCCCGGGATCGATGCGCGCGACCAGCCCCAGCACGCGCTCGCCGCTCGCTTCCGCGCCCGCCGCGAGCTGCAGCGTCAGCCACGCCGCGAGCTCCGCGCGGTCGTCCGCGGACAGCGCGGACAGCGTCCGCCGCGCGGCCCTGCGCATCTGCGCGCCGCGGAATTCGCCGACGCGCCGCGCCGCGTCGAGCACGGCCGCGAACGCGCGCTGCGCGTGCCGCAACGTCAGAGTCGCAGGCGAAGATGACGCCGATCCACCCGCATCGGGTGCGCACGTATTCATGAGTTCACTCCGCGCGCGCCCGAACCAGCGTGTCGGATGCGCGAACAATGGCAAAGGTTGCATGGGCCGGCGCTAGCAAGGGGTGCGCCAGCGCCTCGTTGCGATAGTCCGAAGCCGTGGCGCGACCTGTCGCGGGGTCGGCGGAAATCCTCGTCGGCCGTGCGCATGCTCTCGCCCACGCCGCCCGAGTGCGGGGAGGGATGTGTCCCGGACGGCGCGGGGAGAGGCTTGAACCGGACAACGGAAGTCGCCACCTCGGACCGGGCGCGGCATCGTGCCGCGGTACCCCGGAATCCGTGCTGTAAAGCCCCTCGAAAGCGGGGACAGCACCGGCGTTGCGCCGTTACAATCCTTTGACATCGGTGCGCGGCGCTACCGCACCATTCATAAACCGATCGGTATAGTATATAAAGCCCGAGGCGGAGTCCAGCTCCAGAAGTGCCCCCATGACGTTAGCTGTTGCAAAGGCCTGTGGTCCCGGTCGGCCGAAGGACCTCGAAAAGCGCGCCGCGATCCTCGCGGCGGCCAAGCGCCTTTTCCCGATGTCGGGATTCGAAGGCACGAGCATGGACGCGATCGCCGCCGAGGCCGGCGTGTCGAAGCTGACCGTCTACAGCCACTTCACGGACAAGGAAACGCTGTTCGTCGCGGCGATCCGCGCGCGCTGCGAGGACCAGGTACCGGGCGAGCTGTTCGACGTCGATCTCTCGGGCCCTGTCCGCGGCCAGCTCGAGGCGATCGCGCGCGCGTTCCTCGGCCTCATCACGAGCCCCGAGGCGATCTCGCTGCATCGCCTCCTGACGGCGAGCGGCTCGACGTCGCCCAAGCTCGCGCAGCTCTTCTGGGAAGCGGGCCCGCTGCGCATGCGGCAGAGCTTCGAGGAATTCCTCAAGAAGGAAGTCGAGGCGGGACAGCTCGAGATTCCCGACATCACGCGCGCCGCGTCGCAGTTCTTCGCGCTCCTGAAGGGCGAATTGCACGCGCGGCTCCTGTGCGGCTGCATGCAGTCGGTGTCGACGCAGGACATCGACGAGCACGTGCGCGCGACGGTCGATCTCTTCCTGCGCGCCTGCGCGCCGCGACCCGCGAACCACTGACGCGCTTCGCGCGCGTCCTCAGTCGAGGCGCTCGCTGCCGTTGAGCCAGTCGATCAGCACCGCGCCGTCGGCCGGTGCGATGTCGATGATGCGGAAGCCGACCCAGTGCTGGCCCGGCACGTTCGCCTGCTCGCTCCACTGCTCGTGCACGCCGACTTCGATCGGATGCAGGCGGCCGTGCTCGTCGGGCAGGTTGAAGAGCACCTGGTAGAGCGCGTCGTCGACCATCGGCTGGTTGGCGACCAGCATCATGCCTTCGGCCGAGATGTTGCCGAGGCGGCCGAGGACTTCGCCGGTCATCACGTTGGTGACCTGGATGATGACGCCGGGCGGCTTGCGCGGCGAGCGGCGGTGCTCGATCACGGCGTGCCTCCGGCGATGTGCGTCGTGTCGTTCATGCCGGAGCTCCCTGCGCCTGCGCCTCGCTGCCGCCGAACTGCTTCAGCGTGCCGAGGATCGCCTTCCACGCGCGATCGATGATCGACTCGGACTGCTCGCTCCAGATCTTCGCCTGCTTCCTCGCCATGTCGCGGGCGAGCTGCTCGAGCGTCTTCTCGTCGGTGCGCGCGCCGCGCTGATTGACGAAGAGGCAGCGTCCCGTCAGCGTCGAGAACCAGGCGAGCTTGCGCCGCACGGTCGCGCCCTGCTGATTGGTCGTGAACTCGAACCACGTGCCGAACGGCAGCGTGCGGATGCGCTCGAGGATCTGCGCTTCTTCCGACGTCAGCGTCTGCGGCGCGCGTGCGATCGGGCGCACGGGCTCCTGCGTGGGCTCGCCGCCGAGACGCGTGCGCGTCTTGAGCTTGGCCGCGAGTGCATCGGCCGAAATCTCGGGCGGTGCGAGCGCATCGTTCGCCGCCTTGCCCGGCATCGCCGGCGCGGGCTTGCCGTCCGCGCCCGGCACGGCGGCGGCGCTCGCATCGTTCGCGGCCGCGCCCTTGCCGGCCGGGAACAGCTTGCCGAGCACGGCCTTGACGTCGTCGCCATGGAGGCCGACCTGGCTGAGGCCGACGTCGAGCTCCTGGCGCAGCATCTTGTCGGCGGGCGTGTCGGCCGTGGGCTCGCGACGCAGGAGCTGATCGGCGACCGCGAGGCGGCGATGGAACGCGCTCGAATCCTCGCCCTGGCGCAGGATCGTCAGCGCCAGCGCATCGGTCCACGCCTGCTCGAGCAGCGCGCGCACAAGCGGCGACGGATTGCCGCGCTTGATCAGCCGTTCGATCGCGGTGCGCGCGGTGTCGCGCGCGAGGTCGAGCTTCTCGCGGCCTCGCGCCGCATCGACGTGCCTGCGCTCGGCGACTTCGGCGCGCCGCGCGAGGAGCTGCATGTGCTGGCCGAGATCGCCGAGCAGTCCGCGGAAGAGGCCGAGATCGCCATTGAACTCCGAGCTCACCTTCTCGACGACGACCTTCATCTTCTCGGCGAGGCTCGGATCGGCGTCTTCGTCGTCCATCCAGCGCGCGCCGGTCTCGGCGATCGTGTTGAGCAGCATGCGCGCCGGGTGCTCGCGCTGCGTGAAGAACGTCTTGTCGCTGAGCGCGACGCGCAGCACCGGCACCTGCAGGCGGCCGAGCAGCGACTGCGCACTCGATTCGGCGCGCACGCTCTTGTTGATGTAGTCGAACAGCATGCCGACGAGGTCGACGGTGTCGGAATCCTCCTCGGCGAGCACCGCGGCGCGACCCTGCGGGCTCATCTGCTTCAGCTGCATCAGCATGTCCTGACGCAGCGCCGCGGCATCGCGCGGCTTGCCGCCGCGCATTTCGGCGAGATCGTGCCGGTGCTGCAGCGATCCCAGTACGGACTGCAGATCGTCGCGGCTGACGAGATAGCCGTCGCCGGAGAACGGCACGCTGCCGCCCTGCGCCTTGCGGCGGCCGGAGAGCAGCATGCGCAGCGTCGAGAAGAGCTCGGAGTCGCGCTCTTCGTCGGACGGCTCCGGCGCCGCCGCGGGCGTCTGCTGCTGCGCGGCCGCTTCGGCATCCGCTTCGCCGGCGGGCTGCGTGGCGGCGACGCCGCCGTGCGCGCGCACGCTCGGCGACTGCAGGTGCGCGAGCACGCGCTGCTTGACCAGGAATCCGTTGATGACGTCGTAGAACTCGCCGATCTGCAGCATCGCGACGCGATCGAAGAGGCGATATGCGAGCACGCGGTATTCGACGCTGAGATCGAGGCAGTGCGTCGCGTGGCGCAGCGCGCGTCCGATCTGCGCGGGGCCGAGCGGCACCACGTCGGGCTCCCACGCCGGGCTGCCGGCCAGCACGCCGAAGCGGTGGCCGAGCGCATAGATCGCCTGGCTGTGGCGGATCTCGGACTTGCTGACGATCTCCTGCAGCGCGAGATCTTCCTCGAGCACTTCGGCGTCGACGAGCTCGAGCGGCATGCCGGGCGCGTTGCGGCGCGCGGTCTCGGGCGACTTGCCGGCGCCGGCGTTGATGTGGGCGAGCGAGGATTCGACGTGCAGCAGGAAGCGCGGCGCGATGTCGGCGCGGCCGCGCTTGATCTCGCGCAGCGCCTCGAAGCGCGCGTGCTGCTGCTCGTTGTTGCGGGCACGCTCGGCGAGCTTGAAAAGCTCCTGCTCGAACTCGTCGAGCGTGCGCGAGATCGCGTGCTCGAACTGGTTGGCGGCGCGTTCGAGGAGGGCTTCGAGCAGGGAACGCACGCGCGAAGGCAGGTCCGGCCGCTGCTTGAGCGACTTCATGACCTCCTCTCCACCGCGAACCCCCGCCGCTGCGGACCGCTGACTCATGACGCCTGCGCCGGCCTCCCCCAAATAGCGAACTCAGCCCCGCATCGGGCGCGTGCCGGTCACGCGTCCGTGGTCGTGGTCCCCCTAGAAGACCCTCGCCCGCGCGCGCCCAGCCGCGCATGAGGTGCGGGCCATTCTGGCACGTCCACCCGGTGGCGAACAGCAGCCGCCGGGAGAGCCAGCCGGCCTTTCCATGCGATTTTCATACCGGCCCCGGGCGCGCAGGCGCGGTGCACGCGGCGGCGGCGTGCTGCCGCCGCGTGTCCGATTGCGACGTTCCTAGCGCGCGCCGGACTGCCAGATGACTTCGAGGAAGCCCGAGACGCCCGGCGTGTTGTAGCCGTGCACGAGCTCGTAGTCCTTGTCGAAGAGGTTCTCGATGCGGCCCGTGAGGCGCCAGTCGGCGCTGATCGTCCAGGTGCCGCGGAGGTTCACGATCGCGTAGCTCGGCAGCGTCGTGCCGGCGATGTCGGCGGCCTCGTCGGCGTAGACGAGCTCCGCGCCGGCGCGAAAGCGCTCGCCGAAGCGGCGCTCGACGACCGCGTCGAACTTGTTCTTCGGGCGGCGCAGCAGCTCGGTGTCGGTCGTCTCGTCCTTGGCGTCCTCGTACGTGTACGCGAGGTGCGCGAGCCATGGACCCGCGTCGGCGTCGTAGGTCAGCTCGGTGCCGTCGATCTTCGTGCGCGCGATGTTCTCGGCCTGGAAGTCGGGGCCGGTGAAGCTGATGAGATCGCGCACGCGCGTCGAGTAGAGATGCGCGCCGAAGCGCTGGCCCTCGGCAGGCGTGAGCTCGATGCCGAGCTCCGTCGAGTGCGAGCGCTCGGGATCCAGCGCCGGATTGCCCGCGAAGAGGCCGCCGTAGCCCGGCGAGAACTGCTCGTTGAGCGTCGGGCTCCGGAAGCCTTCGCCGTAGCTCGCGTAGATGCGCGCGAAGTCCCGGTAGCGCCAGCCGAGCGCCGCCGAGCCCGTCGTCGCGCCGCCGAACTCGCTGTTGTCGTCGTGGCGGAGCGAAAGCTCGCTGTCGAACGCGCCGAACCCGGCCTGCCAGCCGCCGAACACGGCGGTGTCGTTGCGGCTGTCGTCGTACAGCGCGGCGCCGGCGAACGTGTCGCGCGTCTCGCCGCTCTCGTGCAGGTAGTCGATGCCGGCGATCAGGCGCTGCGTGTCCGACAGCTTGAAATCGTTCTGCCAGAGCAGGCTGTCGCGGCGCGTCAGGTACAGCGTGTAGTACGTCGGCGTATTGAGATCCTCGCGCGCGTTGCCGATCGACAGGCGATGGCTCCAGCCGTCGGCGAGATCGCCTTCGAGGTTGACGCCGGCGTCCTGCTCGATGACGTTCGAGTTGCCCTGGTCGAACTCGACTTCGCCCTGGCTCCGGTAGACCGACGCCGACACGAGCTGGCTGCCGAGCGTGTGCGCGCCGCGGGCGACGAGGTTCGTGTTGCGGAAGCCGTCGTCGTCGGGGTTGTACGGGCAGTACGGATCGTCGGGCCCGTTGCAGATCGACGGATTCGTCGCCGAGAACCCGCCGACGTGCCGCGCGCCGACCTGCACGCTGTAGCCGTTCGCGCCGTCCCAGTGGCCGATGCCGGCGGCGCCGGCCGCGTCGTCGTACGTGCCGTAGCCGGCCGCGACGCGCGGGCCTTCGAGCTTGCGCGTGAAGATCTGGATCACGCCGCCGATCGCGTCGGAGCCCCAGTAGCTCGCGCGCGGGCCGCGCACGATCTCGATGCGCTCGACCGCGTCGAGCGGCAGCCATTCGAACGCGAACGCGCCGGTGTTCGCCGACGCCGCGCGCACGCCGTCGATCAGCACGAGCACGTGGTTCGAGTTCGTGCCGCGCAGGAACAGCGACGTCTGCTGGCCCGCACCGCCGGTGCGGTAGAGGTCGACGCCGGCCTGCAGGCGCAACAGGTCGAGGACGTCGCGCGAGCCGCTCGCGTCGATGTCGTCGCGCGTGATGACGGTCACGTCGGCGAGCGTGTCGTCGACGGTTTCCGGCACGCGAGACGCGGTGACCTGCACGGTCGGCTGGACCTCTACATCGTCGGCGCGCGCAGTCGCCGCCGCCAGCAGGAAAAGTGAAACGGAAAGATGACGCACCATGAAAGACACTCCTCGATCGCACACCCGCGTAAGCCAGGCGTCGCATCGAGGATCGGACGGCCGAGGAGCGGCAGGCGCCTCGTGCCCGCCCGCTGCCCGCCGCAGCGCCTGGAGCCATTGCGCCGGCTTGCGCATCGATCGCGCTCGTCGCGATGCGGCATGCGAAATCCGGCGAAACCACCAGGCCGGTCTCCGGGCTTGCAGGGTGCGTGCGGATGCACGTCGGCCGGATCGCCTTCCCGCGTCATGCAGTGGCGTAGAGATCCGGTTTGGCCTGCTCACCGTTGCGGGGGCAGCGCCGGCTTTACACCGGCTTCCCGTTTCACCCGTTCCGCCGGCTGGCGGGCAGGGCACCTGTGGCGGCGCGCAGTGTAGGAGCGCGGCGCGTGCGCGGCAAGTCAGTCGCGATCGGTCGCCGTGCGGACGGCGAGGAGCTCGCCGTCGTCGCCGACCTCGATCGCGATCTCGATCGGCCGGCAGCAGACCGCGCAGTCCTCGACGTACTGCTGCGATCCGGCCGAGAGATCGACCTGCGTGGAGAAGCTTTCGCCGCAGTACGGACAATCGATCGTGATCGGCTCGAGCATGGGCGTCAGTCCGGCAGGAACAGCGCGATGAGATCGTTGAGGAAGCGTCGGCCGGTCTCGGTCGGGCGAAGCTGTGCCGCATCGGCTTCGAGCCAGCCGCGTTCGCGCGCTTCGGCGAGCGGCTTTGCGATCGCATCGCGCGAAAGGCCGGTGCGGCGCTCGAAGTCGATCAGCGGCACGCCGTCGTTGAGGCGCAGCGCATTCAACATGAATTCGAACGGAACCTGCTCGGACGCGACCGCGTCGATCGTGCCGAACGCGTCGTGCCGCGCCGCGCGATCGAGGTAGCTGCGCGGCAGCTTGACCTTCGCGCTGCGCGAGATCGCGCCCTCGGCGTCGCTGATCTTGCCGTGTGCGCCGGCGCCGATGCCGAGATAGTCGCCGAACGCCCAGTAGTTGAGATTGTGCGCGCAGCGGCGATCCGGCTGCGCGTACGCGGAGACTTCGTACTGCGCGTAACCCGCCGACGCGAGCGCGCGCTGACACGCCTCCTGCATGTCCCAGGCGGCATCGACGTCGGGCAGCGGCGGCGGTTTCGCGGCGAACAGCGTGTTGGGCTCGAGCGTCAGCTGATAGTGCGAAACGTGTGCCGGTTCGAGCGCGATCGCGTGCGCGACGTCGTCGAGCGCGCCCGCGAGCGACTGCCCGGGCAGTGCGTACATGAGATCGAGATTGAGGTTCGCGTAGCCCGCGTCCTGCGCGGTCTTGATCGCGCGCTCGGCTTCCGCGGCCGAATGGATGCGGCCGAGACGGCGCAGCTTGTCGTCGTCGAAGCTCTGCACGCCGAAGCTGATGCGCGTGACGCCGGCCCGAAGGTATTCATCGAAGCGGCCGTGCTCGACGGTGCCGGGATTCGTCTCGAGCGTGATCTCGACGCCGTGCCTAAACGCGATCCGGTTCGACGCGTCGTCGAGAATCCGCGCGATCGCATCCGGCGCGAAGAGGCTCGGCGTGCCGCCGCCGAAGAACACGCTGACGATCTCGCGGCCTTCGAGCGCACCGCCGAAGCGCGCGAGATCGGCATCGAGATCGGCGGCGAGCGCGCCGACATAGGCGTCGACCGGCAGCGCGCCTTCGCGCGCATGCGAGTTGAAATCGCAGTACGGGCATTTCTTCACGCACCACGGGATGTGGACGTAGAGCGCGAGCGGGGGTGCGAGGAAAGCCATGTCGTCGATTGTAGGAGCGCCGCAGCGCCGTGACGCGGATCAGCGCGCTGCGAGCAGCTCGCGGAGCCGCGCGAGCGCCTGCCCGCGATGGCTGACGCGATTCTTGACCGCGGCGTCGAGCTCGCCGGCGCCCCGGTCGAGTGCCGGATCGAAGAACACCGGGTCGTAGCCGAAGCCCTTCTCGCCGCGCGGCGCGTGCAGCACGCGGCCGTGCCAGCGGCCTTCGGCAATCAGCGGCGCCGGATCGTCGGCGGATCGAAGCAGCACGATCGTGCAATGGAAATGTGCGCCGCGGCGCGCGTCTTCAATCCCGTCGAGCGCGGCGAGGAGCCTGGCGATGTTCGCGGCGGCGTCGCCGTGCGGGCCGGCGTAGCGCGCGGAACGAAGGCCGGGCGCACCGCCGAGCGCATCGACGCAGATCCCGGAATCGTCGCCGAGCGCCGGCAATCCGGACACGCGCGCCGCGTGCCGCGCCTTGATCAGCGCGTTTTCGACGAACGTCGCGCCGGTCTCGTCGGCATCGCCGATGCCGAGATCGGACTGCGCAACCAGCTCGAAGCCGGTGCCGGCGAGGACTTCGCGTATCTCGGCGAGCTTGCCGCGGTTGCTGCTGGCGAGGACGACGCGCGCCGGCGCGGGATTCACGCCGCGAGCGCCTCGCGCTGCCTCAGGCAGAGCTCGGCGACGCCTTTCGCTGCGAGCGCGAGCAGCGTGTCGAGCTCGTCGCGACGGAACGCGTGGCCTTCGGCCGTGCCCTGCAGCTCGATGAAGCCGCCGCCGTCGTTCATGACGACGTTCATGTCGGTGTCGCAGCCCGAGTCCTCGGCGTAGTCGAGGTCGAGCACCGGCGTGCCCTGGACGATGCCGACCGACACGGCGGCGACCGCGCCGAAGATCGGATCGCGCTTCAGCGCATTGCGTGCGCGCAGCCACGTCACCGCATCGACCAGCGCGACGTACGCGCCGGTGATCGCCGCCGTGCGCGTGCCGCCGTCGGCCTGCAGGACGTCGCAGTCGAGCGTGATCGTGCGCTCGCCGAGCGCCGTGCGGTCGATGCAGGCGCGAAGGCTCCGGCCGATCAGGCGCTGGATTTCCATCGTGCGGCCGCCCTGGCCGCCGCGCGCGGCTTCGCGCTGGGTGCGCTCGCCGGTCGCGCGCGGCAGCATGCCGTACTCGGCCGTCACCCAGCCTTCGCCCTTGCCGCGCAGGAACGGCGGCACCTTCTCGTCGACGCTGGCCGTGCACAGGACGCGCGTGTCGCCGCACGAGATCAGCACGGAGCCTTCGGCATGCCGCGTGTAACCGCGCTCGATCGTGATCGGACGCAACTGGTCGGCGGCACGGCCGGAAGGGCGCGCAAGGCTCATGCGGGAGGCGAGGTATCGTCGGATGGGGCGCGGAGTTTACCATTGCGGCTCGTACGCACCTTGCGGGTATTCCGATGCTGCGCAGCATGACGGCCTTCGCCAGCGCCGAGTCCGAGATCGGGCAGGGCACGCTGTCGATCGAGATCCGCTCGGTCAACCATCGCTATCTCGAGCTCGGCCTGCGCCTTCCGGAAGAGCTGCGCAGCCTCGAGCCCGTCGTGCGCGAGCGCGTCGGCGCGAAGCTCTCGCGCGGCAAGGTCGATCTCGGCCTGCGCTACAAGCCGGCGCCGACCGAGGCGTCGGCGATCGTGCTCGACGAGGCGCTGGTCGCGCGGCTCGCCGAGACCGCGCAGGCGCTCGCCGCGAAGTTCCCGCAGTTCAACGTCGACTTCGCCTCGCTGCTCGGCTGGCCGGGCGTCATGCTCGAGCGCGAGACCGACCAGGAGTCGCTGCGCACGTCCGCGCTCGCGGTGCTCGACGACGCGCTCGGCCAGATGGTCACCGCGCGCGAGCGCGAAGGCGCGCGGCTCGGCGGCTTCCTGCGCGAGCGGCTCGACGCGATCGAGAAGATCGTCGCCGACGTGCGCTCGCATCTGCCCGACGTGCGCGCCGCGCTGCGCGCCCGCTTCGACACGCGCCTCGCCGAGCTGAAGCAGCCGCTCGAGCCCGGCCGCGTCGAGCAGGAAGTCGTGCTGCAGCTGCAGCGCATCGACGTCGACGAGGAGCTCGACCGCCTGACTGCGCACATCGCCGAGGCGCGGCGCACGCTCGGCTTGAAGGAGGCCGTCGGCCGCCGGCTCGATTTCCTGATGCAGGAATTCAACCGCGAGGCGAACACGCTGGGCTCCAAGGCCGCCGATCCGCGCACGACGAACGCCGCCGTCGAGCTCAAGGTGCTGATCGAGCAGATGCGCGAGCAGGTGCAGAATCTGGAATGAGTCGCGATTTGGCCGTATGATGTCATGACGTTTTGACGTCATGAGCACTGCCATGGAATCGGGTACGACCAGAGCCACCATTTACCTCGACAAGAAGATGCACAAGGCGCTGCGCCTCAAGGCCGCCGAGACGCACCGATCGATTTCGGAAATCGTTTCGGACGCAGTACGCGAGGCCTTGCGCGAAGACGAGCAGGACCTCGCCGTGATCAAGGCGCGCGCCAAGGAAAAGCGGCTGAGCTACGAAGAATTCATCGCGAAGCTCAAGGCCGATGGCACGATATGAGCTGAGATTTGCCGCGCGAGTCGTCAAGGACCTGCGCGGCATGCCGAAGCGCGACGTGGAGCGGATTCTTCGCTGTGTGCGCTCACTGCAGAACGACCCCCGTCCGCCCGGCGCGAAGAAGCTGGCCGGCAGCGAGTCCTACCGCGTGCGCCAGGGCGACTATCGGATCGTCTACTCGATCTTCGACGAAGTGCTGGTGGTCGAGATCGTCCAGGTCGGTCATCGCAAGGATGTCTATCGTGGCTGAGCCGAACACGGCAGTAACGAATCCATGACCGGCACGCTTTACATCGTCGCGGCACCCTCGGGTTCAGGCAAGACCAGCCTCGTCAATGCGCTGCTCGAGCGCGAGCCAACGATCAGCTTGTCGGTTTCATATACGTCGCGTTTGCCGCGTCCCGGCGAGGTCGACGGCAAGCATTACCACTTCGTCTCGCGCGACGTGTTCGAGCGCATGGCGCGCACCGGCGCGTTCTACGAGTACGCGAACGTGCACGGCGATCTGAAGGGCACGGCGAAGACGGCGGTCGAGCCGCTGCTCGAAGCCGGGCGCGACGTACTGCTCGAGATCGACTGGCAGGGCGCGGCGCAGGTGCGCAAGCTCGCGCCGGACAGCGTCAGCGTGTTCATCCTGCCGCCGTCGCGCGACGAGCTCGAGCGTCGCCTGCGCACGCGCGCGGCGGACAATGCGGCGACGATCGCGCGGCGCCTCGCCGATTCGCGCGAGGAGATCGCGCACGCCGGCGACTTCGACTACATCGTCGTGAACGACGAGTTCGCCGACGCGCTGGCGGACCTGCGCGCCATCGTGACGGCGCGCCGCCTGCGCCGCGACGCGCAGCTCCGGCGCCACGCCGCGCTGATCGAGGACCTGCTGAAACCGGCGTGAACCGCCGCGAAGCGCGGCTTAACACGCGCGCCGCGGCTTCGGCTAAGGTAGCGCCCGCCGCGCGCCTGCCGGCCCGACCGAACGAATCCGCGTGAGTGAAGCCCGTCAACCAGCCGCCGGCCCGGCCCTCATCGAAGTGCGCGGGCTTCGCACGACGCTCGGCGGCAAGGTCATCTTCGACGGCGTCGATCTCGACATCGCGCGCGGCCGCATCACCGCGATCATGGGCCCGAGCGGCACCGGCAAGACGACGATGCTCCGCCACATCACGGGGCAGCTCGCGCCCGATGCGGGCGAGATCCGCGTCGACGGCCGCAACGTGCCGGCGTTGTCGCGCAACGAGCTGTTCGATCTGCGCGAGAAGATCGGCTACCTGTTCCAGAACTCGGCGCTGCTGACCGATTTCACCGTGTTCGAGAACGTCGCCTTCCCGCTGCGCCAGCACCTGAAGCTGCCGGAGCCGCTGCTGCGCAACATCGTGCTGACGAAGCTGCAGGCGGTCGGCCTTCGCGGCGCCGCCGAGCTGATGCCGAGCGAGCTCTCCGGCGGCATGGCGCGCCGCGTCGCGCTCGCGCGTGCGATCGTGCGCGATCCGATGCTGATCCTCTACGACGAGCCGTTCGTCGGTCTCGACCCGATCGCGCTGAACCAGGTGCTGCGCCTGATCCGCACGCTCAACGACACGCTCGGCATCACCAGCATCCTCGTCGCGCACGAGTTCGCGGCCGTGTCGCGCGTCGCCGACCAGGTGTACCTGATCGCGGGCGGAAAAGTGGCGGCGCACGGCGCGCCGGCCGAGCTCGCGCGCGGCGAATCGCCGTGGACGCGCCAGTTCTTCGGCGGCGAGGCCGACGGTCCCGTGCCGTTCCAGTATCCGGCGCGCGACTACGCGCTCGATCTCGGCTTCCCGGCGGCGGCGACATGAGCACCGTGATCGATCCGAAACGTCCGACGCCGCGCCGCGACCCTTCGGTGATCGGCGATGCGCTTGCGCAGGTCGGCGCGTGCGGCCTGTTCCTGCTGCAGCTTCTTGCCAGCGTCCCGCGCAGCCTGCGCTACTTCAAGGAAACGATCCGCCAGGTCTGGTTCGTCGGCGCGATGAGCCTCGCGATCATCATGACCTGCGGCCTTTTCGTCGGCATGGTGCTTGGCCTCCAGCTCTACTACGTGCTGTCGATCTTCGGCGGCACCGCCGCGCTCGGCACGGTCGTGTCGCTGTCGCTGTATCGCGAGCTCGGCCCGGTCGTGACGGCGCTCCTCTTCGCAGGGCGCGCCGGCACGTCGATCACGGCCGAGATCGGCCTCATGCGCGCGACCGACCAGCTCGCGGCGATGGAGATGATGGCGGTCGATCCGATCGCGTACGTCGCGACGCCGCGCTTCCTCGCCGGCATCGTCGCGATGCCGCTGCTCGCCTGCGTGTTCAACGCG
>DATFRS010000171.1:0-3067 GCA_035263065.1 Rhodanobacteraceae bacterium
GCCCATGCAGCGGCGCGCACGGGCGCAACGTTTCCGCTCAGACACGGCGAGACGCTCGACCGTCTGCTCGTTCGGCTGGCGCCGCTCTTCTTCGATCCCGACGTCGATCCAATGGTGACGAGCAAGACGCCGCCGCCCGGCGAGGACATCCTGACCGCCAGCGCGAACAACTTGTACGACGGCGTCACGCTCGCCGACCTCGACGGATTTCGCGACGTGCATCCGCTGAATGCGCGCCTGGTCAAACAGGACGGGCAGCTTGTCGAAGAGGTCTACCGCGTGGGCGGCCGCTGCACGAGCCAGATCGAGGCGATCGTCGAGCACCTCGACGCCGCGATGCCATTCGCAACCGAGCCGATGGCGAAGGCGCTCGCCGCGCTGATCCGCGTCTATCGGTCAGGCGAGGCTGGGGATCGCGAACGGTACGACGTCGCCTGGGTGGAGGACACCGCGTCGCCCGTGGACACGATCAACGGGTTCGTCGAGGTATACATGGACGCGCGCGGCGTCAAGGGCGCGTGGGAGGCGCTCGTCTGGTACGTCAATCGCGAGAAGACCAGTCAGATTCGCACGATTGCCGACAACGCGCAGTGGTTCGAAGATCGCCTGCCGTGCGACCCGAAATACAGGAAGCGCGACGCCCGCGGCGTCACCGCCACCGCGATCGACGTCGTGATCGAGACCGGTGAGTCGGGTCCGATCACGCCCGTCGGGATCAACCTGCCGAACGACCAGTCCGTTCGCGAGCGGCACGGCAGCAAGTCGGTGTCGTTGTCGAACGTCCACGTCGCCTACGACAAATCGACGATGCCGGAACTCCGAACCGAGTTCGCCTGGACGAGCGACGAGGTCGCGCGCGCGACGGCATGGAGCCCATTCGCCGGCGAGTTGACCACGAACCTCCACGAGGTGATCGGCCACGGCTCGGGCCAGGTCGATCCGGCGCTGCTCCTCAATCCGCACGGCGCGCTCCGGGAGCACTACTCCGCCATCGAAGAGGCACGCGCCGATCTCGTCGCGTTGTATTTTCTCCCCGATCCCAGGCTCGTCGAGCTCGGTCTGATTCCGCCCGAGCACCACGACGACATCGTGCTCGCGGAGTACGAAGGCTACACGCGCAATGTCCTCGTGCAGCTTCGCCGCGTCCGGCACGGCAGCGAGATCGAAGAAGACCATATGCGCAACCGCCAGCTGATTGTGCGCTGGTTGATGGCGCACACCGCCGCAATCGAAACGCGCACGCGCGACGGGAAGACCTACTACGTCATGACGGACGCGCGCGCGTTCCGCGAGGGCGTCGGCCGCCTGCTCGGCGAGGTGCAGCGGATCAAGGGCGAGGGCGATTACGAGGCGGCGCGCGCCCTCGTCGAGACCTACGGTGTGCATTTCGATCCCGCGCTTCGCGACGAAGTGGTGGCGCGGGTCGACAAGCTCGGGTTGCCTGCCTACACAGGCTTCGTCATGCCGCGGCTCGAGGCGGTCTCCGACGGCGCAGGGAACATCGTCGACGTCACAATCTCGTATCCACTTGATCTGACGGCGCAGATGCTGGAGTACTCAGCGGCGACGCGGCATTTGAGGCAGGGATGAATCGCCACGAAGGCACGAAGACACGAAGATCTATTGGTTTGCTTTGTGCCTTCGTGTCTTCGTGGCTGGTCCTTATTGTCGCGAACCAAGTCGCCGCCCAATCACTCGCTGCGACGCGCATCAACATCCTCCAGGCCGAGGATCGCCGCGCCCCGACGCCGAACGACGTGGCCATCATCCGCGCCGGCGCTCGAAGCGCCGATCCGCAGACCGCGCGCATCGGTCTCCGCGCCCTGGGCCGCCTCGAGCGCCCGGCGCTCATTCCCGACATCACGCCGGGCCTTCGGCACCCGGCGCCCGAAAACCGTGCCGAGGCTGCAACAGCCATCGGTCAGGCGGCGCAGGGATGGAAGCGCGATCATCCGAAGGCGGGCGCGGCGCCGACGCTCGACGTCGTGGTGACGACCCTGGTCGGCCGCCTGCAGGTGGAAGCCGAGCCGGACGTGCGCGCCGCGATGTGCGAAACGCTCGGACGCCTGCCATACACCACGGCCGCCCAGGTCGAGAACGCCGAAGGGACGCTGCTCGACGTGGCCGAGCAGGCGGAATCGGTGACCGATCGGCTCGGCGTCGCCAAGGGCTTCGAGGCGCTCGTCCGCATCAGTCGAACCATTCGGCCGCCGAGCGCCGCCGCCGTCGCCGCACTGCGCGGCCTCGCGGCGCCGAAGAACGCCGGCGATCTCGCGACGGGCGCTCGCGTTCGCCGCCTGGCCCTCGAAGCGCTCGTCACCGCGGGTGTTGCCGACGATGAACTGATCGCGGCGGCGTCGAAGGACCCGGATGCGCAGGTGCGGCGTCTCGCGATGCGCGCCGCGGCAGTGCGCGGTCGATCCGCGGCAACCGATGCGGCGATCGCCGCCGCGCTCGGGAATCCGCTGTCGTCCCCTGCGTCGGATCCCTCAGCCGGCGACGAATCGCCCATCGTCCGGGTCGAGGCGCTGCGCGCGCTCAAGGCGCGGGGCGGCGACGAAGCGTGTCCAGCATCGATCCTGCGAGCGCTCGATCGAGAGCCGTCGGTGGCGCTCGTGGCGCTCGATCAACTGTCTGGCTGCGCCGCATCGCCCGTCGCGCTTGCCGTGCTCGAGCACATTGTCGCGGATCGGCAGGCGCTGAACGCGCCGCGCGGGTGGCATCGCCCCGCGCATGCGCTGGTCGCGCTCGCTACGGCGTCACCCGAGCGCGGTCAGGCCGCTTTGCAACAGCTGATCGGAGCGCAGCCCTGGCAGGTGCGCATGTACGCCGCGCGCGCGGCTGCGATGCTCAAGGACCGTGCGGCGCTCGAACGGCTGGCGAACGACGAGTCCGACAACGTCCGCGAAGCCGCGATTGCCGGACTCAAAGCCGTTGCAGGCCACGACGCGGACGACGTGTACGTAGCGGCGCTCTCGCGGAGCGGCTATCAAGTCATTCGTGGCGCCGCGGCGGCGCTCGAAGGCACGCCACGCGCCGACGTGGCGACCCTGGCGCTCAAGACGAC
>DATFRS010000172.1:0-4771 GCA_035263065.1 Rhodanobacteraceae bacterium
CCGTTGGCGACCGTCAACGTGCCGTCGCCGTTCTGGCCGACGTAGAAGAAGCCGTTGGTCGACCACAACGAGCCCGCGCCGTCGACGGTCGCGGTGCCGTCGGAATCGAAGTTGAAGCCGAGATAGCCCGTCCCGTTGACGACGGCGCCGCCGTTGGTGATGTTGAGGACGCCGGTGCCGGAATCGCCGACGATGAAATCCGAGTCGTGCGTCCACGTCGAGCCGGCGCCGTCGACGTTCGCGGTGCCGCTCGAACGGCCCGGAAATTCGGGGAAGTAGCCGAGATACCCGAATGCGTCGGAGACCGTCGCACCGTCGCGGATGTTCAGCGTGCCGGTGCCGTAGCCGACGTAGAGCTCGAACGCATGCGTCCAGCTCGATCCGGCGCCTTCGACCGTCGCGGTGCCGCTGACGCCGCTGGTGGACGCGATCGTGTAGCCGATCTCGCCGCTGAAGTCCGAGACCTGCGCGCCGCCGGTGATCAGGAGCGTGCCGCTGCCGCCGTAGCCGACCGAGAGGTCCGCAGCGACCGCGAGGTTGCCGCCGGCGGACGCCGTGATCGCGCCCGAGTCGCTCGCCTCGTTGCCGAGGATGACGCTCTGTGCGACGGCGCCGCTCGCCGAGATCTGCGCGGTGCCGCCGTTGTCGACGCGTGCGGCGCCGCTCGCGTCGGGAACGCCGAGCGACCAGTTCGCGCCGTCGAACCAGTCGCCGGTCGTGCCGGTCCAGATCGTCTGCGCGGTGGCCGCGCAGGAAAGCGCAAAAGCCAGGAGGCCGAGGCAATACGCCGAAGTCAAGGAAGGTTTCATGGGGAGTCGCCCGAAAAAAGTTCGCAACGGAAGGGGCTCAAGGTCTGCTTGAGCGTCGACGCACGAAGGGATGAGAGCCCGCGGTTACGCGAGCAGCGCGATCAGTCGTCGTCCCACGGCGTCTTCGGACGCGCGGGCGGCTTGCGCGGCCCTGCGCCGAGCGCCGCGACGGCGCGCCACACGGCGAGCGCATCGCGCGTGACGGCGACGTCGTGCACGCGCACGAGCATCGCGCCGTTCTGCACGGCGATCAGCGCCGCCGCCGCCGACCCGGCCGCACGATCGGCGTGATCCTTGCGGCCGGTCAGCGTGCCGATCATCGCCTTGCGCGAAAGACCGGCGACGACGGGTGCGATCTCGGCGAAGCGCGCGAGGTCGCGGAGCAGAAGCAGATTGTGCTCGAGCGTCTTGCCGAAGCCGAAGCCGGGATCGACGAGGATCTTCTTCTTGTCGATGCCGGCCATCTGGCACGCGAACAGGCGATCGGTCAGGAACCGGTGCACCTCGCCGACGACGTCGTCGTACTGCGGATCGTCCTGCATCGTGCGCGGATCGCCCTGCATGTGCATCAGGATCACCGGCACGCCGAGCGCGGCGACGGCGTCGAGCGCGCCGTCTTCGCGCAGCGCGCGCACGTCGTTGACGAGGCCGGCGCCGGCGGCGACGGCCGCGCGCATGACGTCGGCCTTGGACGTATCCACCGAGATCGGCACGCGCGTCTGCGCCACCAGGCCCTCGATCACCGGCACGACACGCGCGATCTCCGTTGCGGCATCGACGGCTTCGGCGCCGGGTCGCGTCGATTCGCCGCCGACGTCGAGCAGGTCCGCGCCCTCCGCGACCAGCTTGAGTCCGTGCTCGATCGCGACCTTCGGATCGACGAGGCGCCCGCCGTCCGAGAACGAATCGGGCGTGACGTTGACGATGCCGGCGATGCGCGGCCGGTCGAGCGCCAGCTCGCGGCCGTTGCAGTCGAGCGTCGGGAAGATCATCGGCCGAGTGTAATCGGCCGGGTGATCGAGTGGGAATGACGCGAGCACGGTCATGGCTGTTCCTCGGGCGGGTTCTCTAAGGTCAGCGCGGGCGCGCTCGCGAGCCGGTAGCCCGCGGCCGTCGCGACCGGGAGCTCGAGCCTCGCATTCGCGGCAAGCACCACGACGCTCGACGCCTGCGCACCGTCGCCTTCGACGAGAGTGAGATGCACGGCCTCGCCGGTGACGATCGGAGCCCACGCGATGGCACGCTCGTCTCCGGCACGGTCGCGCGCGACGAGCCGCACCCGGTTCACGAGGCCGTCGTTGAGCTGCTCGATCCGGAAGCCGCTGCCGTCCGCCGCATCGGCGGTCAGCACGACATCGACCGGGCCCGGTCCGGCGGACGGCCACGCGAAGTCGACCGACGTCGTCGTGCTCAGCCTTTCGTCACGCGCCACGAGCGCTCGATCCGCACCGTCGCCGTACGGCTCGAAGCCGTCGCGAAGAATCACGAGCGTCGTGCTGGCGCTCGCGCCGTCGTCGCCCGGATTGCCGTCGCCGGTGAGCGACGCGTGCACGCTGGTGACGACGTCGTCGGCGTCCGCATCGACGCGCACCGGCGCGCTGACCAGATAGCTGACGCTGCCACCCGGCGCGAGCGCGAGGCCGGATTCCGCGAGATCGCCGGTGCCGCTCGCCGTGCAGCCGCTCGCGCCGGGTCCGAGGCAGACCCAGGTCGCGGCGCCCGTGTCGAGCAGCGGCGACAGCGTGCTCGCGATCGCGGCATCCGTCGTCGCGATCGAGCCGGTGTTGTGCAGCGTGACGACGTAGTCGAGCATCTCGCCGGCGCGCACGTAGTCGCGGTCGGCAACGATCGCGGCGGCGACGTCGACCACGGCCGCGGTGTTCGTCAGCGCGAACGCGACCGGCGCGCCGAGGCCGCCGCTTGCGGCGACCGAATAGCCGCCGGCGATCGCGTTCGCCGTCGCCGTGACGCTCGCGTAGCCGTTCGCATCCGTCGTCGCGGCGCCTGCCGACAGGACCGCGCTCGCGCCGCTACCGGGCGCCGCGAAGGCAACCTCGATGTTCGGCACCGGATTGTTCCAGGCGTCACGCACCTGCACGGCGAGCGGCAGCGCGAACGCGGCGCCGGCCATCGCGCTCTGGCCGCTTCCGCCGAGCAGCGCGAGCTGGCTCGGCGCGCCGGCGATGCCGGTGCCGGTCAGCGTGAACGACGCGTTGCCGACGTCGCTCGCGACATGCAGCGTCGTCGCGTAATCGCCGACGACGGTCGGGGCGAACGTGTAGCCGAGCGTGCACGATGCGCCGCCCGCGAGCGTGAACGGCACCGCGGGGCAATCGCCGCCGTCCTGCACGAACGGCGCGATCGCCGCATCGACGGCGCTGATGGCAGCCGGCGTCGCGCCGGTGTTGACCAGCGCGATCATCGCGGGGCCGGCGCGGACGCCGGCAGGCACCGTGCCGTAGTCGACGGCGTCGGGCGATGCGGCGAGCACGTCGTTGTCGCCGAGCACGTGCAGATGTACCGGGACGATCGTCAGCAGCGGCACCGGATCGTTGCTCGCGAGGCAGACGTTCGCTGCGTAGTCGCCGCCGGCGAGGCCGGTCGCATCGACGCTCGCGGCCAGGACGCCCGCATCGCCGGGCGCGACCGTACCCGAAGCCGGATCGAGCCCGAGCCACGCAGGCACGCTGCAGTCGACCGGATCGCTGCCGGTCACGGCCATCACGAGATGGACGTCCGGACGGCCGAAGCTCGCCATCGGCGCCGGCTCGTCGACGTTGCAGCCGGGCGCGGCGAGGTACGACGGCGCGCTCTCGCCGGCCGAATTCGCGCCGGGATAGAACCAGCCGGAGCCCGCGGCTTCGAGATCGGGCACGACGATCTCGACCACCAGCGTTGCGCCGGCCGGCACGGTCGCGGCGACCGGCACGTCGACGAGCGTGCCGGCCTGCACGGCAAGGCTCGCCGGCGCGGAGCCGATGAGCTGCATGTTCTCGTAGACGAAATCGCCGGTCAGCGTGTAGAGATTGACCGTGACGGTCGTGTCGACCGACAGCGACTCGATGCCGAAGCGCACCGAGACGACCTCGAAGTCGTGATCGATGCCGAAATCGCCGAGCGTGAACGTGCGCAGGAAGTGGTTTTCCGACGTGAAGCCGGTCTGCGCGTTGGAGCACGCGATCGAAGTGCCGGCGACGACGTCCATCGACGTCGACTCGGTCAGCACGACGCGGTCGCCCGCCGCATCGGGTCGAGGCGCGTGGAAGCTCGCCCCCGCGTGCGTGCCCGCGATGCGCGCGAGCGCGGCGTTCGCCGGCAGCGGACGCGTCCGGGGCAGCGACGCGCCGTGCGTCGGCCGAAGCACCGCTGCGCCGGCGTAACCCGCCGCCACGTGCCAGTCGAGCGGCGAGCCGCCGTCGTTGCCGATCGTGATGTCGCGCGTCGTCGTGTCGCCGGCGGCGAGCTCGAGATCGAGGCTCGCGGGATCGACCGTGATGACCGGCGGCGGCGCCACGCCGACGCCGCGCAGCGTGAAGCTCGTCGCGCTCGCGCCGTCGTTCTGCACGGCGATCGTCTGCGAGAATTCGCCGGGCGCGATCGGCACGAACACGAACGACATCGTGCACGCGTCGCCGGCGGCCAGCTGGAACGGGGCCTGCGGACAGTCGCCGCCGGCGCGGTGGAACGGCGTCGTCGCGTCGTCGACGGCCGAGATCGAGACGGGTGCGTTGCCGCTCGCGAACAGGGTGACTTCGGTCGGACCAACGACGGCACCGGGGAGCTGCGCGTTGCCGAAGTCGATCGTCGACGGCGTGACGCTGAGATTGCCGAGCGGCGCGTCGGGACCGTAGAGCGCGAGCCTGCGGTTCGCGACGCCGCCCGTGACGAGGAAGGTGCCGCCAACGGCGAGCTTCTCCGGCAGCGGGCCCGCGCCGTCCACGTCGTACGGCAGCAGCACGAAC
>DATFRS010000173.1:0-2170 GCA_035263065.1 Rhodanobacteraceae bacterium
CCGTGTCGGCCATCGCGACGGCCGTCGCCGTGCGCGGGCTGCGGTCGAGCAGCGCGAGCTCGCCGAAGACTTCGCCGCGCCCGACGATCGCGAGCGGAATGCGCTGGCCGGCGGTGTCCTTGATGTAAAGCTCGACTTCGCCGGCGCGCACGACGTACAGCGATTCGCCGGGCTCGCCGGCCTTGAACAGCGTCTCGCCGGCGACGAGCCTGCGCACGTCGATGACGCCCGCGAGTGTCGCGCGGTCGTCGTCGTTCAGGTGCTCGAAGAGCTCGACTTCGGCGAGCGTTCGGGCGTCGCAGGGCATGGCGTCTCTCCGCGCGGCAAGGCGCGGAATTCTACGCCGAATCGCTTCAGCGCTCCTGATCGGTCGGCCGCATCAGGATCTCGTTGACGCACACGTGCGGCGGCTGCGTCACCGCGTAGAGGATCGCCCGCGCGATGTCCTCGGGTTGCAGCTGGCGCACCGACGCGGCCCAGTCGTTGATCGCCTTCTGCGTCGCGGCGTGGCCGATGTGCTCGCGAAGCTCGGTCGCGACGAGGCCGGGCTCGACGACCGTGACGCGGACGCGGTCCTGGTAAATCTCCTTGCGCAGCGATTCGGAGAACGCGACGACCGCGAACTTCGTGCCGCTGTACGCGGCGCCGCTCGGCGACGCGATGCGCCCCGCGGTCGAGGCGATGTTGACGATGTGGCCGTCCTTGCGCGAGCGCATGCCCGGCAGCGCGGCCTGCGTCGCCGCGATGAGGCCGAGCACGTTGATCTCGAACATCTTGCGCCAGCGCGCGAGGTCGGCCTCGGCGACGGGCTCGAGATACATGACGCCCGCGTTGTTGACGAGGATGTCGAGCCGGCCGAACGCCTTCTCCGTTTCGTGCACGGCGCGCTGCGCGTCGGCTTCGACGCCGAAATCGGCTTCGACGACGAGTGCCTCGCCGCCGCGCTCGCGGATGCGCTTCGCGACATCTTCGAGCCGCTCGCGCCGGCGTGCCGCGACGGCGACGCGCGCGCCGGCCTCGGCGAGCATCAGCGCGGTGGCTTCGCCGATGCCGGACGAGGCGCCGGTGACGAGCGCGACGCGGTCCTTGAGTGCTTGATTCATGGCTTCGTTCCTCGGAGTTCGGAGACTTTGCGATGCGGGTCGCATCCCGCGCCGGATCGCCTTGCAAGGTGCCGCCAGTGGCTGGATTCTTCAAGCATGCGTTGCAAAGCCTGTTTCCCCCTCGCTTTCGTTGCAGCCGCACGCACCGCGGCCGCGCAGAGCACGTTCGACTGCACGGCGCCGGTCGCGCCCGGCACCGGCGGCGCGGTCGTGCTCGGCAACGGCACGGCGGGCAGCGTCGACGGCGCGATGATCCAGGCCGCGCTCGATGCCGGCGGCGCGATCCGCATCGATGCCGGAAACGGCACGATCGTGCTCGGCGCGACGCTCGAAGTCACGCGCGAGTCGCTGCTCGATCTCGGCGGCGCGACGCTGTCGGGAGGCGGCGCGCGGCGCGTCATCGAGGTCGCCAATCCGTCGAACGCGGCGTACACGTTCGGCCTGCAGCACGGCGCGGTGACCGGCGGCAGCACGCCGTCGGGCAGCGGCGCCGGGCTCTTCAAGGCGACCGGCGGGCCATGGCAGGCGGTGACGATCCGCATCTTCGACGTCGACTTCAGCGACAACCACGCGATCACGACGGCGCAGGACGACGGCGGCGGCGCGATCTACGTCGTCGGCGCGGCCGAGCTCGCCGTCGTCGGCTCGACGTTCGCGAGCAATTCCGGCGCGAACGGCGGTGCGCTGTATTCGCTCGGCTCGCAGCGCGTCAACCTGTACGACACGACGTTCAGCGCGAACGGTGCGACCGGCAACGGCGGCAATCCGGGCAATGGCGGCAACGGTGGCGCGATCGGCGTCGACGGCGACGCGCGCTTCGTGAACCTGTGCCGCGTGCGGCTGATCGGCAACATCGCGAACGCGTTCGGCGGAGGGCTCTTCACGGTGACGTACAGCGACGCGTCGTTCACGCGCATCGAGGACTCGACGCTGCAGGGCAACGTCAGCAACGCGACCGACAAGCTCGCCGGCGGGGCGTACATCCAGGGCAGTCCGCTCGGCATCAGCGGCTCGACGTTCCGCGACAATTCGGCGAACGGCTACGCCGGACTCGCGCTGTTCGGCTA
>DATFRS010000174.1:0-20181 GCA_035263065.1 Rhodanobacteraceae bacterium
ACGCGGAAGCCGCGGCTCTGCAGCAGGTTGACGAGCGCGTCCTCGGCCGGCGACGAAATCACGTCGTCGCCCGCGGCGACCACGGCGATCGTCGGCACGCGCGGCTTCGGCGGCACGGCCGGCTTCGGCGGCGCGGCGTTGGCGATGCGCGGCGCGGGCGCGTTCTCGGCAGCCTGCGCGGCCGGGAGATCGCGCAGCGCTTCGACACCGGCCTGCGACGCGCGTGCAGCGGGCGCGCCGGATGCATCCATCTGCGCGGCGGGGTCGACGGCCGGCGGTGCGGGCGGTGCCGGCACGTTCGGCGGCGTCGTCGGCGCGGCGGCGAGCGTGTTCTGCGCGGACGGCGGCAGGGCGGCGTCGACCGACTGCGTCGCGGCGGTCGCCGTCGAAGCCGTGGTGTTCGCCGGCGTCGTCGCGTTCGCGGTGTTCACCGCCGGCGTTGCCGCCGCGGGTGTGGCGGGTGCGGACGCCATGCCCGGAATGCGATCGCGGAACGCATACGCGCCGCCGGCGATGCCGAGCAGCAGGATCGCCGCGATCGCCCACGGCAACGGCGAACTTTTCTGCGCCGGCTGCGACGAGCGATCGAGCACCGACTGATGCTGCGCGACCGGCGGGGGCTGCGGCAGACCCGCCGGCGTGATGCGCGTCGGCGGGGCGACCGAGGCCGGCGTGCGCGGCGTCGACGGCAGCGACGTCTGCGCCGACACCGGCGTCTTCTGGCCGATCATCGTCGCCGCAGCGGCCGACATCTTCGGCTGCAGCGAGATCGGGCCGCCCTTGGCGACGAGCGGATGCGCGCCGAGCTCGGCGACGAGGTCGTGGCAGTTCTGGTAACGCTCGGCCGGATCCTTCGCGATCATCTTGTCGAGGATGCGCGCGACTTCGGGATCGACGTCGGCGTTGATCTCGCGCACGTCCGGAATCTCGGCCTTGACGACCTCGAGCATGAGGCCGAGCGGCGATTCGTCCGTGAACGGCATGCGGCCGGTCAGCATCTCGAACATGACGATGCCGAGCGAGAAGATGTCGCTGCGCTGATCCACGGGCTTGCCGAGGCAGACTTCGGGCGACAGATAGCCCGGCGTGCCGACGAACTCCCCGGTCGTCGTGAGCTTCTTCGAAAGATCGTGGTTCGACAGCGCGATGCCGAAGTCGGCGATCTTCACCGAGCCGCGGCTCGTGATCATGAGGTTGCCGGGCTTGATGTCGCGATGCACGACGCCGCGGTCGTGCGCGGTCGCGAGGCCCTGCGCGGTCTGGAAAATGACCTTGGCCGACTGCTCGACCGAGAGCTTGCCTTCGCGCTTCAGCATCGAGCCGAGCGACTCGCCCTCGACGAACTCCATGACGAAGTAGGTCTGGCCTTCGTCGTCGCCGATGAAGTAGATCTGGATGATGTGCGGATCGTTGAGCGCGGCCATGCTGCGCGCTTCGCGCAGGAAGCGCTCCTTGACCGCCTCGTCGTGGGCCAGCGAATCGGCCAGCACCTTGATCGCGACGTAGCGGTTCAGCGAGGTCTCGTGGCCCTTGTAGACCACGCCCATGCCGCCGCGGCCGAGTTCGGCGACGATGTCGTAGTGGCCCAGGCGCGTTCTCATTGCGACTCCCCTTCGGGCTCATTGCCCGCGAATGGGCGCATCCTAGCACCGGCCCCCGGAGGCGGCTCGCGGACCCGGTTGGCGGCTGAAACCGTGTCCGGTTCGCATCGCGAGTGTGATGCGATAGGCATTCCGTCGCGATTGAGCGCGTCACCGCGGGGTCCCTAAACTCCGGTTCCCCTGTCACGGCCGTTGACGATGCCAGAGCCTGCCCAGCCGACCGCGCCGCGCCTTGGAAAAGGGCTGATCGTCGGCTTGCTCGTCGTATTCTGGCTCGCGGGAACGCTGCGTGCGCTGACAGTATTCCTGCACGATCCGCTCTATGCGTACGCGAACAGCTACGACGAGACGCGCTACACGTCGTGCTTCCACTTCTATCCCGATCGCCCGGCCGACATGCCGCCGCAGCTTCACAGTCCCGAGGCGCCGTATTCGCAGTTCCGCTTCATTTCGAGCGCCGATCCGATGTGCTACTGGTCATCGGAGCTCGCGTTCACCGGCGTCACGGCGCTGGTCTGGAAAAGCGCCGAGCTTCTCGGCGGCGGCGCCCTCCACGACGTGCGCTTCGTCGCCGCGTTGCGCTGGCTTTGCCTGCTCGCGCTGTCGATCGGCTTCGCGCGCGCGTGCCTCGCCCGCGCCGACGTGCGCGCGGCGCTCGCGCACGCGGCGCTCGTACCGCTCGTGTTCGCAGATCCCGGCAACACGCTCTATCTCGCGACGTTCTACGCGGAGTGGACCGCGCTGCTCGCCGCGTACGCGCTGATCGGGCTCCTGCTCCTGTGGCGCGACGAGCCGCGCACGCGTGCACGCTTCGCATGGCTTGCGCTCGCCGCGTTCGCGCTCGCGATCAGCAAGCTCCAGCACATGCTGCTGCCGCTCGCGCTCCTGATCGTCGTGCTCGTGCTCGATCGCGTGCGCCTCAGGCGCACGACGTGGCGCGTGTTCGCGCTGGCGATCGGCGCGCTTTTTGGCGCGTATTTCCAGTTCGTGCAGAGCGCGCGCGGCGGCCTCATGATGGACACGATCCGGCAGTACAACCGCGCCGACGTCGTGTTCACCGCGATGACGCCGTTCGCGGCCGACAAGCGCGCGCTGCTCGAGGACATCGGCATCGATCCCGGCTGCGAGATCTACTCGGGGAAGCCGGCGTGGCAGCTGCCAGATCTCCCGGAACGCACGTGCCGCGGCCTCGTCAACTTCACGCGCATGCGCGAGATCGGCGCGTTCCTGCGCCATCCGACGATCGCGATACGGCTTGCCGGCGCGGGCGTGCTCGCGCTCGATCCCTGGGTTGCCGACAACATCGGCCACGTCGAAGGCGGGCAGTTCCAGAAGCTGCCGGCCGCGGTGCCGACGCTCGGCCACGTGCTGCACGCGAGCCCCGCCGCGCGGTACCTACTGTTCGCGCTGCCGATGATTGTCCTGCTGGCGTTCCTGGTCCGTCCCGGCCTTCGATCCGGCAGCCGGACGCTGGACGCGACAGCCATCGTAGTCACCGTCATGGCCGCAACGCTCGCCATCACCCTGCTCGGCGACGGCCTTGCCGACACGGCCAAGCAGGGCCATCTCGTCGTCAACGCGGCGCTGGCGTGGACCCTCGTCGGGCTTATGATGAGCATCCCCACGAACCGCCGCAGCGTCGCCAGGATCGGCGACCGCGTCCCTCCGCCGTTGCCGAAGGATCCAGGATGACCGCCTTACCGGCTTTGATCGAGTTGCTCGCGCGCCTCGGCGCCGAGCTCGATTTCGATGTGGCACGCAGCGTCGAGGGCCCGGACGGGCCCGTCGACGTCGTCTGGTTCGACCGCAGCCTGCCGCTCGCGGCCGTCGCGTCCGAGCCGCTGGACATCACCGACGCGCCGCTCCTGCCCGTCGTCGCGTTCGTCGCGCGCACGGGGGCGATGCTCGAAAGCGAGAATATCGGCGCGCTCACCGCCGCGGTGGAAGCGACGGCGGCGCCGCTGCGGATTCTCGTCCTCGCGCGCGACAGCCGGCTCGCCGCGCTCGCGCCGCCGCTGCAGTCGATCGAGCAGATGAAGAAGCAGGATCAGGACGCCGCGCTGCGCGCGCACGTCGCCGCGACGCTGCGCGAGCGCGCCCGCCAGCCGGGTCGAACGATCGTGATGCTGCAGAGCGAGCTCGTCGAATGGGCGCGCCGCCTGCGCGAGGTGCGCCCGCGTTCCTACTCGGCGGAATCGCTGTTCAACCGGACCGGCGCGATCGACTAGATCTGCACGCCGTCGATTTCGACCAGGAGCTCGCGGCGGCAGATGTCGCCGCGCAGCAGCAGCAGGCCGTCGAGCCCGGGCACCTGTGCGCGAAGATGCTCGGACACCAGTGCCGCGTCGTCGCCGTCGCGGAGATACACCTTGAGAAGGCTGCCGGCGCCGGGCCCTTCGACGGCGCCGACGCTCGCGCTCCGGATCAGGCTTGCGATGTTCTTCAAGGTTTCGTCGAGCTGTGCGACGACGTCGTCTTCGTGATGCGACTTGTGTCCGACCACCGCCGCGGTGCCGGAAATCAGGAGCTGTCCCGCCGCCGTCGTCATGCCGCGCGCGAACGTCGGCGCGGTCGGGCCGTATTCGCGCGGATAGCGCCACGCGTTGACCTGGCGCGGATTCTCGACCGGCGTGCCGGCCGTGCGCGACGTCAGCGCGTAGACCTGCAGCACGCGGCGGCCGTCGCTGCGGCCGATCGCCGTCGCGGCGGGATACGCGTCCTGCCACGCGCCCTGCATGCCGCGCACGCGGCCGACGCAGAAGCGGCGATAACGCTCGTCGTCGCCCGCGCCGGCGTTGATCGCGTCGAAGTAGTTCCACAGGCGCAACACGTGCGGCGTCGCGCTCTGGCGGATCGCGGCGAGCAATTCGCGATAGGCGCGATCGGCGGCGTCGGCGATGTCGTCCTCTGCGGGCTCCGCGATTTCGATCGCGAAGAAGCCGTAGTGGCCGTCGCTGCTCCAGCGCACGTTGCCGTCGCGTCCGTGGCTGACCGGCGCGCCGGCGCGCCAGACTTCGACGACCCGCTCGCCGAGCCTCTCGAGACCGATCGCGAGATGGCGCGGATCGTCGACGGCGGTCGTGCCGAAGGCGATCACGGCGAGCACGTCCGCGTCCGACAGCAGTTCTGCAGGTGCAGCCGCCGAATAGCCGATCCGCAAGGGCGGCAGCGTCACGGACGATTCAGGGATGACATTCGGGGCGAAAAGGCTGGACACGGACTCACGCGCTGACGCGCGGGATGCGCGGCCGCGCGGATGATACACTGCGCGGCCTTTTTTCCGCCCCGAAGGGGAGCGCAGGTCTCCCGAAAGATGGATACGCCCACTGCCGCACAGACCCCCGCCGAGCACGAGCTCGCCGAGCTCATCGTGCAGAGCCTCAACATCGACTGGGTCAAGCCCGAGGCGATCGATCCGGAAGCCCAGTTGTTCGGCGGCGACCTCGGCCTCGATTCGATCGACGCGCTCGAGCTCGCGCTCGCGGTGTCCAAACGCTACGGCTTCCAGCTCCGCTCGGACAATCCCGACAACAAGCGCATCTTCGGCAGCCTGCGCGCGCTCGCCGACCACATCCAGCAGAACCGCGCCGCGTAGTCGCCGTCAGGCCGGATCGACCGGCGTGTTGCCGCCCGAGAACGCGTAGCGCGCCTGGCGCCGGCGCTCGGCGAGATCGCGCAGGAACCTCGGCAAGTTCACGAGGCCGCCGATCGCGTAGATCAGCTTGAAGAAATGCAGGCGCCGCATCACCGGCGCGCTGTCGAACACGTCGCCCGCGAGCATCGAGATCACGCCGTCCTCGACGCGCCAGACGTTGCGCGGGCTTGCAAAGAGGCCACGCATCACCGGCGAGTTGAAGCGGTAGATGAACCACGAGAACACGCGGATGCCGCGCCGGATGCGCCGGCTGAACGCGTCCTGCAGCGCGGCCTCGCGCGTGGGCTCCCGGAGGATCCGGTCGACCAGCGCCGCGGCCTGCTTGCCGCTGTGCATCGCGAGATAGACGCCCGACGAGAACACGGGGTCGACGAACGCGAACGCGTCGCCGACCATGATCCAGCCGGGGCCCGCCATGCGCGCGCAGGTGTACGAGTAATTGCCGGTTACGCGCACGTCGGAGATCATCTCGGCGCCGGCCATGCGCTTCCACGCCTCCGGCATCATCTGGAGCGTCTGCAGCAGGAATTCCTCGTTGCGTCCGCGGCGCGTCTTGAGGTATTCCGGCCAGCACACGCAGCCGACGCTCATCACGCCTTCGCGCAGCGGAATGAACCAGCACCAGCCGTACTTGAAGTTGTAGATGCTGATGTTGCCGGCGTCCTCGCCCGGCCGGAACTCGACGCCGCGGAAATGCGCGAAGATCGCCGCGCTCTGATGCTTGTCGTTCTTGCGCTTGAGCTTCAGCGCGTTGCCGAGCAGCGTGTCGCGACCGCTCGCATCGACGAAGTAGCGCGCGCGCAGTGTCAGCGCGGCGCCGCCCGCGTCGTGCGCGTGTGCGACGACGTCGCCGACGCCGCCGATCTCGACGTTGTCGACCTTGACGCCTTCGCGCGCATCGACGCCGCTTTCGCGCGCGTGGTCGAACAGCATCTGATCGAACTCCTCGCGCTTGACCTGGAACGCGTGCGGCGGCGAGCCGCCGAGCGCGCGCCGGAAATGGAAGGTCTGGTAGCCGCCGCCGGACGGGAAGTCCGCGCCGTGCTTGACGACGCCGAGCGCGCGCACCTTCTCGAGCACGCCGAGCTCTTCCATGATCGGCAGGTTGCAAGGCAGCAGCGACTCGCCGATGTGGAAGCGCGGATGGCGGTCCTTCTCGAGCTGGATCACGCGGTAGCCGCGCCGCTTCAGGAGCGCAGCGGTCGTCGATCCCGACGGGCCGCCGCCGACGACGAGCACGTCGCAATCGAAGGAATCCGCCGTCGCCGCCATGCTGCCCTCTGCTTCGCTTCCGGTACTGAACGCTATGCTACAGTCGCGCCGCTTTCAACGCCGCTCGATCCGCGCATCCCTTCGTGTCCGCGACCTTGCCCATCCCGCCAGAGATACGTCCGCGACGCGCGGCGCTCGTCTTCCTCGCCTATCTCGCCGTGCTGGTCGGCGCGTTCGCGAGCGGTCTCGCATGGCTGGAAGAGCTCGCTGCGTTCATGCTGGCGACCTTCCTGCTCTGGCCCGGACTTCGGGCGCGCAGCGCCGCCGCCTGGATCGTCTGGGCGATCGCCTCGCTCGGCATCCTCGCGCTCGGTGTCACCGGCCGCGGCGAGATCGCGCTCGACTTCATGCCGGTCATGGTGAACGCCGCGCTCTGCGTCCTCTTCGCGCGCACGGTCGTGCCCGGGAGCGAGCCGCTGATCGCCCGCGTGATCGCGGTGCTCGAAAATCCCGAGCGCGTGCGCCTCCCGCGCGTCGCCGCGTATGCGCGCGCGCTCACGTGGGCGTGGTCGCTGCTGCTCGGCACGCAGGCGCTGATGCTGACGCTGCTGATCTTTTGTGCGGTGCCTGACGGCCTCCTCGCGAGCTACGGCATGACTCCGCCGATCGAGATCGTCGGCGACGACTGGCGCTGGTATCTGCATCTCGGCAGCTACGCCGGCGTCGTCGCGTTCCTCGTCGTCGAGTACGCGTTCCGGCGCTGGTATCTCAGGCACATCCCGCACGCGCCGCTGCCGGTGTTCGTCTCGCGCCTCGTGCGGCGCTGGCCGGCGCTGGCGCACAGCGTCATGCACGACGTGCGGCACGGCACATGAGCGACATCGCCGAAACCGTGCGCATCCCCGCCGCGCATCCGTCGCTGCCCGGACATTTCCCCGGCAACCCGGTCGTGCCCGGCGTCGTGCTGCTCGATCGCGTCGCCGCCGCGATCGAGCGTGATGGCGCGGCGCGGCTCGCGCGCATCGGCGCGGTCAAGTTCCTCGCACCGCTGAAGCCCGACGAAGACGCCACGCTCCGCATCGTCCGTGACGGCGCACGCGTGCGCTTTCGCATCGAGCGCGGCGCGACGCCGATCGTTGCCGGCGAAGGCGAGCTCGCATGAGCGGCGAGCACTGGACCGCGCGCCCCGAAGGCGGCGGCCGCTTCGCGATCTGGCTGATCCGCGCGATCGGCCTCAAGTGCGGACGCGGCGTCGCGCGGCTTCTCCTGTATCCGATCACGCTGTATTTCTTCGTGCGCCGCGGCTATGAGCGGCGCGTGTCGTACGCGTTCCTCGAGCGCGCGTTCGGTCGCAAGGCGAGCGCGTGGGAAGTCATGCGCCACATCCATCGCTTCGCGGGGACGATCCTCGATCGCATGTACCTCCTGTCCGACCGCTACGCCCGCTTCGACGTGCGCGTGCATGGCCTCGACGAATTGCGCTCGCACCTGCGGCCCGATCGCGGCGTGTTGCTGCTCGGCGCGCACGTCGGCAGCTTCGAGGCGCTGCGCGTGCTCGCGGCGGAGCGGCCCGACGTCAAGGTCTGCGCACTGCTCGACACGCAGAAGACGCCCGCGCTGACCGAGCTCCTGCACGCGCTGAATCCCGAGGTCGCGCGCAATGTCATCGACGCGTCGCGGCCTTCGACCGAGATCGTGCTCGCGCTCGGGGAGGCGCTGCACGAGGGTGCGCTCGTCACGCTGCTCGCCGACCGCGCACGGCCGCACGAGTCGACCATCGTCGCGGATTTCATGGGTTCGCCCGCCGCGTTTCCGGCGGCGCCGTTCCTGATCGGCGCGCTGCTGAAGGTGCCGGCCGTGCTCTGCGTCGGCCTCTATCGCGGCGGCAACCGCTACGATCTCTACTTCGAGACGTTCGCCGAGGAGCTCGTGCTGCCGCGCAGGTCGCGCAAGGCGGAGCTGCGCGCCGTCGTGCAGCGCTACGCGACGCGGCTCGAGCACTACGTGCGCGAGGATCCCTACAACTGGTTCAACTGGCATGACTTCTGGAATCTCGAAGGTTTCGATGACGCTCTGCCTGGCGCTGACGAGCGCGGCCTGGCCGGCGCCGTCGAGCGCGGCGCCTGAAGCCGGCGCGCCCGATGCGGCCGCGCTCGTCGCGGGCCTGAAGCGCGCGCCGCCGGCGCGCACGGCGTTCGCCGAAGTGCGCTTCTCCGGTTTGCTCGACCGCCCGCTGATCCTCCACGGCGAGCTCGAGTACGACGGTTCCGGCAAGCTGGCGCGCAACGTCGAGAAGCCGTACCGCGAACACATGACGATCGCGGACGGCGAAGCGTCCGTGCAGCGCGGCGACAACCCGGCGCGCACGTTCTCGCTGAGCCAGGCGCCGGAGCTCGAAGGATTCCTGCGCGGATTCGCCGCGCTGCTCGGCGGCGACGCGGCAGCGCTGCAGCGCGACTTCACGCTGGCCGCGAGCGGCAGCGCGACCGCATGGCGCCTCAAGCTGACGCCGCGCGACGATCGTCTCGCACGGCGCATCACCGCGCTCGAAGTCGACGGCGCCGGCACGTCGGCGCGCTGCTTCCACACCTTCGAAGGCGACGGCGACGTCAACGTGCTGCTGGTCGAATCGCTCGCCGAAGCGAAGATCCCGGTGCGGCCGACGCCGCCGATGATCGACGCGCTCTGCCGCGGCATTCCGACGCCCTGATGCGCGCCGGCACGCGACGCTGGCTCTTCGTCGGTGTCTGGGTGCTCGCGCTCGTCGCACTCGGCTTCGTCGCCGTGCGCTCGCTGACGGTGACGACCGATCTCCGCAGCTTCATGCCGCCGCCGCAGACGCCCGACCAGAAGCTCCTGATGGAGCAGATCGGCGAAGGACCCGGCTCGCGGCTCCTGCTGCTGTCGATCGAAGGCGCGCCGCCGGACCGCCTTGCCGCGTTGAGCCGCGGTCTCGCGGACGCGCTGCACAAGGACACGCATTTCGAGCAGGTCGTCAACGGCGCGTTCGATCCCGCGGCGCTCGATCCGAAATGGCTGCCGTATCGCTACCTCCTGTCGCCGACGCTAGATCGTCACGCACTCGACGCCGCCTATCTCGGCGATCAGCTGCAGCAGCGCATCGCCGATCTCGCGTCGCCCGCGGCATCGCTGCTGAAGCCTCTGCTGGCGCGCGATCCCACGCTCGAAACGCTCGCGCTCGCCGAGCGCTGGTCGCCGCCGAAGCCGCCGGCGACGCGCGACGGCGTCTGGTTTTCGTCCGACGGCGCCGCGCTGCTGCTTGCCGAGACGCGCGGCGCCGGCTTCGATCCCGCGGCGCAGGGCGCTGCGATCGACGCGCTGCAAGCGGCGTTCGCCGCATTGCACGACGTCGACGGCGCGCGCCTTTCGATCAGCGGGCCCGGCTACTTCAGTGTCCTGATCAGCACGAAGACGCGCGGCGAAGCGGATCGCATCGGCGCGGTCAGCACGGTCGGCTTCGTCATCCTGCTGCTGCTCGCGTATCGCAGTCCCGCGCTGCTGCTGCTCGCCGCACTGCCGATCGCAAGCGGCGGACTCGCCGGCATCGCCGCGCTCGCCTGGATCTTCGGGTCGGCGCACGGCATCACGCTCGCATTCGGCTTCACGCTGCTCGGCGTCGCGCAGGAATATCCGATCCGCCTGCTGAGTCATCGCCGCACGGGCGAAGACGCCGTCGCTAGCGTTCGTGCGTTGTGGCCGCTGCTGGCGACCGCGATCGCATCGGCGGCGATAGCGTATCTCGCGTTCTTCGCGTCGGGCGTCAGCGGGCTCGAGCAGCTCGCCGTGTTCACGATCAGCGGCCTGCTCGTCGCCGGTTTCACGACACGTTACCTGTTGCCGTACGTGCTGCCCGGGACATTCCGCGACGCCGCGACGATCGCCGGCGTCGCCGCGGCGCTTCGCGTGATCGACCGCGTGCCGCGTCCCGCCTGGCTGCCGTGGCTGCTCGCCGCGATCGCGGTCATCGTGCTGTGGCGCGCGCCGGGACCGATGTGGGAGAACGATCTCGCCGCGCTGACGCCGGTGCCGGAGGATCTCCTGATCCACGACGCGAAGCTCCGCGGCGAGCTCGGCGCACCGGACGTGCGCTACCTGCTCGTGCTGCAGGCGCCGGACGCGGATCGCGTGCTGACGCTGTCGGAATCGATCGAGCCGCGCCTCGACGCGCTCGTCGCGCAAAAGGCACTCGACGCGTTCGAGCTCCCGAGCCGCTATCTCCCGAGCCTCGAAACGCAGCGCGCGCGCCAGGCGAAGCTGCCGGACCGCGCGACGCTATCGGCTGCGCTCGCCGAAGCGGGCCGGGACCTTCCGTTCCGCGCCGATCTCTTCGCGCCGTTCCTCGACGATGTCGATGTCGCGCGATCGCTGCCGCCGCTGACCGCAGACGAATTCTCACGAAACCCGCTCGGCGCGCGGCTCGCCTCGATGCTCGTGCACCGCGGCGAAGGCTGGCTCGCGCTCGCGACGCTGTCCGGCGTGCGCGACGCGGCCGCGCTCGAAGCGTTCGCTGCGACGACGAACGGTGCGGTCCGCCTGCTCGATCTCAAGGGCGCCTCGGAATCGCTGGTGATCGCCTACCGCGAGCGCATCCTGCGTGCGCTCGGCATCGCGCTCGCGCTGCTCGCGCTGACCGTCGTCGTCGCGCTGCGCAGCGCGCGCCGCGCGTGGCACGTCATCGCGCCAATGTCCCTGGCGACGCTGTTCGTGCTCGTCGTCGAGCGCGCGTCGGGGCTCTCGCTGTCCCTGTTCCACCTCGTCGCGCTGACGCTCGCGGCGGGGCTCGGGCTCCACTACGCGCTGTTCTTCGAGCGCCCGGTCGCCGACGCGGCCGAGGCGCGCCGCACGCTGCACGCGACGCTGGTGTGCATCGCCTCCGCGCTCCTCGTGTTCGGCATGCAGGCGTTCTCGTCGCTGCCGGTGCTGCGCGCGATCGGGCTCACCGTCGCGCTCGGCGTCGGCTTCCACTTCTGCCTGTCGATCCTGATGGCGCGGCCGCGCTAGTTACGGATCGAATCCGCTCGCGAAGATCGCATCCCGCTGGATCGGCGTCAGCACGAAGCTCTGCACGTTGTCGCCGGCGTCGCGGCCGGTGCCGACGATGACGCCGGCCGTGTTGACCGCGACGGCGTTGGCGAAGCGCGTGAAGCCGGTGGTGTCGTCGACGACGGTATAGAGATCGTAGGCGGCGCCGTCGCGATAGACGAACGCCTGCAGGCCCGGCACGGGACCGTTCGCGGTGCCGATGCCGGCGGTGCCGACGATGACGCCGCTCGCGTTGATCGCGATCGCGCTGCCGTTGTCCTGATCGAGCGTCGCGCCGGGGATCGCGGTGAACGAGCCGTCGTCCGCGAACACCACCGGCACGAGGTTCTGCACGTCGTCGACGCCGAGGCCGACCGCGACGCCGTCGTCGTTGAGGCCGACCGCGTTCGTGCGCAGTGCGTCGCTGTCGCCGCCCATGCCGAGCACGGCCGCCGTACCGACGACGCCCACGACCGCGTGGATGTTGGCGACGTGCTCGTTCCAGTAGCCGATCAGCTTGCCGCTCGCGTTGATCGCGGACCAGCGCGCCTGCTGGTCGGGCACGTCCGGATCCTGGATGCCGTAGTCGACGAGGCCGTCGGCCTCGGTCCAGACGAACGCGCGGCTCGGCACGCCGAAGCCGCCGGCGACGACGCCGGCGTCGTTGATCGCGTTCGGCGAGACCGGCGCGCCGGAATCGTTGTTCAGGACCGTGTACGTGCCCGGCGTCGCCGCGTTCCAGAGCAGGCCGAACGTCGGCTGCACGAAGTCGTCCGACGTGCCGACGATCTGGCCGGCGTTGTTGATCGAGCGCGCGATGCCGTTGACCTCGTCGCCGGGCGGCAGCGCCAGCTCGTGCCAGCCGTTCGCGTCCCACAGCACCGCGTGGCGGACGAAATCGGCGTCGGTGTAGGTGCCGACCGCCTGGCCCGCGTCGTTGATGTCGAGGACGGAGACCGAGGTCGCGTCCGGCACGGTCAGCGCCGTCAGGTGATAGAGCGGCTGGCCGGCATCGGCGCTCGCCGCGGCGAGCGCGAGCGAAAGACCGGCGGCGGCGAGGGCGGGGCGGGAATTCAGGATCGGCATCGTTCGTTCCAAGCGGTGGAGGATCGCCTGCGCGCGCAGACGGGACGCGCACTTTCGCCGACGCGGCGCCGGCCCGCATGTACGAAGCATGTAGCGTTCGTGTGCCGCCGCGATATCAGGGTCCGGCGGTGCGGTTGCGGCGCGTCGAGAGCTCGGCGAAGGTCCGCTCGCCGGCGAGGCGGCGCGCGCGATCGAAGGCGTCGTCGGCCGCGACATCCTTCTTGAGCGCGGCATAGACCAGCGCCTGGATCAGCGCGGCGCGCGCGTCGCGGTCGGCGTACGTCGCGGTGCGGCCGTTCACGGAGACCGCTTCGTCGACGCGGCCCGCCGCGAGCAGCGCGCGGACGTAGTCGAGCCCGACGCCGACGATCTCGTCCGGGATCGCGCGGGCCGTCGCCGCAGCCATTGCCTCGGCATAGGCGTTCAGCGATGCGTCCCGCGACGCCGCCGCGGCAGCGCGGACGTACAGCGCTTCGATGCCGACGGCGCCGGCCGGCGCGGTCGAGGCCCACGCGTCGAGCTGCGTGATGGCCTCGTTCGCCGCCTTCGCGTCGCCGCCGCACCGGAGGCCTTCGGCGAGCGATCGCGCGGCGCGTGCATGGTCGGCCGGCACCGCAGCATCGAGTGCCGGCGTCAGCGCGGCGGCTGCCAGCTCCGCGGCGCGCGCGCAGTCGCCGCGCGCGAGCGCGATCTCGGCGCCGAGCGCATTCGCCTGCGCGCGCACGACGGCGTCCTGCTTCGGATCGCTCGCGTCGACGAGGCGGGCGAGCAGCGCATCGGCTTCGCCGAGCCGTCCCGCGCCCGCGAGTGCGCGTGCGCGGGCGAGCACGAGCTCCCAGCGCTCGCGACCGTTGCCGCTGCGCGACTGCAGCGCCGCGAAACGATCGCTCGTCGCGAGCGCGTCCTTCGTGTCGAGCAGCGCGAGATCGGCATCGACGATCGCGACCAGCGTTGCGGCGAGCGCGTCTTCGCCGGCGAGCTTCTCGAAGCGCCCGGCCGCGCCGCGGAGTTGCGGCAACGCCGCCGCCGGCTGGCCGCGCTGCAGCGCGATGATGCCGAGATTGAGGTCGACCGCCGCGACGCCGAACGCATCGTTGTTGAGCTCCATCAGCGTGCGTGCGCGGCCGTAGTCGGCGGCCGCGTCATCGAGGCGCAGGCGCTGGCTCGCGACGCCGCCGCTGCCGATGTAGGCGTTCGCGAGCACGTCGGGCCGGTTCGCGTGCTCGTTGAGACGGATCGACTCGGCATACGCGCGTTCCGCTTCGTCGAGCTTGCCTTCGCGGAAGTACGCGGCGCCGAGCGTGTTGAGTGCGCGGCCGCGAAGCTCGGGCGGCGCGTCGGGAGGAAGCGCCGTGAGCACGGCCTCGATCTTCTCGCGGCTCGCGGCGTAGTGGCCGCCGAAGAAATCGATCTTCGCTTCGCTGAGCGCGATCTCCGGCGTCGACTTGAGCGCCGGCGGCGCGGTGCGGATCAGGTCGCGCGCGACGTCGAGCTGGCCCGAGAGCACGGCGGCGTTCACGCGATGGCGCAGCGTCGCCTGTGCGATCGACACGTCGGCTTCGTCGCGCGCCGGCGGGGTGTGGCCGAGCTTGATCAGGAGCTCGTCGGCGGCCTTGCGGCCCGCGGCGATCGGATCGTCGGCGCGCGCTTCGACGCGGAGTGCGCGATGCGGGTCGCCGACGTCGAGGCTGACGCTCCAGCCGTCGCGCGACGACGTGGCTTGCGGTCGCACGATCAGCGCGTCCGGAAATGCGCCGCGCTCGATCGCGCCTTCGCGCGCTTTCGTCAGCGCGACGACGGTCTCGCTCGGCGCCGTCGCGATGCCGCCGCGACGCAGCTCCGACGCAACGAGATCCATGAGGCCGAGTCGCACCCACACCGAATCGGGCGGCGCATCGAGCGCCGCGGGCAGCACCATCGCGGGCGTGGGCGCGGAGGTCGCCGCGCGCTCGGGCTCGCGCGGATGAATGAACAGCGCGGCGAGGATGACGACGAATGCGACGGCGAGCGCGAAAAGCGCGGCCGGCAGCGCGCCGATGCGATGCGACGGCGCGGGCGCAGGTTTCGCCGGCGGTGCCTGCGTCGCGACGGGCTCCTCGGCTTCTTCGATCGCCACGTCCATGACCCAGCGATAGCCGAGCCGCGGCACGGTGCGGATCACGCGCTGATCGTTGCCGGTGTCGCCGAGCAGGCGGCGCAGGCGCATCACCGCGTGGCTCAGCGACACCTCGCTGACGTCGCTGCGGCCCCAGACGGCGGCCGCGAGCTCGTCGCGCCCGACCGGCCGGTCGCGATGCTCGATCAGATAGATGAGGCTATCGATCGTGCTGACCGGCAGGCTGACGCGCTCGTCGCCGTCGAACAGCTCGCGCGCCTGCGGGTTCAGCCGGAATCGGCCGAACCGGTAAAGTCGGGTGCCCATGCCGACAGGGTACCCGGATCGCGGCGCCGTTCGCGCGGCTCGGCGCATGCGGGGCACGTGACGCATAATCGCGCGCCGTGACCCAGCCCCGACCGCTCCCCGACGACACGCAAGGCTGGCAGGCGCTGATCCCGCACCGCGGCGCCATGTGCCTGCTCGACGACGTCGTCGCGTGGAGCGCCGACGCGATCCACGCGCGCGCCGTCTCGCACCGCGATCCGGCGAATCCGCTGCGCAGCGACGGACGCCTCCGTGCCGTGCATCTGTGCGAATACGGCGCGCAGGCGATGGCAGTGCACGGCGGGCTCGTCGCGCGCGCGACCGGCAGCGTCGCGGCGCCGGGATTCCTCGTTTCGCTGCGCGGCATCGAGCTCGCCGTCGCGCGAGTCGACGATCTGCCGGGCGCGCTCGACGTGCACGCCGAGAAACTGCTCGGCGACGCGAGCGGCTGGCAATACCGGTTCCGCATCGAGCACGCCGGCGTCGAAATCGCGCGCGGCCGCGCCGCCGTGCTCGCGACGGTGCGCTAGTCGCAGAGCGCGAACGCGCGCACCGGGAACGTGCCCATGCCGCGCACTTTCGGCGGCACCGCCGAGAACCGGAGGCCCGATGCCGGCACGTTCTGCAGTTCGCAGAGGTGCTCGACGATCGGAATGCCGGCGCCGAGCAGCGTCGTGTGGACGGAGCGCTCGAGATCGGCCGTGTCGTCGATGTTGAACGAGTCGATGCCGACGAGGCGCGCGCCGGCGTCGCGCAGCAGCGCCGCGGCGTCGGCCGTGAGAAACGGATGGTTCTCGAAGTACTGGTCCGTGCGCCAGTGGCGGTCCCAACCCGTGTGCACGAGCACGGCCTTGCCGCGCACGTCGAGCCCGTCGAACGCGCGATGGGAGATTGCGCGGCTCGTCGCGCCGGCGACGCGCACGACGAGCGCATCGACGAGGCCGATCGCATCGAGATCGAAATCGGCGACGTCGGCGCCGTCCGCATAGCGATGGAACGGGCTGTCGATGTAGGTGCCGGTGTTTGCGACCATGTCGATGCGCCCGATCTGGAATTCGGTGCCGGGCGCATAGACGGTCTTCGATTTCTCGCGGCTCAGGTGATCGCAGATCAGCGGCGCCGGCAGGCCCTTGTACGTGATCATGCCGTGCTCGATCGTGTGGCTGAGATCGACGAAGCGCGCGCTCGTCGCGGTGCGCTTGTGCGCCTCGCGGAGGATCGACTTGTTCGAGATGCGCACCTCGCCCACCATCAGGAGGCGAAGGTCCTGCACGACGTACGCGGCGAGCGCCGCATCGTCGATGTCGTCGCCGTCGATGTCGAGGCGGAACGCGCGGCCGGTCAGGCCGCCGCCGTTCGAGAAGGCGATGTCGAAGTCGAACTGCACGCGCTTGTCGCGGGTCATCGGGGTCGGGTTCCTGGTCGTTGTCATCGGCTCACGGCGCGGGCCACGTGCGGCGGCGTCGCGTACGAACGGCGCCACGCGCGCCGAAGCTGGCGCGCCGACGCGAATCCGCTGCGCTCGGCGACGCGCTCCATGTCGAGCCGCGTCTGTCCGAGCAGCTCGCGCGCCAGCGAAACGCGCAGGCGGTTGATGTAGTCCGGCAGTCCCATGCCGGCGTGTTCGTTGAAGAGGCGCGAGAGATGCCGCGGGCTCGTGCTCGCGACGCGCGCGAGCGCCGCGAGCGTCCACGCGCGCGCGGGATTCGCCGAGATCGCGTCCTGCGCACGGTGCACGGCGGGATGGATGTGGTTGCGGCCTTCAAGCCACGGCGACAGCTGCGGATCGGCGCCGCTGCGGCGCAGGTACACCACCAGATGCCGCGCCACCGACAACGCGACGGCGGGGCTCGTCAACTGGCTCACGAGCTGCAGCATCAGGTCGGTGCCGGCCGTGACGCCGGCGCTGCTGCAGCGGTTGCCGTCGGTCACGTAGAGGCGGTTTTCGAGCACGCGCGCCCGCGGCGCGATCGCGGCGAGCGCCGCGCAGCACGTGAAATGCGTCGTGCAATCGTAGCCGTCGAGCAGGCCGGCGCGCGCGGCGAGCAGCGCGCCGGAGCAGATCGAGACAAGCCGGTGCGTCGGCCGCACGTGCGTCCGGAGCCACTCGACGACCAGCGCTTCGTCGCGCGCGACGGCGTTCGCGTCGGGACCGGCGGCGAACGCGACTTCGTCCGCGCTGCCCGGCACGATCACCATCGCATCGTCGTCGATCGCGTCGGGCAGCGGCGCGATGCCGGCGAGCGTGAGTCCGATCGAGCTCGCGACCGCCGGCGACGGGCTCGCGTAGGCCACGTCGAACGCGACGTCGCGCTGCTCGATCCCGGTCCGCCGCAGCACTTCGAGCGGCCCGGCGATGTCGAGCAGCAGCGCGCGCTGCGGCACGATCGTGACGACCGGGATCCGCCGCGGCGCGAAGTCGCTCATGCGGCGCGCTTGGCGGCCTTGCCCGCGAGCGCTTCGTCGACCGTGACGATGCGCGCGAAGCGGTCGGCGAGGACGAGCTCGGTGCGCGCCTTGATCTCGGCGGCGCTCCAGGTGATGCCGTCGCGGCCGGTCATCGGGAACGTCAGCGTCGCTTCGCTGACGAAGTCGACGTCGAAGCCGCTGTCGGACGCGTGGCGCGTGGTCGTCTCGCAGCATTGCTCGGTGCGGATGCCCGAGACGATCAGGCGGCGGATGCCGCGCTCGGTCAGCCAGACCGGGAGGCCGCTGCCGACGAGCGCGCTGTGGCGATGCTTGTGGAACACGACGTCGGGCTCGATCGCGATCGGCGCCAGCGTGCGGACGTGGCCGCTCGCGAGCGAGAACGCGCCGCTCTCCTCGACGTGGAAAATCTGCACGATCGGCATGCCGGCGGCCCTGGCCCCGTCGATCAGCGCCTGCGTACGGTCAAAAAAAGCCGCCGTGTCGTCGAGGCGCCAGTAGGGACGCTGGCGGAACGATTCCTGGACGTCGATGACGATCAGGGCGGTGTCGTGGTTGAGCATCGCGAAATCTCCGGTGGGCAACGATACGCCATCCTAGGGGCGGCCGGGAGACTCGCCAATGCAGGGTTCGGACGGTAAGCGGACAAAAAAAGCCACTGCATTTTCGCGACGTCCGCAACCGTTGTGCGACCAAAGCGGTTGCGCCACAACGGTTCCACGGAGCGCTCGTCCCGCACTAGAATGGTGCAATGGACGCCGCCAAGCCCGCCAGCCGCGATCGCGCCGCGGGCTCCCACTTCGAACCCTGCGCGACCGCCATGGCCATCATCGACCGCGATTTCGTCGTGCTGTCGGCGAACCAGGCGCTCTGCGACTGGCTCGGCTCGGGCGCGCGCCAGTGGCGCGGCGAGACCGTCGCGGTGCTCGATGCGAAGCCGCCGCAACTCGTCGACGCCGCCGCCCGCGCAGGCGCCGAGCAGCGCCGCATCTGGCTGCGCGACGCGCGCCTTCGCACCGCGATCGGGGATCGCGCGGCGGATCTCGCGTTCACGCCGCTCGACGACGACATCCTCGTCGAGGTGCAGGCGCCCGGCGCGGAAACGAGCAGCCTGCGACTTTCGGAATCGCTGCGCGGTTTCGCGCACGAGGTGAAGGGCCCGCTCGCCGGCGTGCGCGGCGCGGCGCAACTGCTGCGCCGGCATCTCGAAGCGCCGGCTCAGATCGAGCTCGCCGAGCTGATCATGGCCGAGGTCGATCGCGTTGCCACGCTGTCCGATCGCCTGCTGCGCGCCGGCGCGAAGCCGCGGCTCGCGCGCACGAACATCCACGAAGCGCTCGAACGCGTCGCCGCGCTGATCGCGGCGGAGCCGTCCGCGCCGCGCGTGCGTCGCGACTACGATCCGAGCCTGCCCGCGATCAACGCCGACGCGGATCGATTGCAGCAGGCGCTGCTCAATCTCGCGCGCAACGCCGTCGAAGCCGGTGCCGAAACCTTGTCGCTGCGCACGCGCGCCGAGCACGCCGCGCGCATCGGCGAACGCACGCAGCGGCTCGCGTTGCGCATCGACGTCGGCGACGACGGCCGCGGCGTGCCCGCGGAGCTCGCGGAAACGCTGTTCGAGCCGCTCGTCTCGGGCCGCGCCGACGGCAGCGGCCTCGGCCTCGCAATCGGACGCGAGATCGCGCGCGAGCACGGCGGCGATCTGATCTACACGAGCCGGCCCGGCGCGACGGTGTTCACGCTGCTCTTGCCGGTGTCCGACGACGGCGCGAAAACCGCATGAACGCCGCCGATCCGAAACCGCCGATCTGGATCGTCGACGACGATCGCAGCGTGCGCCTCGTGCTCGGCGCGGCGCTGCGCGAAGCGGGCTTCATGCCGCGCGAATTCGGCGACGCCGAAGCCGCGCTCGCGGCGCTCGCCGACGAGACGCCGGCCGTGCTCTACACCGACGTGCGCATGCCCGGGATCAGCGGATTGAAGCTGCTCGAGCGCGTCGCGCTGCACGAGCCGCGCTTCCCGGTCATCGTCATGAGCGCGTTCACCGACATCGCATCGACCGCGGCCGCGTATCGCCACGGCGCCTTCGACTATCTGCCGAAACCTTTCGATCTCGATCAGGCCGTCGCCGCCGCGGAGCGCGCATTGACGCACGCGCGTCCGCAGGCCGTGCCGGTCGTCGAGCCCATTCAGGCCGACGCCGAGCTGATCGGCCGCAGCCCCGCGATGCGCGAGCTGTTTCGCGCGATCGGCCGCGTCGCGGCGAGCGGGCTCGGCGTGCTGATCACCGGCGAGACCGGCACCGGCAAGGAGCTCGTCGCCCGCGCGCTGCATCGCGAGAGCGCGCGCGCGTCGCGGCCGTTCGTCGCGCTCAACACCGCGGCGATTCCGGCGGAGCTCCTCGAATCCGAATTGTTCGGCCACGAGATCGGCGCGTTCACCGGCGCCGCGCGCCGGCACGCGGGCCGCTTCGAGCAGGCCGCCGGCGGCACGCTGTTCCTCGACGAGATCGGCGACATGCCGCTGCCGCTGCAGACGCGCCTCCTGCGCGTGCTCGCGGCCGGCGAGTTCTATCGCGTCGGCGGACGCGAATTGCTCCGCGCCGATGCACGTGTGATCGCGGCGACGCACCAGGATCTCGACGCGAAGGTCGTGCGCGGCGAATTCCGCGCCGATCTCCTGCATCGTCTCGACGTGGTGCGCCTGCATCTGCCGCCATTGCGCGAGCGGCG
>DATFRS010000175.1:0-43215 GCA_035263065.1 Rhodanobacteraceae bacterium
GACCTCCCCTCGCCCGGCGACGAAGCCGTGCGCCTCAATCTGCGGCTCATCCGCTACGCGAGCGACCGCTCGCTGCTGATCGCGCGCGACGTGAGCCAGCTGATGCGCCTCGAGCAGGTGCGCCGCGATTTCGTCGCGAACGTCTCGCACGAATTGCGCACGCCGCTGACGGTCGTGCACGGCTATCTCGATCTGATCGAGCCCGAGCAGATGCAGGAGTACGAGCCGATCCTGCGCGAATTGCGCAACCAGTCGCGGCGCATGACGCAGATCGTCGAGGATCTCCTCACGCTGTCGCGCCTCGAGGCGCAGAACGAGATCCCGTCCGAGCGCGTCGGCATGCGTCCGCTGATCGAGGCGCTGCGCCGCGAGGCGTCGGCGCTGAGCCTCGGCCAGCACACGGTCACCGTCGACATCAAGGGCACGCACGACCTGCGCGGCTCGATCAAGGACCTGCACAGCGCGTTCTCGAATCTCGTGAGCAACGCCGTGCGCTACACGCCCGCCGGCGGACGCATCACGCTGCGCTGGGAAAGCGACCCGCACGGCGGACGGCTGTCCGTGATCGACACCGGCCAGGGCATCCCGGCGCAGCATCTGCCGCGCCTCACCGAGCGTTTCTATCGCGTCTCGACGAGCCGCTCGCGCGAGACCGGCGGCACGGGCCTCGGGCTCTCGATCGTCAAGCACGTGCTGCAGCTCCATCAGGGCCGCCTCGAGATCACGAGCGAGCTCGGCGTCGGCAGCACGTTCTCGTGCGTGTTCGGGCCGGAGCGCCTGCTGGAGCCGCAAGCGGTCGCGGAGCTGTCGTGAGCGCGTGGCGCGCGTCGTGGCTGCTCGGTGCGCTGCTTCTCGCGCACGCGCCGGCGCACGCGGTTGCGCAGGATCCGGTCGCCGGCACGCTGACGATCGTCGGCTCCGACACGCTGAGCACGCTCGTGCTGCGCTGGGTCGATGCGTTCCGCACGCGGCATCCTGCCGTGCTCGTGCAGCTGCAGACGCCGGGCTCGGCGAGCGCGCCGACCGCGCTGCTCGAAGGCGCGGCCGACTTCGGCGCGATGAGCCGCCCGATGAGTGCGCAGGAATCGGCGACGTTCGATCGCCGCTACGGCTACGCGCCGACCGGCCTCGTCGTCGCGCACGACGCGATCGTCGTCTTCGTGCATCCGGACAACCCGCTGACCTCGATCACGCGCCGCGAGCTCGACGCGATCTACTCGGACACGCTGCGCTGCGGTGCCGCGGCGCCGCTCATGCGCTGGGGTGCGCTCGGGGCGATCGAGGCGCCGGTCGCCGAAGTGCCGATCCTCGCGACGGGACGCAACAGCGCGTCCGGCACCAGCGAGTTCTTCCGCGAGCAGGCGCTCTGCGGCGGTGCCTACCGGGCCGACGTCGTCGTCTGGCCGGGCCATGGAGCCACCGTGGCGGCCGTGGCGGGCAACCGGGAGGCGATCGGCTATGCGGGCATCGGCTATCTCAACGGCCTCGTGAAGCCCCTGGCGTTCGCCATGGACGACCACGCGCCGGCCGTGGCACCCGTCATGGAGAATGTCATGAACGGGGACTACGCTCTCTCCCGTCCGCTCTACCTCTACGTCAATCGCCCGCCGGATCGCGCTCCCGCGCCGCTCCCGGCGGCCTTTCTGGAGTACGTGCTGTCGGACGAAGCGCAGGCGCTCGTGGCCCAGGAGGGCTTCCTGCCGCTCGGCGCGGCCGAGCGCGAGGCGCAATCCCGATTGATCCGTGCGACGATGCAAAGACCATGAACCGCGACGCCCTGCAGGATCTCAAGGACCCCGCGCTCTACTTCAACCGCGAGCTCGCGCAGCTCGAATTCAATTTCCGCGTGCTCGCGCAGGCCCAGGATCCGCGCGTGCCGCTGCTGGAGCGCCTGCGCTACCTCTGCATCTCGTGCACGAACCTCGACGAGTTCTTCGAGGTCCGCGTCGCGGTGCTGAAGCAGCACAGCGAGCTCGGCGAGCTGCGCCCCGGCCCCGACGCGCTCGCTCCGAGCGACGTGCTCGGCCGCATCCGCGAGCGCGCGCTGACGCTGGTCAACGCGCAATACGATTTCTGGAACGCGAGCCTCCTGCCCGAGCTCGAGCGCGAAGGCATCCGCTTCTCCAAGCGCGACAGCTGGACCGTCAAGCAGAAGCGCTGGCTGCAGGGCTACTTCCGCAACGAGTGCCTGCCGGTGCTCTCGCCGCTCGGGCTCGATCCCGCGCATCCGTTCCCGCGCATCCTCAACAAGAGCCTCAACCTCGCGGTCGTGCTGAAGGGCCGCGACGCGTTCGGCCGCGAAGGCCACATGGCGCTGCTGCGTGCGCCGCGCTCGCTGCCACGCATCATCCGCCTGCCGAGCGAGGTCGCCGAGGCGCCGTACGATTTCGTGTTCCTGTCGAGCATCCTGCACGAGTTCATGGACGAGCTCTTCCCCGGCATGGACGTGAAGGGCTCGTACCAGTTCCGCGTGACGCGCAACTCCGAGCTGTTCGTCGACGAGGAGGAAGTCGAGAACCTCGCGCTCGCGCTTCGCGACGAGCTCAAGGGCCGCGGCTACGCGAAGCCGGTGCGGCTCGAAGTCGCCGACAACTGCCCGAAGAGCGTCGCCGATCTCCTCGTGCACAACTTCCTGCTCGCCGAGCAGGACGTGTTCCGCTGCGACGGCCCGGTCAACGTGAGCCGCATCACCGCGATCTACGACCAGGTCGACCGGCCCGATCTCAAGTTCCCGCCGTTCGTGCCGCGCGTGCTGACCGCCGTCACCGAGGAGCGCAATCTCTTCGACGCGATCCGCGAACGCGACATCCTCCTGCACCATCCGTTCGAATCGTTCGGCGCGGTGCTCGAGCTCGTGCGCCAGGCGAGCATGGATCCCGACGTGCTGGCGATCAAGCAGACGCTGTATCGCGTCGGCAACGATTCGCCGCTGGTCGATCAGCTGATCGAGGCCGCACGTCAGGGCAAGGACGTCACCGTCGTCGTCGAGCTGCGCGCGCGCTTCGACGAGGAAGCGAACCTTCGCCTCGCGAATCGCCTGCAGGAAGCCGGCGTGCAGGTCGTGTACGGCGTCGTCGGCTACAAGACGCACGCGAAGATGCTGCTGATCGTGCGGCGCGAGAAAGGCGCGCTGCGCCGTTACGCGCACCTGTCGACCGGCAACTATCACCAGATCACCTCGCGCATCTACACCGACTTCGGGCTCATGACGGCCGACGCCGAGATCGGCGAGGACGCGCATCTGTTGTTCCTGCAGCTTTCGGGTCTCGGCCCGGTGATCAAGCTGAAGCGCCTGCTCCATTCGCCCTTCACGCTGCACAAGGGCCTCATGGAGAAGATCGAGCGCGAGATCGCGCACGCGCAGGCCGGCAAGCCGGCGCGCATCATCGCCAAGATGAACGCGCTCAACGAAGAGAGCGTCGTCGAGGTGCTGTACCGCGCCTCGCGCGCCGGCGTGGAGATCGAGCTGATCGTGCGCGGTGCGTGCACGCTCCGGCCCGGCATTCCGGGCGTGTCCGACAACATCCGCGTGCGCTCGATCGTCGGGCGCTTCCTCGAGCACAGCCGCGTCTACTGGTTCCAGAACGACGACGCGCCGGAAATCTACTGCTCGAGCGCGGACTGGATGGAGCGCAATCTCCTGCGCCGCATCGAGACGTGCTTCCCGATCCTCGACACCAAGCTCGCGGCGCGCGTCTACGACGAGTCGCTTGCGAACTACCTCGCCGACAACACGCAGGCGTGGCAGCTCGGTGCCGACGGCACCTACATGCACCTCGTGCCGGGTGATGCGCCGCCGCATTCGGCGCAGCAGGCGCTGCTGTCGAAGTTCGCGAGTTGAGGATGCGCCGCTCGCCGCTTTCGCGGGGATGACGGAGAGGGCATGAACAGCTCCCGCGCCGCAACCGTGCGAGAATCGGTCATCTCCCCGCGGGAACGCCACGTGACGGACGCGACCGGCATCGACATCCGCGACGGCGAGCTGCTCGCCGCGGTCGACCTCGGTTCCAACAGCTTCCATCTCGTCGTCGCCCGTTACGAGCACGGCGGCCTGCGCCTGATCGACCGCCTGCGCGACAGCGTGCGGCTCGCGATGGGCCTGCGTCCCGACGGCAGCCTCGAACCCGAGCGCCGCGAGCGCGCGCTCGAATGCCTCGCCCGCTTCGGCCAGCGCCTGCGCGCGCTGCCGCCCGAGCGCGTGCGCGCGGTCGCGACGAACACCGTGCGCCAGCTCGCCAATCCGCAGACGTTCCTCCTGCCCGCCGAAACGGCACTCGGCCATCCGATCGAAGTCGTGTCGGGCCGCGAGGAAGCGCGCCTGATCTACCTCGGTGTCGCGCACGGCATGCCGCAGTCGCGCCAGCGCCGGCTCGTGATCGACATCGGCGGCGGCAGCACCGAGTTCATCATCGGCCAGGGTTTCGACGCGCTCGAAACCGAAAGCGTGCAGATGGGCTGCATCGCGTCGACGCTGCGCTTCTTCGGCGACGGCAAGATCTCGGCCAAGCGCTGGCGCCAGGCTCAGACCGACATCGCGGTCGAGCTGCAGCAGTTCGCCGCCGACTACCGCTCGCGCGGCTGGGGCGAGGCGATCGGCTCGTCCGGCACCGCGCGCGCGATCGGCAACATCGTGCAGGCCAACGGCTGGTGCGAGCAGGGCATCACCGCGGGCGCGATCGCGCGCCTTCGCGATGCGCTGATCGAAGCCGGCAGCATCGACAACATCCGCCTGCAGGGCCTCGCCGAGGAGCGCGTGCCGGTCATCGCCGGCGGCGTCGCGATCCTCGAAGCCGCGTTCACGACGTTCGCGGTCGAGCAGATGAGCGTGTGCGAGACCGCGATGCGCGAAGGCCTCCTCTACGACATGGTCGGGCGCGCGCTGCACGCCGATCCGCGCTCGGGCAGCATCGCGACGCTCGCCGCGCGCTACGGCGTCGACCGCGCGCAGGCCGCGCGCGTGCATCACGCCGCGATGGTGCTGTTCGACCAGGTCGCCGACGAGTGGCAGCTCGGCGCGCTCGATCGCGACCTGCTCGGCTGGTGCGCGGACATCCACGAGATCGGCCTTGCGATCGCGCACAGCCTGCATCACCTGCACGGCGCGTACATCGTCGCGCACTCCGATCTCGCCGGCTTCAGCCGCCAGGGTCAGCAGGCGCTCGCGGCGATCATCCGCTCGCACCGGCGCAAGCCCGACCGCGAAAGCCTGGATGCCTTGCCGGAACGCCTGTGCCGCACCGCGCGCCGCCTGACCGCGCTGCTGCGCCTCGCCGCGCTCCTGTCGCGCAGCCGCACGACCGACGCGCTGCCGCCGATCGGCGTCGACGCCGAGGACAAGACGCTGCGCATCGAGCTCCCGGCGAGCTGGCTCGACCAGCACCCGCTGACGCGCGCCGACCTCGAGCAGGAAGTCAGCTTCTTCAAGATCCTGGACCTGAAGCTCCAGGTGCGCAGCCCCGAGCGCGTCGCCGCCTGACCGGCCGCCGGCGCCGCGCCATGACGGCGGCGGCGTCATTGCCTATCATTCGCGCACCCAAGAACCGGAGAGCTCCATGTTGAAGCGCGCCCTGCTGACGTTCGTCCTCCTCGTGCCCGCCCTCGCCTTCGCCCAGGCGACGAATGCGCCGGCGAAGCCCGCCGCGAAGGCGCCCGCGAAGACCGCGCCCGCGAAGCCGAAGGCGGCCGAAGCGCCGGCCGCTGCCGAGGCCGACAAGGCCGTCGCCTCGAAGGTGCTGATCAAGACGAGCGCCGGCGACATGACCGTCGAGCTCTATCCCGACAAGTCGCCGAAGACCGTCGAGAACTTCCTCGCCTACGTCAACGCCGGCTTCTACGACGGCACGATCTTCCATCGCGTCATCGACAACTTCATGATCCAGGGCGGCGGCTTCACGCGCGACCTGCGCCAGAAGCCGACGCGCCCCGCGATCCCGAACGAGGCGAAGAACGGCCTCAGCAATACGCGCGGCACGCTCGCGATGGCGCGCACCGGCGATCCGAACTCGGCGACCGCGCAGTTCTTCATCAACGTCGTCGACAACCCGCGCCTCGACTACACGAGCGACCAGAACGGCGCTACCTGGGGCTACACGGTGTTCGGCAAGGTCACCGCGGGGCTCGACGTCGTCGACAAGATCAAGGGCGTCCCGACCGGCGCGCAGGGCCCGTTCAAGAGCGACGTGCCGACGACGCCGGTCGTCATCGAAAAGATCAGCGTGGTGAAGTAACCGGCGCAACCTTGCGGCGGCTCGGCCAACGGGCCGGTCGCCGCAGCTTCGCGATGACGACGCTCTTCATTTCCGATTTGCACCTCGACGCCAGCCGCCCGCACATCACGCGGCTGTTCGTCGAATTCGTCGAACGCGAAGCGTCGAAGGCGACCGCGCTGTACATCCTCGGCGATCTCTTCGAAGCGTGGATCGGCGACGACGCGCCCGGCGACGTCGGCGATGCGGTAGCGGACGCATTGGCTGCGCTGCATGCGCAGGGCGTGCCGACCTTCTTCATCCACGGCAATCGCGACTTCCTCCTCGGCGATGCCTTCGCGCGGCGTGCGCGGATGACGCTGCTGCCGGATCCGGCGGTCGTGCGCATCGAGGGACGGGACGTGCTGCTGATGCATGGTGACGTGCTCTGCACGGACGACGCGCCGTACCAGGCATTCCGCGCGGAAACGCACGCGCCGCGCTGGCAGCGCGCGTTCCTCTCGCGGCCGGTCGAAGAGCGCGCGCGCTTCGCCGAGCAGGCACGCGCCGAGAGCAAGCGGTATACGCGATCGGTCGCCGACGCCATCACGGACGTCAACGGCGGCGCGGTTCTTCGCGCATTCGAGCGCCACGCGACGCAACGCATGATCCACGGCCACACGCACCGGCCGTGCGTGCATCGCCTCGGCGGCGCGGAACCGACGCTCGAGCGCATCGTGCTCGGCGACTGGTACGAACAGGGCAGCGTGCTGCGGCTCGGCGGCGAATCGGTCGAGCTCAGCGCGATCGGCTAGCTTCGCGATGCGGCGAGGAGGTCGCCCGGAATGAGGCCGGGGGGTGCCGTCGCGAGCACCGCGCGCTCGAAGCGCCGCTCCGGATCGGCGCGCACGTCGACGGCTCCCGCTGCGTCGCACGTGACCTGGCCTCCGGCGGCGGTCCAGCGCTCGCCGCGTTCATTCGCGACGCTGCACCCGCGATACCCCAGCGCGGAGACAGCGATCCGTTTCGGCCGCGACGGCGGCAACGCGCGCCAGAGCTCGGCGAGATGCAGCGCGTCGGCGCGGGTCAGCTCCCAGCTCGGATCTTCGCGCCCGGAAAAGACGTGGGCCGTCGCACGCAGCCTCGTCGCGTCACTTGAGAAACACGTGCCCATGCATGACGACCATGAAGCTGCAGAACTCCGTGTAGCGCCCGCGATTGGCGGTGCGCGGATCGGTGATCACGTTGCCGCTGTCGTCGAGGTTCGTCACCGGATTGCTGCCGGGCTTGTGCGACCAGAAACCGTCGTTACCGAGGCGGTACCAATGGAAATCCCAGTTCGGCCAGACGACCATAGCCGCGAGCTCGCCTTTGCCGGGACACTGGAGGCCGACGACGGGATTCGGCGAGTAGCTCGCAAGACCGTCGCCTTGCACGGCCGGCCGCATGCCCGAGCACGAGATCGACGTGAATGACGTTCCGCTGGCACGCCCCGGCTGCGCGTAGGTATCGGTGCGGTAGTTGCAGGCGTAGTTGTAGCAGTTGTTGTGGTACTGCCGGACGCCGCCCGTCGCGGTGTCGTTCCACCAGGCCGGCTCGTAGATCGGTGCCGTCGCGCACTTGAGCAGCGCCGCTGTCGACGGTGCGCTGGCGGTGCTCGCGCCCGACGCCGCCGGTGCCGCCGACGCCTCGCTGCGGATCAGTGCGGCGAGCTCGCTGGAGATGCCGGCGGCGCTGACGTTCGCGGTCTTGGCGAGCAGCCCATTCTCGAGGCTCGCCGACGCGATGCGGAACGCGTCCTCGCCGGACTTGAGCTGGTTGCCTTGAATACGAAAGCGCGCGCCGAGGCCGAGCTGCGCCGCGCCGAGCTGCTCGACGATGATGCCGCGATAGCCGAGCCGCGTTTCGACGTTCGCGTGCGCATCGGCGACCGTCTTCGTCTTGTCCAAGCCGAGCTGATCGAGGAACGCCTTCGCGTCCTTGTCGTTCAACATCATCTCCGGGTTCGGACGACCGCTGAAAATGTCGAAGATGATCTTGAGGCTCATGGACAATCCTCTTCCGGGCCAAGGCGAGGGACTATACGCGAGCGGCTCGGCGCACCGGAATGGGGGTTTTCCTACAGCGATTCGGCCCGCGCTCGATTGCGTTGGCGCCACGCGGAGTGTTCAATGGGCGCCGCATGAAGATGTCCTGCAGTACCCCGGCGGGCCCTGCCATTGCAGGCCCGGAGCACGCGCGACGACGCCGTCGGTGCGCGATCCACGGATCCCTGCTCGCGCTCGCCGTGACCTGCGGCGCGCTGTCGAGCGTCGCCGCCTACGCGGGCTTCGAGTGCGGCGAAGGATTCGCCGTAGTCGACGCGCTTGGCGCAAGGGGCTGGCAGACGGCCAACAACAGCGTGCCTCTCGGCACGACGGGCTGGAGTCAGGGCGATCCCGCGATCTTCGAGGCCTGGGCCGGCGCACCCAACAGCTACGTCGCCGCCGACGCGGACAATGCCGGCGCGGGCGCGCAGTCGGTCGTCAGCAACTGGCTGATCACGCCGGAGATCGACTTCGGTCCGAACAGCTACAACGTGCGCATCTTCGATTTCTTCACTCGCGCGGTGCCGGGTGCCGCGAACCGCGTCGTCGTGCGCGTATGCCTCGAGAGCGAAACCGAACGCTGCGATGCACCGCAGGGAGCGCCGACGGAGCTCGGCGGGTTCAGCACGACGCTCCTTTCGATCAACCCGGATCTCGCGGTCGACGGCTATCCGGCCGAATGGACCGAATACACGCTGACGCCGGCCGACGGTCTGCCGGTCGTCGGTCGCGGCCGCATCGCGTTCCATTACTCCGTGCCGCTTCAGCTCGACGGCACGCACGGCACCTACATCGGCATCGATGCCGTCACGATGGCAGGGGCGACCGAATGTCCCTTTACGGATGTCCTGCTCGTAAACGGGTTCGACTGACGGCGATCCGCCTTGTGGCACCGTTGTGCCGCTTTGTATACTCCGCCTGGCGGCGGATGCCGCGCATCGTTGCGCCGCCGGAGGGATGCATGGTTCGGCCGTCGCTTTGGGTTGCGTTCTTCTCGCTCGCGTCGGGCGCGGCAAACGCGCAGACCTGCACGGCGCCCCAGACCTGGCAACCGCCGCCGGCCGGCGACACGATGACCGGCTCGACCTGCGGCGGCGACACGACCGCATCCGCGTACTGTGGCGGCCAGTTTGCGGCGCCCGGCCCCGCCTTCATCGTCCAGGGCACTTTCGCGCCCAGCCGCACGTTCACGGCCATCAACTCGATCGCGAGCCCGGGCTGGGACTTGATGATGTATGTGTCCGCCGTTTCCGCCGGTTGCGGCACGAACGCACCTTGCGTGGCTAGCGGCGTGTCGGTCGCCTCGGACGAGATACCGGACGGCGACTACTTCATCGTCGTCACCGCGGCCTCGTTCGATGCGAACGGGCAGTGCGGGACGTTCACGTTGACGAGCGACGGCAGCTTTCCGGTCGAGCTGCAGGGCTTCTCGATCGACTAGCGGATGGCCGTGCAGCGCGCGGCGTCGCTTGCGACGCGCGCGCAGTCCTTCGACGACTATTTCGCGACGACCTTCTGCGCGCCCGAGAGATCCTGCCGGCTGCCATTGCGATTGATGACGCCGATCGAGTACCAGTACGTCTTGCCGGACTGCACTTCGTTGTCGCGCCACTGATAGCTGCCGGACTTGTCGCTGCCTTCCTCGACCGTGCGGATGATCTCCCTGTTCACGCGCAGGAACGGGCCCGACGCGGCATCCGCGCGGTAGATCACGTAGCCGTAAATCGTGTCCTGGTGCGCCGCGGACCACTTCAGCAGCGGCCCCGTTCCCGGCGGCGGGGGTTCGGCCTCGCGGAAGGCGCTCTTGATCGCGCTCTGAAGGCTCACGCTGTCGGCCGGCTTTTCCGTGCGGGACTGCGCACCCGACTGGCTCATGAGCTCGTCCATGTCGTGAATCTTGGTGTCGGCGTTGATCAGGACGCCGACGAGGTCGATCGGCAACGGCTTGCCGGCCTCGGGCAGGTCGATCTTGAGCTTGCCCTCGAGCTTGCTGGCCGGATTCTCGTCCGACACCTCGACGCGAACGAGCTGGCAGCTCGGTGCGGCCGGCGTACAGGGCTCGGGCTTTGCGGAGCCCTTGATCGATTCGAGCGTCACGTCGCCGAGCTTGACCGGCTTGCCGGAGCGGCTCGAGACGCGGACGAGGAATTCGTGCTTCGTGCCCTTGCGCAGCAGGCCGAGCTGGAACGGATTTCCGTCGGCGACGACGTCGCCGAGCACCAGCGCGTTGATCTCGACCCAGGCTTCCTTCTGCTTGGGCGAATCGATCGTCAGCTTGACGAAATCGTCGTGCGCTATGACGCCGAACGGCGCGGACTTCTTGAACTGCGCGACGACCGTGCGGCCGTCGTCGCCGATGCGAACGTCGAGCCAGTCCGGCTTGGACTTGACGCCGGTGAAGCGAAAGCCGGCGACCTCGCGGCTCGTCAGCGTGATCGATCGCTCGGGCATCTCGTCCTCGACCTTGACCACGCCGAAGTCGAGCGTCGGCTTGGCCTGGTCGAGCACGGAAAGCGCGAACACGCGAACTTCCGAGCCGCGGCGCGTGTTGCCGGGCTCGTCGACGTCGAATGCAAACGGACGCACCGTGCGGCCTTCGCTGTTGCGCACGTCGACCTTTGCGTTGATGTAGGCGACGCCGCCGGCCGGCACGACGATCGTGCCGCGATCGATGTCATCCCAGGTATAGCGCGTGCGCGCCTTGGAGACGTGCAGGTCGGTCTTGCCGTTGTTCTTGAGCTCGATCGGGCATTCGACCACTTCGAACTGATAGTGCTCGCCGGCGTCGCAGGGCGAAATGACGAGATTCGACGACGGGGGCGCAGCGCCGAGCGCCGCTGCCAGCGTGAGAAGGCCCGGGATAGCGAACATCAAGGGGAAACTCCGGCAAAAAAAGACCCACCTGCATGACACAGGTGGGTCTGTTGGAACGCTTGAAGCTGGATCAGCTGACCGTGAAGCCCTGCAGCGTCACCGGGAACGAACCGTCCGAAGTGATCGTGAAGGTGCCGCACTGGCCGGCGGTGTCGAACGTCGCCGCCGTGACGATCACGAAGTACGAACCATCGGGAACGTCGGCGGTCGGGATCGGAGCGCCGGTATCGCCCGTAGCCGTGCAGGCCGCGTTGGTGCCGCAGCCCGACGCCTGCGCGGAGATGTACATCACCGCGTCGTAACCCGCGCCACCCGTCAGCGAGATGTTCGTGAACGTGCGGCCCGCGGCGAAGTTCGAGGACATCACATACGCCGGACCCGGAGCGTCGAGGTTGCCGCCGCAATAGCCGGCCGCCGTCGTGTCGCCGCCGCAGGTCGAGCCGCTGATCGCCGGCGTACCGGTCGCGTCAGGCTGCCAGGAGGTCGGACCACCGCAGGTCTGCGCCATCGCGGAGACGCTGAACAGGGCCCCGAAAGCCAGGGATGCTACGAGCAGATTGCGCTTCATTTAATTCACTCCGTAAGTTTATTGGAACAGTAGTCTGTCTCGAACGATCAGATCTTACCAGCCGATGTACGTCTGACGGCGCGAATCGAAAGTGTCGAAACCGACAGCCTGACCCGCATGGGCGTTCTTGAACGCCGAGGACGGACCCGACAGACCCATGATGCCCCTGTCAACGCCGCCGTACGCCGTGGTGTCGCCGAGCGCAACCGTGCCGGTCGCCGGCGGTTCGGTCGTGCCCTGCGGAGCATTCAACCAGTAATTCAGCGTCGACTGCGTGAGCTGGACCTCAATGCGCGTCACGCCGGCGAGGTCGGTCGTGTCGCTCTGCGCGCAACGACCGGCCGTGCAGGCCGCGTTGAAACGCACGCGCTTGGCACCGCCCGGGCCGGGGACGAGACTGACGGTCAGGCCGTTCTGGTTGCCGCCGACAGCCGTCGTGGTGTTCGCACGGAAGATCGTGATGAAGTCCGTGCCGCCGAAGTTGCCGAACGCGTCCGGATTGATCAGGAACTGGAAGCGGTACGACGGCTCCGCGGTCGGCGAGTCATCGGTCACCGAAGCGATCGCACCGAGCGACGCGCCGATCGCGGCGTCCGCGCGGCACGCGCTGGCGTCGAGACCACCGGCAACGATCGTGAAGGTCGAGCCCGACAGCGTCGTGACGCTCGTCCAGGGCGGAACCGGAGAAGAGGGACAACCAGCAACTGCACTACCCGCATAGCCAGCCAGACCGAGAAGAGCCAGAGCCAGCACTTTCATCTTCGCATTCATTGAGAGATCTCCCAGAGGTACTCGGGCGGGGTGCAGTCCCCTTCCCCTTGATTGACGGAATAAATAATTGTTAACCAAGCCCGATCCGCGCGGACGATAGAGAACTATCGACCCCATGTCAACACGAACCACGTGGGCCTGGCTACCTTGCCCGGTTTCGGGAATTGGGTCCCCAACTGCATGCGGTCCCTGTCCCCGGCCAGCGGCGCATTCGTGATCGCCTCCGGCCCACAGCCTTCTATAACGCACGGCCGTCGGCGAACCGGACAGGGCCTGTCGCGGACGCCGTTCGAGGCCTGTGAACGGGTTCGCACACGCCTGATCCGGGCACTTCGTTGACAGGCCCGCGACCCACTACGGAGAATGCCGCCCCCTTCCGCAGTACCCCTCGCGTGTCCGCCATCGCCCCCGAACCTGCCAAGGCCGCAACCTGCCTCGTGGTCATGCCTGCGCGCGACGAGGCGCCGACGGTCGGCAGCGTCGTCGCGGACGTGCGTCGCCTGCTCGACTGCGCGGTCCTGGTCGTCGACGACGCCAGCGCCGACGCGACCTCCGAAGCCGCCTCGGCCGCCGGCGCGTCGGTCCTGCGCCTCCCGCTCGGCCTCGGCGCCTGGGGCGCGACGCAGGCCGGCATCCGCTACGCGCGCCGGCGCGGGTTCGGCCAGGTCATCACGCTCGACGCCGACGGCCAGCACCTGCCGGAGTCGCTGCCGGTGCTCCTGGCCGAGCAGGCCCGGAGCGGCGCCGACGTCGTCATCGGCACCTGCGTCGGCCGGCTCAGCCGGGCGAAGCGGATCGCGTGGCAGTACCTGCGCGTCCTGACCGGGCTCAAGCTGACCGATTTCACCTCGGGCCTGCGTCTGTACGATGCCCAGGCGATCGAGGTGCTGTCGGGACAGGAGGCGAGCCTCCTCGACTACCAGGACGTCGGAGTACTGATGCTGCTGTCGCGCGCAGGTCTCACGATCACCGAAACGCCGGTCACGATGGTGCCGCGGCGGGCGGGACGCTCGCGCGTGTTCGCGTCGTGGCGCGTCGTCGCGCGCTACATGATGCACACGACGGTGCTCTGCCTCGCGCAGATCGACGCCGTGCGCCGCCACCGGACGGCCGGAGCCGATCCGACATGCTGACCGGCCAAATCACCTCGGCGATCATCGGCATCGCGCTCGCGGGCGCGATCCTGTTCCTGGTTCGCCGCGATCACCTGCACGGACCCTATGCGCTCTGGTGGTTCGGCGTCGCCGCGGCGACGTTTGCGCTCGGCGTCTTTCCCTCGCTGATCGCCTGGCTCGGCCGCGTCACCGGCATCGGCTACGCGCCGGTGCTGCCGATCGTCGTCGGCCTGTCGCTCGTGCTGATCCGCATGCTGAAGCTCGACATCGACCGCTCGCGCCAGGAACGCCAGATCCGGCGCCTGACGCAGAAGCTCGCGATCCTCGAGCAGGAGCTCGACCGGCTCGGCGGCCGCACTTCGACGCCGGCGCTGCCCGACGACCACACGCCGTAGCGCGGCGCCGGCATGCGCATCCTGCATCTCGGCAAGTACTACGCACCCGAACGCGGCGGCATTGAGAGTCAGACGCAGGCGCTCGCCGAATGGAGCGGCGCGCAGGGACACGCCGTCGCGGCGCTCGTGCATCAGCGTCCGGGAAACTGGCGGACGTCGCGCGAGACGCTCCGCGGCGTCGACGTGATCCGCGTCGGCTGTCTCGGCGCGCCGGTGTACACGCCGGTCAGTCCCGGCTTCCCGCTCGCGCTCACGCGCGCGCTGCGCGAGACAGCGCCCGACGTCCTTCATCTCCACCTGCCGAATCCGTCGTGCTTCGCCGCGCTCGCGAGCCGCCGCGCGCGCCGCGTGCCGTGGGTCGTGCACTGGCATTCGGACATTCCCGAGGACGCGCCCGACTGGCGCCTGCGCCTCGGCTACCGGATGTACCGCCCCTTCGAGCAGGCCCTGCTGAGGCACGCACGCGCCGTCGTCGCGACCTCGCAGGCGTATCTCGACGCGAGCGCCGCGCTGGCCCCGTGGCGCGCGAAGGCGCAGGTGATTTCGCTCGGCGTCGATGACATCGCGCTGCCGACCCCGCGCGAAGACCTTTGGCCCGCGGGTCACGGCATTCGCCTTCTCGCCGTCGGCCGTTTGAGCCACTACAAAGGCTTCGACGTTCTCGTCGATGCGCTCGCCAACGCACCGGGAGCGAGGTTGCTCCTCGTCGGCGAAGGCGAATGCGCCGGCGAACTGCGCGCCGCCGCAGCCGAGCACGGCGTCGCGGACCGGGTGCGCTTCGCCGGCGCCGTCGACGACGACGCGCTGCTGGCCGCCTATGCAGCCGCCGACGTGTTCGTGCTGCCGTCGCTCAACCGCGGCGAAGCGTTCGGCCTCGTGCTGCTGGAAGCGATGCGCGCGCGCGTGCCGGTCATCGCGAGCGCGATCTCAGGCTCCGGCATCGGCGATGTCGTCGTCGACGGCGAAACGGGCCTCCTCGTCGAGCCCGGCAACCCGGCCGCACTCGCCGCAGCCATCGTGCGGATGGACGACGCGACACTGCGTCGACGCCTCGGCATCGTCGGCCGGCAGCGCTGGGAAAGCACGTTCACGCTGGAACGCGCGGCGCGACGCTGGGAATCGCTGTATCGCGATCTGCTGCGCTAGCCGCGACGGGTCGCAGCAGCACGGCGGCGAGCACGAACACGCTCGGCACGAGCTGCAGGATCAGCCGGTTCGCGCTCGTGAAATCCTGCGCCCACGCCGACGCCGTGGTCAGGAAGAAGAGCCCGAACAGGAACCCGAAGTCGATCAGCAGCATCAGCCCGATCAGCCGCGCCGCACGGTCGCCGCGCAGGCGCTGGCGCCGCGCCACGAGCAGCACCGGCACGAGATACCAGAGGAGATGCCAGTTCGGCAGCGTGAAGAGGCTCGCCAGCATCGCGCCGCCGACGCCGTGCCACGAGAACGCGAACGTGCCGACCGACGGCACCTCGATCTGATTCCAGCTGAAGGTCAGCGCGCCGATGGCCGCGACGAGCGCGACGGCCGCAAGCACGCCGCCGGCCACGAGCACCGCACGCGAGCGCCGGCGCCGGCGCACGGCATCGACGATGACGACCGCGCCGAACGCGAGCAGCCACACCAGCCCCTCGAGCTTGATCGCCGGCAGCAGCAGCGCCAGCGCGATCGCGAGCGCCCATTGTCCTCGCTCGCCCAGGATCAGCCAGCGCGAGAATGCGAGCGTCGCAAGACCGAGCGTCACCGCCACCCACAGATCCGCGTACCCTGCGAGCGCCACGTGCGCGTCGATCAGCGGCAACGACACGAGCCCGTACACCAGCGCGATCGCGATCCACGCACCGAGCCCGATCGCGCGCCAGCAGCCGTACGCCGCGAGCGCGAACGCCGCGAGCGCGCCGCACCATGCGACGTCGACCAGCGGCTCGTTCCAGTACTGCGCCGCGCTCGCGAACCAGAGCTGCACCCAGGCGAGCGTTTCGGGATAACTCCACGACGCCGCCGTGCGCAGCGCGTCCTTCGGATGCGAAAGCCAGTCGAGCATCGACACGTACGGCTCGTAGTGCCCGAGGATGAACCACGTCTTCGGCTTGGTCGACCACGCGGACCATGCGTCCCACGGAAACACCGGGCGCAGCGAAGCTTCCTCGCCGACCGTCAGCAGCCGCACGACGATCCACAGGAGGAGCAGCCACCACACGACGCGGAGCGCGATGTGCGGTCGCGGCTCTTTCGCGCTTGCGGTCATCGGTGATCGTCGAATGCGCACGATCGCGACGATCCACGCCGCGACGCCGATCGCGGCGAGCCACGGCCACGTCGTCGCGAACGCATACGCCGTGTTCGTCTTCGCGGCGAGCCGCGCGCATTCCGCCGCCAGGAACACGCCGATCAGCCAGCCGAAGCCGATCGCCGAGCACGCATCGCCGGCCGTGCGCACGCTGCCGCGCAGCGCGACCCAGACGCCGCTGCCGACCAGCGCAGGCAGCACCCACGCAATGAAATAGATCGGGCTAAGGTCCACGGCGATACCGGAACACGACCGAGGGACTTGGCTCGAAGCTGTCGCGATGGATCGATCCCGACGCGGTGACGCGCTGGCTGTGCGCGAGCAGGTGCTTCCAGATCGCGTCGGTGCGCCACACGTCGGTGTCGTAAAAGACGATGAGCGCGCCGTCCGGAATCGATGTCGCGAACGGCGCCGCGTAGGCATAGACCGCGACGTTGCGCGGCAGCATGTGCCAGATGAAGCGCAGGAGCTCGTAGCCGCGCTGCGGCTCGGCGTAGACGAGGATGCGCGACTCCATCGGCTCGCCGCGCAGCAGGATGCGCAGTTTCTCCGCGGCCGCTGCGATGTCGACGTCGGCGATCGTCCGCCCGCGCTGCAGCCACGAACGATCCGCATAGACGGCGCGCGTCGTCGCGAGCCGGCCCCAGAGCCCCGCCTGCCACGCAACATCGAGCGCGAGCCATGCAACGGCGACGACGACCGCCGCACCGCCGATCGCGAGCTCGCGCTCGTTCCGGCGGAACAGCACCGCGAGCCAGACCAGCGCGACCACCACGGCGAGCGCGACGCACAACACCAGCGATCGCGCCCGCGGCGTGTCGGTGTCGCGCCCGAGCGCGTGCACCGAGCGCTGCGTCCACGGCCACGCGCCGAACCAGTCCGTCGCGACCGCCGCGAGATCGCCCTGCCACGAGCGCGACCACAGACGCGCCTCGACGAGCTCGAATGGCTTGAAGCCTTCGGCCGGCGGCACGAGCTGCGCGACCGGGAACTCCGCGAAGCCGATCTCGACGACGCGCCCCTTCCATTCCGGAATCTGGCTGAGGTCGAACGTGCGCATCGCGTCGCCCGGCCACGGCAGCGAGATCGCGACGTCCTCGGGATGATCGACGGTGCGGAAGATCAGCGACAGCTCGAGCGTGCGCGGAAAGTCGGCGAAGCGATAGCGCAGCGTCGGGAACGTCCCGGCATCGAGATCGGACGGCGTCAGCGACTCGAGGCTCGTGAATGCCTCGCCCGGCGACTCGACGCGCAGGCGATCGGCATCCGCGCCGCCCTTGCCGAACACGGTGGTGAAATCGTCGCCCGGAAACTCGCGCTCCTCGGCCGGCGCGAACGGCGCGGCGAGATCGACGCGCGCCGCCCACAGCAACAGCATCGTCCAGCTCGCCGCGAGCGCGAGCGCAAACGCGATGCGCCTCATGCGGCGAGTTCGCCGAGCCGCGCGAGCTCGGCCGCGCTGAAGCCGGCGCGCAGCCGTGCTTCCTCGTTGAACGGTCCGCGCAGCCCGCCGCGCAGGTGCTGCCGCAGCAGGTGCTCGAACGTCGCCTGCGGATCGAGGCCTTCGCGCTCGCAGCACCACGCGAACCAGCGCGAGCCCGCGGCGACGTGCGCGACTTCCTCGCGCAGGATCGCTTCGAGGATCGCGACCGTCGCCGCGTCGCCCGCGCCGCGCAGGCGCGCGATCATGCCCGGCGTGACGTCGAGCCCGCGCGCCTCGAGCACGCGCGGCACGAGTGCCATGCGCGCGAGGCACGCGTCCGCGGTCCTGACGGCCATGTCCCAGAGGCCGTCGTGCGCATCGAAATCGCCGTAGGCGCAGCCGAGCTCCGCGAGGCGCGCAGCGAGCAGCTCGAAATGCCGCGCTTCGTCGACGGCGACGCCGACCCAGTCGCGGTAGTACGCGTCGGGAAGTCCGCGGAACCGCGCGACGGCGTCCCAGGCGAGATTGATCGCGTTGAACTCGATGTGCGCGACCGCGTGCACGAGCGCCGCCCGGCCCTCGACGCTCGCGAGTCCGCGCGACGGCAGCTCACGCGGCGCGACGAGCCGCGGACGCGCGGGACGACCGACCGACGTCGCGAGCGGCGCAACGGAGAACGGCGCGGCATCGGGCATCGCTTCGCGCCCGCGAAAGCGCGCGGCCGTTTCCGCCGTCAGCGCGAGTTTTTCCGCGACCGCCGTGCTCTCGACACAGCGCGCGGCAAGATCGTGCAGCGAAAATGAACGTGCGGCCATCGTCCGGCATGGCGTCAGGGGTGCCGGATTATGGCCCGGTTGGTGCGGCTTCGGCCATGCGCGGCGCCGGCGTGGCGACGACGGCCACGGACGGCTCGCGCCACAAGAGTGCCGCGAACGCGAGCATCGCGGGCACGATCTGCAGGCTCAGGCGATTGACGGCCGTGTAGCTTTCGGCCCACTTGCCGGCCGGCGTCAGCACGAACAGCGCGAAGAGGAATCCGCAGCCGAGCAGCAGGAAGAGCCCGAGCACGCGCAGCGCCGGCGAGGCGCGCAGCTCGCCGAAGCGGAGCGCGAGCGTCAGCGCGACCGCGAACCAGAAAAGATGCCAGTTGTACTGCGCGAAGAGACCTTCGGCCGCCGCGCCGATCACGGCCGGCGCGTGCGTCATGAGGACCTCGGTGTCGGCCGTGAGCCCGATCCGGTCGAGCGCCGGCGCGACCAGCGGGAAGCGCAGGAGATACGCAACGACGACACCGCCGCCGACTAGCGGCGCGAGTGCAAGCGCGATGCGGCGAAATCGCGGCGGCATGCGCGCGTAGATCATCGCGCCGCCGAGGATCACGAGCCAGATGCTGCCTTCGAGCTTGACCAGCGGCAGCATCAGCGCGAACAGCACGGCGAGCGCTGCGTGTCCGCGCTCGCCGGTCTCGAGCGCGCGCATCCACGCTAGGCACGCGAACGCGAGCAGCGTCGCGATCCAGAGATCGGCATAGCCGGCGAGCGCGACATGCACGTTGATGAGCGGCAGCGAGCCGAGGGCGTACGTCGCCACGAGCGCGCGGTCGCGTTGCAGGCGAAGCGTGCGCAGCTGGCCGTAGCAGCCGGCGAGCAGCGCAAGCCACAACGCGAACCAGATCGCACCGACGACGCCGGCGTTCCACTCGCCCCACGCCGACGAGAACCAGATCGCGACGCGGCCGAGCGTCTCGGGATAGCTCCACGTCTGCGCCGTGCGCAGCTTGCCGCTCGCGTCGGCGAGCCATTCGTCGAAGCCGACGAAGCGGTCGACATGGCCACCGAGCATCCACGCCTTCGGCTTCAGCAGCCACGCGGCCCACGCGTCCCACGGATACATCGGACGCAGCAGGATCTCGTCGAACATCAGCCACGCATGCAGGGCGAGCAGCGCGAGCAGCGCCCACAGCAGCGGATGCAAGTGCGTGCGCTGCGGCGGCGTCGCGACATTCGGCGCCGCGCGCAACAGCACCCACGCCCACGCGCCGAGCCCGACCGGGATGAGGATCGCCGCGACCATCGGCACGATGCGATCGACCTCGAGGCGCCCGAGCGGTGCCATCGCGAGCCCGCAGAGCAGCATGCCGAGCACGAACCCGCAGCCGAGCGTCGCCGCGTATTCGGCGAACGTGCGCGGCCGGCCCGTGAGCAACGCGACGATCCCGGAGCCGAGCAGCAGCGGCGTCAGCCAGGCGATGACGTACGTGAAGCTCACGGCGCCGCCCCGCGGATGCTGAAGATGCGAAGGTCGCCTTCGTCGTACACGAGCTCGGCGGCGTACTCGGACTTCGCGTAGCTCAATGCCTTGCGCGCGGCATCGAAGGTCCAGTCGGGATCGGCGTACACGACGAGCAGCGCGGGCTGCATCGGCTTGCCGTTCGCGTTCGACGGCGAGAGCACGCCCATCGGCGCGACGTTCGCCGGCAGGAGGTGATAGCTGAGCCGCAGCACGTCGTAGACGGCCGCCGCGGCGACGATGACGTGCGTGCCGGCCGGTGCGCGTGCGAGCAATTCGCGCACGCGCGCGGCGCCCGCGACGAGCGCGGTGTCGGGCTCGATCGTCGCGCGCTCGCGCCACGACTTGCCGGCGTAGAGCTCGCGCGTCAGGAGATGCCGGTCGGTGAACTCGCCGAGCCAGCGCAGATCGAGCGCGAGCCAGCCGCCCGCGAGCGCGAGGCACAGCGCGATCCCGAGCCAGCGCGCGCCGCGCGCGAGCACCAGCGATGCGATGACGAGGCTCGCCGTGAGCCCGATCGCGAGCAGCAGCACCGGCGTCGGCTTGTGCGGCCACGGCGCGTCGGGACCGAGCGCGCTCACCGACATCAGCGCCCACGGCCGGTACGCGGACCAGTCGGTGCCGAGCGCACCGAGGCTGCCGCGCCACGACGGCGTCCAGAGCTCGGCTTCGACGAGCGAGAACGGACGGAACGCGATGTCGGCCGGCACGAGCTGCGCGGTCGGAAATTCGGCAAATCCAATCTCCGTGATGCGACCGTGCCAGTCGGCCACGTCGGAGAGATCGAAATAGCCGGGATGGGCCGCCGCCGGCGGCAGCGTCACCGTGTGCACGTCGTCGGGCTGGTCGGCGCGACGGAACACGAACGAAAGCTCGAGCGTGCGCGGAAAATCCTGCCAGCGATAGCGCAACACCGGATACGCGGCCGCGTCGATCGGACGCGCGAGCGCGATCGACTGCAGCGCCATGTGCGCCGCGCCGACCGCGTTGATGCCGAGCCGCTTGTCGTTCTCGATGCCGGCGCCCATCACGACATGGAAATCGCTGCCGACGAAGCGCATGCGCTCGGCCGGCTGGAACGCGGCGCCGAGCGGAACCTCGGCGACCCAGCCGAGGAGTCCGGTCCAGAGCCCAACGAGCAAAAGCAGCAACGCGAATGCGCGCGCGCGGTGCGAGAGCGCAGGACGTCGAATGTTCGCGGCACCGTCGCTCGCCTGCGCACCGCCCGAAGGCGCCGCGACGCGGCTGTCGAGCAGGAAGGGCGAGCTGAGGTGGCGGCGGATCATGCAGGGGCTCCTCGGCGCCCGGCCCCCGAAAGGCCGGCCGCGCGCGCAGGTCAACGCCCCCCGAGGACGGACGCGAAAAGATTAATCCCCTCACAGTTAAACGCAACGACCGCCGCAAAGCGGACATGAGGGTTGCGCCTTGGGCTTGCGCTCGCGAGTGGATTACGCGCCGTTTGCTACGTGCGCGTTACGGCGAACGGATCAGCTCGCCTGGCGACGCTGCATCTTCGCTTCGTCGGAGCGCGCGAACTCGAGCTCGCTGAGATACGTCGGCTCGACGCCGGTGACGTACTCGCCCGAGAAGCACGACGTATCGAAGTGCTTGAGCTCCTCGTTGCCGTCCTGCACGGCCCAGATGAGGTCGTCGAGGTCCTGGTAGACGAGCCAGTCGGCGCCGAGGATCGCCTGCACTTCCTCGGTGGTGCGGCCGTGCGCGACGAGCTCGGCCGCGGCCGGCATGTCGATGCCGTAGATGTTCGGAAAGCGCACCGGCGGCGCCGCGGACGCGAAATAGACCTTCTTCGCGCCGGCCTCGCGCGCCATCTGGATGATCTGCTTCGACGTCGTGCCGCGCACGATCGAATCGTCGACGAGCAGCACGTTCTTCTTGCGGAACTCGAGCGGAATCGGATTCAGCTTGCGGCGCACCGATTTCACGCGCTCGCTCTGCCCCGGCATGATGAACGTGCGGCCGATGTAGCGGTTCTTGACGAAGCCTTCCCGCACCGGCACGCCGAGCGCTTCGGCGATCGGGCCTGCGGCCGTGCGCGACGTGTCGGGAATCGGGATCACCGCGTCGATGTCGTGATCGGGCATCAGGCGCAGGATCTTCTCGCCGAGCTTCTCGCCCATGCGCAGGCGCGCCTTGTACACCGACACGTCCTCGATCATCGAGTCGGGACGCGCGAGATAGACGTACTCGAAGATGCACGGCGCGTGCACGGCGGGCTCGGCGCACTGGCGCGCGTGGAGCTTGCCGTCGAGCGTCAGCAGCACCGCCTCGCCCGGCGCGACGTCGCGCACGAGCTTGAAGCCGAGGATGTCGAGCGCCACCGATTCGGACGCGACCGCGTATTCCTTGCCGGCGCCCGTCTCGCGCTCGCCGAGCACGAGCGGCCGGATGCCGTGCGGATCGCGGAACGCGAGCACGCCGTAGTCGAGCAGCAGCGAGGCGACCGCGTAACCGCCGACGCAACGCGCGTGCGTGCCGGCGACGGCCTTGAAGATCTGGTCGGGCGACAGCGAGCGGCGGTCCTGGATCTGCAATTCGTGCGCGAGCACGTTGAGCAGGACCTCGGTGTCGGAATCGGTGTTGATGTGCCGGCGATCGCCTTCGATGACTTCGCGGCGCAGCGAATCGGTGTTGATGAGGTTGCCGTTGTGGCAGAGCGCGATGCCGTACGGCGAATTCACGTAGAGCGGCTGTGCCTCGGACGAGCCTTCGGCGCCCGCGGTCGGATAGCGGCAGTGGCCGATGCCGACGTTGCCGCGGAGCGCGAGCATCGCCTCGCGCGTGAACACGTCGCGCACGAGGCCGGGCCCCTTGTGCAGGCGCAGGCGGTTGCCGTCGATCGTGGCGATGCCCGCCGCGTCCTGGCCGCGGTGCTGGAGCACGGTCAGCGCGTCATAGAGCGCCGAGGCGACTTCCGATTTACCGACGATGCCGATGATTCCGCACATGGACCCAGCCTACGCAGACGAAGGTTTTGACGACGGCGCCGGCTTCGCCGGCGGCGGCAGTGCCGGTGCGGGCAGGTGCCCGACCGGCTCCAGGTATTTGGCGACCTCGCTCGGCAACCGATCGCCGAGCCAGCGCGCGCCGATCTCGAAATTCGGCAGGAGGCGCGACTCATTCCACCACGGATCGCGCCGAAACGGCGTGAATCCGAGCAGCAGCACGACCAGTGTGACCAGCGCGAATCCGCGCACGAGGCCGAACACCATGCCGAGCAGCCGGTCGCTGCCGGAAAGTCCGCTGCCTTCGACCAGCTTTCGCATCAGGAAGGCGACGATCGCACCCGCGATCAGCACCGTGACGAAGCAGATGACGTAGGCCAGCAGGACCCGCACCGACGGCGTGGATATGCTGGCGGAAAAATGATCCGCAAGGGGCGGCCCGAACATCCAGGCCACCCAGAACGCCAGCACCCAGCAGAGCAGCGCCAGCACCTCACCGATGAAGCCCCGCCATAGGCCCATCAGGACGGACAGGGCCAGCACGGCGAGGATGGTGTAGTCGGCCCAGTTCATTGAGGGGCAGTCAGAAAGTCAGGGAGTAAGAAAGTCAGAAAGATGAGCCGGGGCCGCTTTTCTCACTTTCTTACTCCTCACTTTCTCACTGCTGTACTACCACCATTCCATCCATCTTCAGCTTGTCCTTGATGCGCCCCTTCAGCTTGTCCGCGTTGCCGCGGTCGGTCTCGGGGCCGGCGCGCACGCGCCAGAGCGTGCCGCTTTCGGTGTCGGCCTTGTCGACGAAGGCGACGAAGCCGGCGTTCTTGAGCTTGTCGCGCACCTTGTTGGCTTCGTCGACGGTCTTGAACGCGCCGAGCTGCACGGCCCAGCCGCCGGCGCGATTCGCCGCGAGCGCGGTCGGCGGCGCATCGGCCTTGGCGTCGTCGGCGAGCTGCACGACGCTGCCCGGCACGTCGGGCTTCACCTGCTTGATGCGAAGGCGTGCGGCCTCGGCGGCCGCGCGATCCTCGTACGGGCCGACGCGCACGCGCTCGGCGGCCTTGCCCTGGTAGTCGCTCGCCTCGGCGAACGCCGGGAAGCCGCCCTGCTTCAGCGCGGCGACGAGATCCTCGGCGTTCTTGGTCGCGGCGTAGATGCCGAGATGCACGTAGAAGCGTCCGCCTGCGGCGCGGCCGGGGCTGTTGTCGGCGGCCGTCGGCTTAGCGGGCTCGGACTTCGGCGCGGCCGCCTCGGGCTTCGGCGTTTCGGGCGCCGGCGCCGTTTCGGTCGGCGTCGCGACGGTCGGCTGCGGAATCTCGGCCGGGCGCGGCGGCGTCTCGACGGTCGGCAGCGGCGTGTTGCTCGCCACGGTCGTCTCGGCCGGCTTGGCGGCGTTCGGCGTCTGGTCGACCGGCAGCACGCGGTTCTGGAATTCGCGATCGGGCGCGGGCGGGATCGCGAGGTTGGTCGTCTCCGACGTCTGCTGCGGGGCCGGGCCGGACAGGAGCATCGGCACGAAGATCACGGCGAGCGCGATCAGCACGACCGCGCCGAGCAGGCGTTGTTTCAGAGACAGATCCATAGGGATGCTCTTATCTATTCCGCATAGGCGTCACCGGCGTGTCTGCGCGCAGATCGCAGGGCCGTCGGCGAAGGCAGACTGGGCGTCTGTCGAGCCGGCGGACCGATGAGCTGCGCGCAGACACGCCGGCCCCAGCGATCAAATTCAAATGACGGGGTGATGTCCAGAAGGCCCGCAGAGCGCGGCGCGCGACTTGCGAAGACGCCCGGTCTGCGCGGCGCCACGCGCCGCGCTCTACGGGCCTTCTGGACATCATGCCGCCTATGCGGAATAGATAAGAGCATCCCACGCGCCCGATGGAGTCGGCGCGATTATACCCGGCCGTCGCGCCTTATCGGCGGGTGACTGCGAAGCGCAGCGCCGCCGCCGCGACGAAGAACGAGCCGAACGCGACGACGCGATCGCCCGGTTGCGCGCTCGCGAACGCGGTGTCGAGCGCGGACGTGACGTCGTCGCTCGTTCCGGCGATCGCGATGCCTTCGGCTTCGACCATGCCGGCGAGCGTCGCGCCCTTGAGCCCGCGCGGCGACTCGCCGTCGAGACCGGCGAGATGCCATGCGTCGATCGTGCGCGCGAGCGGCGCGACGATGCCCTGCACGTCCTTGTCGGCGAGCGCGCCGAAGACCGCGAGCGTACGGCCGGCGATCGCGTGCGTGCGCAGCCATTCGGCCAGCACGCGCGCGGCCTGCGGATTGTGCGCGACGTCGACGACGAGCTCCGGCGCGCCGTCGAAGCGCTGCAAGCGCGCCTCGACGCGCGCCTCGGCGACTCCGCGCGCGATCGCCGCGGGATTCCAGCCGAGTCGCCCGCGCAGCGCGAACAGCGCGGCGATCGCCGACGCCGCGTTCGCATGCTGGCACGGCGCTTCGAGCGCGGGATGCGACAGCGCGATGTCGACGCCGCCGCTGCGCCAGCGCCAGCCGTCGCGGCCGATCTCGGCCTGGAAATCGCGCGCCGCGATGCGCAGGTCCGCGCCGATGCGCGCGGCCTCGTCGAGCAGGCCTTTCGGCGGCGACGTCTCGCCGACGATCGCCGGCCGGTCCTTGCGCAGGACGCCGGCCTTCTCGCGGCCGATGCTGTCGCGGTCGTTGCCGAGCCAGTCCTGGTGGTCGAAGTCGACGGTCGTCACGATCGCGACGTCGGCGTCGACGATGTTGACCGCGTCGAGGCGTCCGCCGAGGCCGACTTCGAGCAGCGCGACGTCGACCTTGGCAGCGGCGAACAGCAGCAGCGCGGCGAGCGTGCCGTATTCGAAGTAGGTCAGCGCGATCTCGCCGCGCGCGGCTTCGATGCGTTCGAACGCGTCGATCAGCGCGGCGTCGCCGGCTTCGCGCCCGTCGATGCGCACGCGCTCGTTGTAGCGCAGGAGATGCGGCGACGTGTACGCGCCGACGCGGCGGCCGTCGGCGCGCAGCATCGCTTCGAGGAACGCGACCGTCGAGCCCTTGCCGTTGGTGCCGCCGACCGTGATGACGACCGGCGCGGGCCGCGGCGCGCCGAGCCGCTCCCACACTGCGCGGACGCGATCGAGGCCGAGCTCGATCACGCGCGGATGCACGCGCTGCTGGTGGTCGAGCCAGTCGTCGAGCGTTCGGAGCATCGCAGTCGGCAACCGGCTGCGGGGCGCTAGCGCATCAGGATACGGCGCGGACGGATCGGCAGCTTGCCGCGCCAGTACTGGATCAGCACGAAGCCGATCGCCATGCCGCCGAGATGCGCGAAGTGCGCGACGCCGGCCTGCGTGCCCGTGACGCCGAGGAAGAGCTCGAGCGCGCCGTACAGGATCACGAAGAGCCAGGCCGGCATCGGGATCGGCGGGAACAGCAGCAGGATCCGCGCGTGCGGATACATCATGCCGTACGCGAGCAGCAGGCCGAACACGCCGCCCGACGCGCCGAGCGTCGGATAGAAGCCCCCGGTCGGCCAGAACGCCTGCACCGCGAGCTGCGCGAGCGCCGCGCCGATCACGCAGACGAAGTAATAGAGCGCGAACGGCCGCGAGCCGAACAGGCGCTCGATCGGCCCGCCGAACATCCAGAGCGCGAGCATGTTGAACGCGATGTGCGCGAGGCCGCCGTGCAGGAAGCTGTAGGTGACGAGCTGCCACGGCTCGAAGCCGACGTCGGAATACGGCGACGGTCCGAGCGGCCACAGCGCGAAATGCACGATCAGCGCGTCGCCGGTCAGCATCTGCAGGAGATAGACCGCGACGTTCGCGATCAGGAGCGCGCGCGTGACGGGAGGCAGGTCGAAAGGCATCGGGATTCTCGATCGGGGCCGCGATTGTGGCCCACGCGCGGCATCCGCGCGAGCCGATCGGGAAGATTCCGGCGCCGCCGCCGCGATTCAAGCGGCGGGGGTCAGGAGGGCGGCGGCTCGGGCGTGTCGAAGCCGTCGACGAAGACGCGGTCGATCACCGTCACCGCGCCGCGCATGCCGCTCGTCGTGTTGCCGTGCTGGTCGCAGTAGTAGCCGATCGTGCCGAGCTGGCCGAAGCGCACGATGACGCTCCACGGCAGCTCGCTCGGCGCGTTGTTCGTCGAGCAGTTCAGCGAGCAGATGAAGCGGTTGTCGTCGGCGTGCACGTTGTGCAGGCCGCCGGCGTTCTCGAAGCGGATCGCGTCGCCCTGGTAGATCGTGATCGACGCCGGCGTGAACGTCATGTCCGGATTCGCGGTGACGACGAACACCCTCGCCTGCGCGCTCGTCGCGAGCGCGGCGAGGACGAAGACCGCGATTCCGGAGCGTCGCGTCAAGTCATGAATCCGAGATCGCTCGACGGGAAGCGGCCGAGGTTCGGGAAGATGTCGTTGACGCTCGAGGCGTCGACGCCGAACCAGGTCGCGAGCGTCGCCGCGTACTGGTCGACCGCCTGCGTCGGGATGATCTGCCCGTAGCCGGTGTCGTCCGGATTGCTGCCGCCCGGATTGTTGTCGTCGTACGGCGCGAGCGAAGGCATCGTGCCGTAGAAGCGCTGGCCGTGCACGGCGCCGCCGACCACGAAGTGGTGGCCGCCCCAGCCGTGGTCGGTGCCGTCGCCGTTGACGGCGAGCGAGCGGCCGAAGTCCGACGCCGTGAACGCGGTGACGCTGTTGGCGATGCCGAGCTCGACGGTCGCATTGTAGAACGCGCTCATGCCCTGCGAGAGCTGGATCAGGTTGTCGCCCTGATCGGTAAGCTGCGTGCCGTGCGTGTCGTAGTTGCCGACCGAGACGAAGTAGATCTGGCGCGCCATGCCGAGCGCGGCGCGCACCTTGATCAGCATCGCGACGGCGGCGAGCTGGTTGCCGAGATCGGTGTCCGGGAACGCCGTCGTCAGCGTCACGCCGTTGAGCGCGTTGTTGATCAGCGTCGAGTTCGCGATCGTGCGCGTCGCGGCGTCCGCGTACGCGCGTTCGAGCACGTGCGTCTGCGTGCCGCTCGCGATCAGCGCGTTGTAGGCGGCGACGTCGTTGGCGACGACGTTCGGATCGTCCCAGTTGATCAGCCACGATTCCGGGCCGTTGCCGAGGTAGTCCATCGTGGTCACGCTGAACGGGCCGCAGTCGGGATTGCCGGTCGCGGCGCACGAGGCGCCCCACGAATCGATCGAGTACTGGCTGACGATGCCGCCGCGCTGGAAGCGGTTCATGCCCGACAGCGTGATGCTCATCGGCACTGCGCCCTGGTTCGTCGCGTGCAGGATGTCGGCGATGCGGCCGCCCCAGCCGTTCGCGTTCGCATCGTCCGGGCGCGAGGTCTGCCACTGGTTGGTCTGATCGTCGTGCGAGAAGAGCTGCGGCGGCGTCGGGACGGTCTCGTCCTGGAACTGGGCCTGCGTGATCGGATAGAGCAGGCTGCCGACGTTGGCGACGATCGCGGCCTTGCCGGTGTTGAAGAGGCTCGCCATCTCCGGCATCGAAGGATGCAGGCCGTAGTTCGCCGGGCCGCCGCCGGATGCCGGCGCCAGCGCGTGCTGGCCCGCCGTGATCGCGAGATCGCCGCGCGAGGCGAGGTAGCTGGTGAGATCGGTGCCGCTCATCGGCACGATCGTGTTGAAGCTGTCGTTGCCGCCGTACATGAAGACGCAGACCAGCGCCTTGTAGTCGGTGAAGCCCGACGGGCGCTGTGCCGCTGCGGCGGCGCCGATCAGCTTCAGGCTGCCGAGCGCCGAGTAGAGGCTTGCGCCGCCGAGTGCGGCACAGATGCTCTTGCGCAGGAATTCGCGACGGTTCACGTGCATGGCCGCGCCCTCACTTCTGGATCGAGTATTCGGGGGAATTCATGATCAGGTACAGCGCGTGCTGGACGCGTCGGCGTCCGAGCTCGCTGCCGTAGTCGTCCGTCGTCATCTGCTGCAGGCGCGTCGCCAGCACGCCGCGCATGAACGGCGACATCTGTCCCGACATGAAAAGCTGGTTGTAGTAGTCGACGAGCGCGACCGGCGCGCTCGCCGCGAGTGCGGCGTCGCGGTCCTCGTTCATCTGCAGCGTCGCCGGATCGTCGCTCGCCCAGCAGTCGGTGCTGCCGGTGTAGTTGCAGAAGACTTCGTGGAACAGGAAGTTCGGCGTCGCCACGATCATCGTGTCGGTCAGGATCTGGAACTCGGGGCTGACGAGCCCGCGGTCCTCGACCTCGCCCGGCTGCTCGAAGTCCGGCTTGAAGAAGTTGAACACCGTCGGCGAGCGCAGCGGTGCCTGGCCGATCTGCTCCTCGATCGGCGGCCATGGCCTGAGCGAGCCGGCACGGCCGCCGGTCGAGCGCGCTTCCATCGCGCGCCACAGCTGCGTGATCTTGAGGAGCGGCTCGCGCAACTTGCCGAACGTGTCCGGATGCTGCCACTGGCCGTAGCGCGCTTCCGCGTCGAGCAGGATCGAGCGCACCACCGCGCGAAGATCGCCGCGCACGCCGACACCGTTGTTGTTGAACACCTGCGCGACGCGCTGGATGTACTGCGGCGTCGGGTTGCTCGTGACGAGCCGCTCGATCAGCCGGCGCGCGATGAACGGGCCGACGTTCGGATGATTGAAGATGTTGTCGAGCGCCTGCGTGAGCTCGGCCTGCGCATCGCCGCCATGCGGCAGCACGCCGCCCGGCAGCGCGACGCCCGGATAGACGAGGAGCTGCTTGTCCGAGGTCGAGTCGTGGTAATGCTCGACCGGCTCCATCGGGAGCCGCCACGGCGGATCGTTGTAGTTGCTCGGACCGCACCAGAAGTAGGTGCCCCAGCCCTCCTCCTCGTTGTACATGCAGCAGGTGTACGTCGAGTCGCCGCAGCCGGTGTTGTTCCAGTCCCAGCCGGTGAACACCGCCGCGAAGCCGCGCACCGTGCCCTGGTCGTAGGTCGGCACGGGCTGGCCGCCGACCAGCGCGTTCGAGCCGTCGATGTTGAGCTGGTTGAGGCCCACCGAGAACAGCTGCATCACCTCGCGCGCGTAGTTCTCGTCGGGATGGATGTTGTTCTCGGGATCGGCCTTCTGGTTCTGGATCGAGCTCAGGAAGATGCCCATCGCCGGATGCTTGGTGACGTCTTCGAGCAGCGTGCGATAGTTGCCGAACGCGTCGCCGGCGAGCATGTCGTAGAAGCTCGTCAGCGCCCACGGCTCGTAGGCCAACGTGCCGTTCGAGTTCGAGACGACGAAGATCTCCGACAGCGCGAAGGCGACGCGCTGGCGGAGCTGGTCGGTCGGCGCGTTGCCGGGATAACCGACGCGGCTCGGATCCGGCGTGCCGACCGAATTGATCGTCCAGATTTCGAGGCGCGTGTCGTCGGAAAGATATTCGTCGGGGTACGTCGCGAGCACCCAGTCGAGATATTGCGTCTGGGTCGACGCCGGCGCCGAGAACTGCTCGCTGAGCCAGCCGCCATAGCCGACGTCGCGAAGGTGCGCGATGTCGGCCAGCGTCGGACCGAACGTCGCCTGCGCGAGGAAGCGCGCCGCATCGGCGTCGTTCATCGGACCGTTGGCGACGCCGTCGAACGAGTCGCGAAAGGCCGCATCCGGCCAATGGCTCAGCCCCTGCGCACCGGCCCCGGCGGACGCGGCGACGAGCGCCGCGAGACCCAGACGCCCCAAGCAACCCTTGCTCATGACTGCCCCCAGTCGGACCGTCCGTCCGCACCTTGCCGCGGCCGACTCTAGCGCTTCGCAAGCGGGCGCGGCATGACGTACGCCGCATTCGCGAGCGGTTTTCGGCGTTTCACGCGTTTCATTTGCCGCGTTTTGGACGCGCGGCTCCTCCGGACGGCGGAGCCCAGAGCGCAGCGTCCAGATTGCGGTCCCAGCCGTGCGCGTCGAGCTTCACGCGGCCGCGCACGACGAGGATGCCTTCGGCCGCGAGGCGTCGCACCTGCTCGCGGAAGCTGCGGCTTCCGGGCGGAAACGCGATGCGGCCGTCCGCGCGCAGCACGCGGTGCCACGGCAGGTCCTCTGTCGGCGATTCGGCGAGCACGCGGCCGATCAGGCGGGCGCGGCCGCGACAGCCGGCGCGCTCGGCGATCTCGCCATAGGCGACGACGACGCCGCGCGGGATCGAGCGGATCACGCGCAGGATCTTCGCGTGATCGATGACGGGCGTGTTGCGCGGAGATTTCCGGTCGACTGACTTCATCGCGACGAGACGCTAGCATAGGCCGCCGCTTCGACCGAGGTCCGTCGTGCAAAGCTTCGAACAGATCCGCTCCCACACCGGCAGCCTGCATTCGCTGCGCACGAACGATCCGTATCTGATCAGCTTCGACCTGACGCTGCCGAACGGCCGCCATCAGGGCATGTACCTCGCCGAGATGGAAGACGAGGAAGGCGGCAAGTACCTGCGCATCTCGACGCCGATCGGTCCGTACGCGGGGCTCGACGGCGCGCGGTGCCTGCGCTTCAACTGGGAGCAGCGCACCGGCTATCTCGCAATCAGCGACCTCGACGGCTCGCCGTTCCTGCACCTGTGCGAAAACCGTCCGTATTCGCTGCTCTCGGAAGAAGAGCTCGATCGCGTGATCGGCGAGCTCGGCTCGCTTGGCGACAGCATGGAGCAGGCGATCTCGAGCGGCGGGGATACGTTCTAGCGTTTCCTCACCCTGCCCTCTCCCGCATGCGGGCGGGGAAAGCGCCTAGGCGAGGCCCAGCACGCGCAGTGCGGCGACGAGTGCCCACGCCATCGCGCCGGCGATCGGCAGCGTCAGGATCCACGCCCACACCATGCGCTCGACGACGGTCCACTTGATCGCGTTGGGACGCTTCGCCGCGCCGACGCCCATGATCGCCGCCGAGATGTTGTGAGTCGTCGACACCGGAACGCCGAAGTGCGTCGCCGTGAGGATCACGGCCGCCGACGTCGTCTCCGCCGCAAAACCGTTGATCGGATGCAGCTTGACCATCTTGTGGCCGAGCGTCTTGATGATGCGCCAGCCGCCGGCGGCGGTACCGGCGGCCATCACGATCGCGCACGTCACCTTGATCCACGTCGCGATCTCGAACTGCTTGTCGGCGTCCTCGACGATGCGCAGGAACGAGAGCCACGACGGCAGGTGGTCGAGCGAGCCCGCCGCGGTCGCCGTCGCGAGCGCGAGCGCGATGATGCCCATCGTCTTCTGCGCGTCGTTCGTGCCGTGCGAGAGGCCCATCGCGCTCGCCGAGATGATCTGCGCCTTGCCGAAGAACGCGTTGACGAAGCGCGGCCGCGCGAGCTTCTGCAGCGGTCCGCGCGTCGAGCCCATCAGCGCGATCAACGCGAACAGCGCGCCCATCAGCAGGAAACCGATCACGAAGCCGACCAGCGGCGACGTCACCATCGGCAGCACGACCTTCGGCAGGAGGCCCTTCCCTTCCCACCAGTGCACGCCGCCCTGCCACCAGATCAGCGCAGACCAGTTGTTGCCGGCCGCGGCGAGCGCGGCACCGCAGAGGCCGCCGACCAGCGCGTGCGACGAGCTCGACGGCAAGCCCCACCACCACGTGATGAGGTCCCAGATCGTCGCTCCCAGCAGCGCGCAGATCAGCACCGGCGGCGTCACCGCGACGACGCCGGCATCGATGAGCCCCGACGATATCGTCTTCGCGACCGCCGTGCCCCAAAGCGCGCCGAGAAGATTCGTGCCGGCCGCGAGCAGAACGGCCTGGCCGGGGCTCAGCACTTTCGTCGCGACCACCGTCGCGATCGAGTTCGCGGTGTCGTGGAATCCGTTGATGTACTCGAAGACGAGCGCGACGAGCACCACGGTGAAGACCAGCGTCAGGCTCACGGCGCCGGCGCCTTACGAGTTCTTCAGAACGATCTGGAAGATCACGTTGCCGGCGTCGCGGCAGCGGTCGATGGCCTTTTCGAGGAGCTCGAACAGGTCCTTGCGCAGAAGGAGCTTCGACGGATCGCGCTCGTTCGTGAAGAGATCCTGGTAGAGGTCGAGGATCAGCCGGTCCGCCTCGCTCTCGATCGACTGCATGCGCTCGTTGAGATCGCGCATGACGTCGAGTCGATAGCCGCTGCGCAGCTGGTTCGTCATCTGCACGATGACGTCGGCGGCCTTCTCGAGCATCGCGGCGCGCGAGGCGAAGTCGACATCGGCGAGCCGGTCGGCGAACAGCACGTAGCGCTCGGCGAATTTCTCGACGGTTTTCGGGATCTTGTAGAGCGCGCCGGCGAGCGCCTCGATGTCCTCGCGCTCGAGCGCGGTGACGAATGTGTTGACGAGCGCCTCGCTGATCTGCCCGAACAGCTCCTTCTCGCGGCGGCGCGCGACGCGGAACTCGTCGAGCGAGCGCGTCGACACCGGCGCATTCAGGAGCGCGATCAGCGCTCGCGTGCTCTGCCGCGCGGCGTCCGCGCTCGCTTCGAGCAGGCCGTAGAAGAGGTCGCCTTTGCCGAAGATCGTCTGCAGCGAGAACATGAGGATCCGCCGTTCGGGTGCTTTGGGCCGGGAGCGGATCGTCGCGGCGATCCTCTCGTGTGACATTCATGTTACAGCAACGGCAGGTGCGGCCGTTCGCCGGCCCCTTGTCCGATCGCTGCCAGCCGCCATTGCTACACTCTGGCGACTACCCGCCGCCAAAGACCCGGATGCTCACCCAGATCGCACTGGTGGTGCTGCTCGCACTGCTCAACGGCTTCTTCGCGCTCAGCGAGATGGCGTTGATGGTCGCGCGGCGCAGCCGCCTGAAGCACCTCGCGACGACGAGCCGCCGCGCCAAGGTCGCGCTGGCGCTCGCCCACGAGCCGGAAAGCTTCCTCGCGACCGTGCAGGTGTTCATCACGCTGCTGCAGGTCGGCGCGGGCGCCGGGCTCGGCGCGACGATCGGCGAGCGCATCGGCGCCGCGCTCGACGCGCTGAATCTCCCGTGGATCGACGCCTACAGCCTGCCGATCGGCGTCGGCGTCAGCGTCGCCGGCATCACGTTCATCCAGATGCTGCTCGGCGAGCTCCTGCCCAAGCGCGTCGCCCTCGTCGATCCCGAGCGCTTCGCGATCGCGACCGCGCTGCCGATGCGCCTTCTCACCTGGCTCGCTTCGCCATTCGCGTTCGTGCTGATCCGCGTGACGCGCGGGCTCCTCAAGGTCCTGCGCATGGACACCGGACCTCGCGAGCACGTCAGCGAAGAGGAGATCCGCCTCCTCGTCGCCGAGGGCGCCGACCAGGGCGTCATCGATTCCGACGAGCGCAACATGGTGAACCGCGTGCTGCGGCTCGGCGATCGCACGGTCGACAGCGTGATGACGCCGCGCACGCGCATCGCCTGGCTCGATGCGCGCGCGCCGCTCGACGAGAACCTCAAGGTGCTGCGCGAGCACCCGTACTCGCGCTACCCGGTCTACCGCGGCGGCGAGCAGGAAGTGCTCGGCGTGCTCGAAGCGAAGCGGCTGATCGGTCAGATCGGCGGGCCCGGGCAGACCGATCTCTTCCGTTCGCTGCTGAAACCCCTGTACGTGCCCGCGACGGCGCGCGCGCTTGATCTACTGGAAGAATTCCGCGACGCCGAGACCGCGCTCGCGCTCGTCGTCGACGAATACGGCGACATCGAGGGCATGGTCACGCTGAACGATCTCCTCGCCGCCGTCGTCGGCAAGACCGCGACACCGCTGATCGAGGACTCGGCGCAGCCGATCGTGCAGCGCGAGGACGGCAGCTGGCTCATCGACGGCAGCGTGTCGACGGACGATCTGCGCGAGCTCCTCGGCATCGGGCAACTGCCGAACGAGGAAGACCACGACTACCGCACCGCGGCGGGCATGATCATGGCGCACTACGGGCGCATCCCGCAGCCGGGCGAGCACTTCAACTGGAGCGGCTTCCGCTTCGAGGTCGTCGATCTCGACGGTCCGCGCATCGACAAGCTGCTCGTCGGGCGCATTCCGGCCGTCGTCGCAGAATGAGCGGAACGGACCGACAGGCGCGCACGACGGAGCTCCTGCGCAGCGCCCTCGACACGCATCCGGGCGACGACATCACGCTCGGCGACGTGCTCGATCCGCTCGGCGAGCGCGCGTTCGGTTTCCTGATCCTGATCCTCGCGCTGCCGAACTTCATTCCGGTGCCGCTCGGCGTCGGCGGCCCGATGGGCGTGCTGGTCGCGATCATTGGTGCGCAGATGCTGTTCGGCCTCGAGCATCCGTGGCTGCTCGGCTCGCTGCGCCGCCGCGGCATCAAGCGCGCGACGCTCGAGCGTTTCGTGCGCCGCCTGACGCCGGTGCTCGGCTGGCTCGAGCGCCTGTGCCGGCCGCGCTGGGAAGCGCTCACGCGGCACCCCGGGCATCGCGTGACGGGACTCCTGCTGGTGCTGGTCGGCATCGCGCTCGCGCTGCCGATTCCGTTCACGAACTATCCGTTCGGCTTCCTGCTCGTCATCTACGCGGTCGCGCTGATCGAGCGCGACGGCATCGCGCTGATGATTGCGTGGCTCGCGAGCATCGCGGTCGCGGTCATGCTGATGACCTTGAGCCACGCGATCGTCGACACGATCCGCAATCTGTTCTGACGCGTCAGTCGCCGGAATGCTCGCGCAGGAGGCGCGCGGTGCGGTCGGTGTCGGTCAGGATGCCGTGCAGGATGCGCAGCTCGCGCTGGTCGGGCGCTGCGCGAAGATAGAGGCGCCGGAGGCGCAGCATCACCGTCGTCGGCGAGCGTCCCTTGTGGAAGTCGATCGCGTCGAGCGTCTTTTCGAGATGCTCGAAGAACGCCTCGAGCTCGGCGCTCGACGCCGGCGGATCGTGCTTCTGGTCCGGCAACGGCGATGCACCCGCGAGCGCGGCCATGCGCACTTCGTAGGCGAGCACCTGCACGGCCTGCGCGAGATTCAGCGACGCGAAGGCCGGATCGCTCGGGATCAGCACCGCGGCGTGGCAGCGCTTCAAGTCCTCGTTCTCGAGCCCGATGCGCTCGTTGCCGAACACGAGCGCGACCTCGCCGCCGGCGCGCGCGGTTTCGAGCGCGCGCGCCGCGGCCTCGCGCGGATCGAGCTCCTCGATCGGCACGTCGCGCCGCCGCGCGGTCGCGCCGAGCACGAGGCGGCAGTCGGCGATCGCGTTGGGAAACCCGGGCACGACGCGCGCGTTCGCGAGCACGTCGTCCGCGCCCGCCGCCAGCGCGCTCGCCTCCGCGTGCGGAAACGCGTGCGGCGCGACCAGCGCGAGCCGCGTCATGCCCATCGTGCGGATCGCGCGCGCGGCCGCACCGATGTTGCCCGGATGCGAGGTGCGCACGAGCACGAAGCGAATGCGTTCGGCGGCGGTGTCGGAAAGCTCGTTCATGGCATGTCGCGGCCGGCCGGGAGGCGCCGCGTTTGGTCGATATCGGGTGATCTGCTACCCTGCGCGCCCCGCGCGGACTCGATCCGCGCGTCGTTCTTTCCAAGCCCGCAGAGCGGAACCAGCATGTCGAGACCCGCCGTCAACGTGGCGGTGCGCGCCGCGCGCGCCGCCGGCCAGATCATCCTGCGCCACATGAACCGCCTGGAGAGCCTCGCGGTCGTCGAGAAGCAGCAGCTCGATTTCGCGTCCGACGTCGATCGTCTGGCCGAGGCCGAGATCATACGCGAACTCAAGCGCGCCTATCCGCAGCACGCGGTGCTCGCCGAGGAATCGGGCGCGACCGGCAAGAGCAAGAGCACCTGGGTCATCGATCCGCTCGACGGCACGCACAACTACCTGCGCGGCTTTCCGCATTTCTCGGTGTCGATCGCGCTCCTCGAGCACGGCGATCCGATCGTCGCAGTCGTGTTCGATCCGCTGCGCGGCGAGCTGTTCACCGCGAGCAAGGGCGACGGCGCGTTCTTGAACGACCGCCGCATGCGCGTCGGCCGTCGCGAAGGCCTTCCCGGCGCGCTCCTCGCGACCGGCTTTCCGTTCCGCCAGCGCGCGCACCTCGAAGCGCAGATCGGCATGACGCGCGCGCTGCTCGCCGAAGCCGAGGACATCCGGCGCACGGGCTCGGCGGCGCTCGACATCGCGTACGTCGCCGCCGGGCGCATCGACGGGTTCTACGAGATCGGCCTCAAGCCGTGGGACATGGCGGCGGGCTGCCTGCTCGTGCGCGAGGCCGGCGGGCGCTACGGCGACTTCGTCGGCCGCGACGGCCTGCCGGAGAGCGGCAATCTCCTCGCGGGCAACATCAAGGTCGTCGATGCGATGGTGAAGGCGATCGCGCCGGAGCTGACGCCTGCGCTGGCGCGCTGATAGTTCGTCATCCCGGCTTTCGCCGGGATGACGGCAAAGAAAAAGCCCGGCTTGCGCCGGGCTTTTTCGTGTTGCTCGAACCGCGAGTTCGACTTACGAACCCGGATTCTCGACCTTCAGCTCGGTGCGGCGGTTGCGCGCACGGCCTTCCTTCGTCGCATTGGTGTCGATCGGCATCGTTTCGCCGAAGCCCTTCACCGCGGTGATGCGGCTGGCGTCGATACCGTGCGAGGTCAGGTAGTCGTACACGATCTGCGCACGACGCTCGGACAGCTTCTGGTTGTAAGCGTCCGTACCGATCGAGTCGGTATGGCCGTCGAGCTCGACCTTGATCTCCGGATAACGCTTGAGGGCGTCGATCGCCTGGTCGAGGATCGCGATCGAGTCGGACGTCGGAACCTGCAGCGTCGGCTCGATGTTGTGCTCGCCGGTCTTCGGACGGTCGAACTTGAAGTTCACGCCCTTGAGGTCGATGACGACCTTCTGCGGGCAGCCATCCGGACCCACGACGGTGCCGGCCGGCGTATCCGGGCAGCGGTCGTCGCAGTTGTTGACGCCGTCGTGATCGTCGTCGAGCGCGTGGCAGTCCGGAGCCGGCGGCGGAGCGGCCGGCGGCGGCGGCGGCGGCGGCGGAGCCGCACCACCGAAGCTGTACACGAGGCCGACGCTGGCGATGCCGTCGGTGAAGCCGCTCTGGCGGCTGTGCAGCTGGTTCGCACCCGGGCCGATGTAACCCAGCGCTTCGGCGAGGTTGTTCTCGGTGTTGTTGTCGTGGTCGTAACGCGCGGCAATTTCACCACGCAGCGCGAGACGCTCGGAGAGGTTCCACTGAATGCCGGCGCCGACGGTGGCCATCGGATCCCAGCCATTCTCGTTGAAGCCCTGCTCCTTCAGGAGGAAGCCCGAGTACGCGGCATGACGCAGCGCGCCGAGGCCGACCATGATGTACGGACGCCACTGCGCGCCTTCGTCGCCGAAGAACCAGCGGCCGCTCACGCCGAGACCCACGCTCTCCCACTCGTGACCGTCGCGGAAGGAGCCGCCTTCGAAGTCGGCGTTGTTGATCGTGTATTCGAAATCGACAGCGAGATGCGGGTTGACCCACACGCCGGCGCCGATGCCACCCCACAGCGAGGTATCGGTGTGGCGGTCGCTATCGGAGAAATTCGCACCGATGCGCGGCGCGATGTACCAGTTGCCGAAGTCCTGCGCATGCGCAGCCGTCACTGCGGCGCCGGCAAGGCTTAGGGCGATCAGCGCACATAAGGCCTTACGTTTCATTCAGAGTCTCCTCTCGTTTGGTCTTCATGCGTCCGCTCAACCCCGCGCGGAACGCGACACCGTCCCTAGTCTACGCCAGTACGACGTGCCGGAAACGTGTTCTTAACACTTTATCATGGTTACAGGGCTGCCTGGCAATCTTAGCCGGATCAAAATTTTACAACCAGTCTGATGTAAAAAGACCGTTAAGCGATGAGTCAGTCAATGGTGAACAGGTCCACAAATCGGTGGATCGGCGTCGCATCGAGCCGCGCGGTGTCCCCGGCGAGCACCTGAAGGCGCTCCACCTGGCGCGCCGGGAGGTGCCCGGCGAGCGCGTCGGCGAACTTGTTCAGCAACACCGGGATGCCTTCGGCGCGGCGCTTGCGGTGCCCGATCGGGTAGTCGATCGATACCTTTTCGGTGTGCGAGCCGTCCTTGAAGAACACCTGCACGGCGTTGCCGATGTAGCGCTTGTCCGGATCGAAGTAGTCCTTCGTGAACGCCGGGTTCTCGCGCACTTCCATGCGCGCGCGGAGCGCGTCGATGCGCGGGTCGGCGGCGACGGCGTCGCCGTAGTCGTCGGCCGTGAGCCGTCCGAAGATCAGCGGCACCGCGACCATGTACTGGATGCAGTGGTCGCGATCGGCGTAGTTCGCGAGGGGCCCGGTCTTGTCGATGATGCGCACACCGGCTTCCTGCGTCTCGATGACGATCTTCTCGATCTCGTTCAGCCGGCCGGCGACGTTCGCGTGCAGCTTCAGCGCGGCCTCGACCGCGGTCTGCGCGTGGAACTCCGCGGGGAAGCTGATCTTGAACAGGACGTTCTCCATCACGTAGCTGCCGAACGGACGCTCGAACTCGAACGCCTTGCCTTTGAACGCGACGTCGTAGAAGCCCCACGTCTTCGCGGTCAGCGCCGACGGGTAGCCGACGCAGCCCTTCACTGCGTTCAGCGCGTGCGTCACCGCGCGCCGGCACGCGTCGCCGGCCGCCCAGCTCTTGCGCGGCCCGGTGTTCGGCGCGTGGCGGTACGTGCGCAGGACGCCATTATCGATCCAGCTATGCGACACGGCGTTGACGATGTCGTCCTTGCTGCCGCCGAGCATGTGCGTCGCGACCGCCGTCGAGGCGAGCCGGACCAGGATCACGTGATCGAGCCCGACGCGGTTGAACGAATTCTTCAGCGCGTAGCAGCCCTGGATCTCGTGCGCCTTGATCGCGTAGCCGAGCACGTCGCGCACGGTCAGCGGCTTGCCGCCTTCGCGCACGGCCTTGCGCGAGAGGTAATCCGCGACCGCGAGGATCGCGCCGAGGTTGTCCGACGGATGGCCCCACTCCGCCGCGAGCCAGGTGTCGTTGAAATCGAGCCAGCGCACCTGAACGCCGATGTTGTAAGCGGCCTGCACGGGATCGAGCTCCCACGCCGTGCCCGGCACGCGCGCCCCGCCCGGCAGCACCGCGCCGTGGACCAGCGGGCCGAGGTGCTTCACGCACTCCGGGAACTTCATCGCCAGCATCGCGCACGCTAGCGAGTCGAGCAGCATGTAGCGCGCGGTGTCGTACGCCTCCTTCGAGTCGATCGCGTAGTCGGCGACGTAGTGGGCGATGTCGACCATCGGCTGGTCGGGAGCCGGCCGCTGGGCCGAGCGGATATCGTGCGATGACATGGGAGGTCCGGGGATCAACCGAAAAACGGGGCGCGCATTGTACGCACTGGGTGCGTTTCAGCCCACCGCGCGCTCCCACGGCGGCGTGTCGCCGAACTTCTCGGCGAGGAAATCGGCGAAAGCGCGCACGCGCAGCGGCACCAGCCGCCGCTGCGGCGTCAGCGCGTAGATGCCGGAATCGGCCAGGCGGTAATGCGGCAGCACCTGGCGCAGGCGGCCGCTGCGGAGGTCCTCGTTGACGTGCCACGTCGAGTGCAGCGCGATGCCGAGGCCCGCGACGGCCGCGTCGCGCAGCACCTCGCCGTAGTTGCTCTCGAAGCGCCCCGCGACGCGCACGGCAACTTCGCGTCCGTTGTGATCGGTCAGGCGCCAGAGGTCCTGGCGGCCCTGGCTGCCGACCAGCAGCAGGCATTCGTGCGCGGCGAGATCGGCCGGTGTCGCCGGCGCGCCGTGCCTTGCGAGATAGGCCGGCGACGCGCACAGCACGCGGCGGTTCGGCGCGAGCTTCCTCGCCACGAGCGTCGAATCCTCCAGCGCGCCGATGCGGATCGCGAGATCGAAGCCCGCGCTCACGAGATCCTTCATCGTGTCGCTCAGATCGACGCTGATGCGCACCTTCGGATACCGCGCGAGGAATTCCGGCAGGAGCGGCGAAAGGTACTGCCGGCCGAACGACGCCGACGCCGTCATGCGCAACGTGCCCGCGACCGCGGCGCCGCTTTGCCTGAGGTCCGTCGTCAGCGCTTCGAGGTCCTCGACGAGCCCGCGCCCGCGCTCGGCCAGCGCCGCGCCTTCCGGCGTCGCGGAGAGACGCCGCGTCGTGCGATGCAGGAGGCGGACGCCGAGCTCCTTTTCGAGTCGCTGCAGGCGCTGGCTCGCCACGGCGACCGAGATGTCGAGGCTCCGTGCCGCCGCGCTGATCGAGCCCAGATCGAGCACGCGCAGGAAGAGGCCGATGTCGCCGACGCGGTCCATCCGATTCTCAATGTTTTCTTGAAACTCATTGCCGATATTGGCAGTTTTTACTGAGGATGCAAGCGCCTACGCTCCTTCGCAGCTTTTCGAACCGCAAGGAGTCGTTTCCATGGAATACCGCTATCTCGGCCGCTCCGGCTTCAAGGTGCCGGCGCTCAGCTTCGGCACCGGCACGTTCGGCGGTCAGGGCAAACTGTTCGGCGCGTGGGGCAACACCGACGTCGCGGGCGCCAGGCGCCTGGTCGATCTCTGCCTCGACGCCGGCGTCAATCTCTTCGACACGGCGGACGTCTATTCGAACGGCGCATCGGAAGAGATCCTCGGCGCCGCGATCAAGGGTCGCCGCGACCAGGTGCTTATATCGACCAAGGCGACGTTCCGCAGCGGCGACGGCCCGAACGACGTCGGCTCGTCGCGCTTCCATCTCACGAGCGCGATCGACGGCGCGCTGAAGCGCCTCGGCACCGACCGCATCGATCTCTTCCAGCTGCACGGCTTCGACGCGAAAACGCCGGTCGAGGAAACGCTGTCGACGCTCGACGACCTCGTGCGCGCCGGCAAGATCCGCTATCTCGGCGTCTCGAATTTCTCCGGCTGGCATCTCATGAAATCGCTCGCGACGGCGGATCGCTACGGCTGGTCGCGCTACGTCGCCAACCAGACCTACTACTCGCTGATCGGCCGCGACTACGAATGGGAGCTGATGCCGCTCGGCACCGATCAGGGCGTCGGCGCGGTGATCTGGAGCCCGCTCGGCTGGGGGCGTCTCACCGGCAAGATCCGCCGCGGCCAGCCGCTGCCCGCGACGAGCCGCCTGCACGACAGCGCCGAGTTCGGCCCGCCGGTCGACGACGAGCAGCTCTACCGCGTCGTCGACGCGATGGACGAGATCGCGAAGGAAACCGGCAAGTCGATCGCGCAGATCGCGATCAACTGGCTGCTGCAACGCCCGACTGTCTCGAGCGTCATCATCGGCGCGCGCAACGAGGAGCAGCTACGGCAGAACCTCGGCGCCGTCGGCTGGAACCTCGACGCGGCACAGATCGCAAGGCTCGACCAGGCGAGCGCGAAGACGACCGCGTATCCGTATTACCCGTACTGGCACCAGGCCGGCTTCGCCGAACGCAACCCGCCGCCGGTCTGAGGAGCACGCGATGAAAGCCGTCGGACTCACCCGATACCTGCCGATCGCCGATCCTGGATCGCTGGTCGACCTCGATCTCCCCACGCCGTCGCCGCAGGGACGCGATCTGCTCGTGCGCATCGAAGCCGTGTCGGTCAACCCGATCGATACGAAGGTGCGCGCGCCGAAACCCGAGGTCGAAGCGCAGCCGAAGGTGCTCGGCTTCGACGCAGCCGGCGTCGTCGAAGCGGTCGGCGCGGACGTCGCGCTGTTCAAGCCGGGCGACGAAGTCTTCTACGCCGGCGACATCACGCGGCAAGGCAGCAACGCCGAGTTCCAGCTCGTCGACGAGCGCATCGTCGGCCGCAAGCCCGCGACGCTCGACTTCGCACGGGCCGCCGCGCTGCCGCTGACCAGCGTGACCGCGTGGGAGCTCCTGTTCCACCGCATGCGCCTCGACGCGGACGGCGCCGATGCCGGCCGATCGCTGCTGATCATCGGCGGCGCCGGCGGCGTCGGCTCGATCGCGATCCAGCTCGCCCGGCGCGCGAGGCTCACCACGATCGCAACGGCGTCGCGGCCGGAAACGACCGCGTGGGTGCGCAGGCTGGGCGCGACGCATGTGATCGACCATCGCCAACCGCTGGCGCCGCAGCTCGACGCGCTCGGGTTCAAGACCGTCGACGCCATCGTGAACTTCGCCGACACCGACCGCTACTGGAAGGAGATCGGCGAGCTCGTCGCGCCGCAGGGCCACGTCGGCCTCATCGTCGAACCGAAAGGCCCGCTCGCGATCGGCGGCCCGTTCAAGACGAAATGCGTCGGCATCCACTGGGAAACGATGTTCGGCCGTTCGCGCTTCGGGACGCACGACCTGATCGAGCAGCATCGCGTACTCGACCGTGTCGCGGCGCTCGTCGACGCCGGCGAGATCGTGACGACGCACACCGAGACGATAGGCCGGATCGACGCCGCGAACCTCCGCGCCGCGCACGCGCGGATCGAATCC
>DATFRS010000176.1:0-9309 GCA_035263065.1 Rhodanobacteraceae bacterium
GACGTTCGCGATCGTGTACTCGTTGGTGTCGCCGGTTTCGAGGCCGGCGGCATTGGTGCGCTCGAAAATGCGCATGCGGCGGCTGTCGTCGCCGTTCGTCATCGTGTTCTTGAACCAGAGGCTTCCATCGAGCCACTCGCGGCCCCAGCCGGTGTTGTTGTTCGGCCAGTTGGTCAGGATGTTCGTGCCGTTGAGCATCACGGCCTTCATGACCGGGCCGCTCATGTTGTAGGCGTCGGCCGCGGTCGCCTCGCCGCGCGGATACCAGCCGTCGGCGAAGAACTGGCGTGCGAGCACCGTGTTGCCGGTGATCGTCGGCGCGGCCATCGAGGTGCCGGACAGCGTCGCGGTCTGCGGCGCCTGCGGCGTCGAGTTCACGTTGGTGCTGCCGCGCGCCGAGATCGTGTTGTTGCCGGGCGCCATGATGTCGGGCTTGGTGCGGCCGTCGGCGGTCGGGCCGCGGCTCGAGAAGCCGGCGATGCCGGTCAGGCCGCCGTGCAGCAGCGCGCCGACGGTCAGCGCGTTCTTCGCGTTGCCGGGCGAGCCGAGCGTGCTCGGGCCGGGTCCGTTGTTGCCGGCGGACATCACGACGAGGATGTCCTCGAGCTTGTGCGTCGCGCGATCGAGGTTGACGTCGTCGCCGCCGTACTGGCCGCCCGTCGGGGCGCCCCAGCTGTTGTTGTGCAGGTGTGCGCCGCCGTTGTAGGCCTGCTCGATCGTGCCGTCGAAGTCGAGCACGGTCACCGAGGTCGACGCGTCGGCGCCGATGTCCTGGAACAGGAGCTGCGCGTTCGGCGCCATGCCGTCGGCGAGCTCGTGGTTCGCGGCGGTCGGCGTCGAGGCGAGGAACGTGTTCGCGCCGAACACACCCGACGCGTCGCCGACCATCGTGCCGGTCGTGTGCGTGCCGTGGAAGACGCCGGCGTCGTACGGCGCCGAGCCCGGCTGCACCCAGTACGCGAGGATCTTCGAATCGGGATAGAGGATGCCGACCGCCGGCGGCACCGGCGCGGGATCGTCGGCGAACGTGATCTCGACGTGGTCGCCCGAGCCCTTGTTGAGCGTCGTGAACCACGCCGCGTTCGGTGTCGTGCCGGAATCGGCGATGCCGGCGATCTGGCCGGAGCCGAAGAGGCCGTGATCCCAGATCGGCGTCGGGCCGCACGGCGTGCCGCTGCCGGGGCAGTCGGTCGTCGCGTTGCCCTGGATCGCGCCGATGGCGCCGGCGTTGTGATAGGTCGGCTGGATGAACGGCTCGACGAACGCGACGCCGTCGAGCGAGCTCGCGGCGCGCACGAGAAGATCGAGCGACATCAGATTCACCGAAGCGCGCACGTACTGCGGCGCGTCGGCGCGCTCGCTCTGCACCGTGATGTGCACGCCGGGCACGAGCTTGCGCAGGCCCGCGGCGATCTCGGACGCGGGTACGCCACGGAAACCGTGTGCGCGGATCTCGTAGCTGCCGTCGGCCTGGCGCGCGGTTGCGCGATCGCCGGACCACAGGCGCGGATCGAGCTTCATGCCGGGCTCGACGCGGCCGGCCCAGCGCACGGCGGGATTGCCGCGCACGACGTCGATGCCGAGCCCGTTGAGGCGCGCGTAGTACGCGTTGTTCGGCACGTAGCCGAGGAACTCGACGCCCAGGCGCTCGAGCGCCTTGCGTGCATCGAGATGGCCCGGCCGGAACTGCACGAGCACGTACGGCGATGCCGTCGCGGGCGCTGCGTTCGCAGTCGAGAAATCGAGCGCCTGCGCCGCCGGATCGAAGATGCCGGCGCGCAGGATCAGGAGGTTCGCATTCGAGCGCGCGGCATCGATCGCTTCGGGCGACGGCTGCGCAGCGGTGATGCGGTTGGCGGAGAACGCACTCGGTGCGGCAAGGGCGAGAGCGAGGGCGGCAGCGAGCGCGGTTCTGGAAGGCATGACGGGCATGACGATTTCCCCAGGTCGTGGTGAGACGAGACGCAAGCTCATCGAGTATGCGGCGGCGCGAATCGGCCGCACAACTGAACTGGCGACACAGATTTGTACAGGCTCGCGGACCAATCGGCCACGGGAAATCTACGTAGTCGCGCGCCGGCCTCGCGCGCTGCACGAGGGGCCTCGTATGTGCTTGTTTTCGCGCTGCTGCGGCGCGGGGTTGCGCGCGTCCGCAATCGTGAACAACCGGGCGCGAAGCAAAGATCAAGCGCGCCTGTTCAGCGAAGCCTCCGCCTGAAGACGGAGCAAAAAAAGACCGGCGCGGAAATCCGCGCCGGTCCGGTAGAGCCCGCTTTTCGGCGTCGCGTCAGTGGCAGACGTAGTCGCCGCCGTTGATGCCGCCGCCGCGCGGCGTCGTGCCGTCGAAGCCGTCGCCGAAGATGTCGTCGCCGACCGTGCCGCCCGAGATGCGCACCTCGTCGAGCCAGAAGCCGCCGAACTCGGCGCCGCCGTCCGACGTGAAGCGCCAGCGGATGCGCACGGACTGTCCGGCGTAGCTCGCGAGATCCGAGCCGAACGACAGGAACACCGCCGGCGTGACGCCGTTGCCGGGATCGGCCGGATTGCCGACCGTGCTGACGCCGTTGAACGCGCCCTGCGAGGCCGGGAAGCCGCAGCCGTTGCCCTGGGTCTGAGCGAAGTCGCTAGGATAGCCGCCGTCGGGCGGAAGGTCGGACCAGCTCACGCCGCCGTCCGTCGAAATCTCGGTGACGATGCCGTCCCACTGGTACTCGACGTCGTACTGCGCCGTGTAGGAGAGCGACGCGCCGGCCGGGAGCGTCAGCTCCGGCGTCTCGACGCTCGCGCACGCACCGGCGAGATACGTCTGGTTGTCGCCCGCGTTGTGGTAGCTGAAGCTGCCGTTGGTCGACGCCGTGTTGGTGATCTGCCACGGCGCTTCCATCGTCATGTACGCGTGCGTGTCGACGTCGTCGAGGAACGTCGCCGGATCGGGACCGTCGGGACCGGCCGGCGTCGCGTTCGCGACGCGCGAGGGCGGCGCGGCGTTGCCGAGGCTGTCGGCGGCGACGATCTGGTAGTAGTACGGCGTGCCGTCGACGACGGCCACGTCGACGTAGCCCGGCGTGGCGAGACCCGTCGTCAGCGTCTGCGGATTGCCGAAGTACGGATCGGTATCGCGCAGCACCGTGTAGTTCACGTTCGGCGCGGCCGGGCAGCTCGACACCGCGGCGCTCCAGTTGAGCGAGACGCTGCAGCTCGCGTTGTTCGCGTTCGTCGTCACCGACGTCGTGTCGAACGTCGGCAGGAGATTGCAGTCGTCCTGCGAGGTCACGTCGATGCACGCCGAGACGTCGCCCTCGACGTCGTTCTCGACGCCGCGGACCTTGTACGCGTAGCTGTAGCCGCCCTGCGTGCGGTCATCGAGCAGCGAGGAGCCGGTGCCGCTCGCGACGAGATGGAAGTCGCCCGCCGCGGCCGTGGCACACGTGCCGTCGGCGCGGTAGAGCTGGAAGCTCTGTGCGCCGGGCTGCGCGCCGAAGCCGATCGCGATGCCATTGGCGTCGTTGCCGGCGACGCTGAGTCCGGTCGGCGCCGGGAATGCGGTCGGATCGGGCAGGCCGAACGCACCCGACACGGCGAGCGTGTAGCCCTGGCGATCCGAGCCCGACTGCCCGTCGCCCGGAATGTCGGTCGCCTTGACGCGGAAGGTGTAGCTGCCGGCCGCGGGCGCCGTGAAGCGCACCTGCTCGACGGTGTCCTTCGCGTCGGCCGTGCCGCCCGGCGTCGAGTTGCCGGCCGAGAAGTGGTTGCCGAGATAGACGGTCGAATCGGGACCGACGACTTCGAGATCGAGGTTGTTGACCAGCGTCGACGCCGAGCCCGGCGCGGCCGGCGGGTCGAACCACGCGAGCGTCGCGCGGAGCTCGACGCCCGCGGCGACGTTCGCGATCGTGTATTCGTTGACGTCGCCGGTTTCGAGGCCGGCGCTGTTCGGCCGGTCGAACAGGCGCAGGCGGCGGCTGTCATCGCCGTTCGGCATCGTCGACTTGAACCAGAGGTTGCCGTCGAGCCACGCGCGGCCCCAGCCGGTGCCGGTGCTCGGCCACGTCGCGAGCGGATTGGTGCCGTTGAGCAGCACGGCCTTCATCGTCGCGCCGAGCGGATTCAGCGCATCGGCGGCATGCGCTTCGCCGCGCGGATACCAGCCGTCGGCGAAGAACTGGCGCAGCAGCACCGTGTTGCCGGCGATCGTCGGCGTCGCCATCGAGGTGCCGGATTCGGTGATGACCTGCGGCGCGGTCGGCGTCGAGTCGACGTTGGTGCCGAAGCGCGCCGACACGGTGCTCGTGCCCGGCGCCGAAATGTCGGGTTTCTGGCGGCCGTCGGCGGTCGGGCCCGAGTTCGAGAAGCCGGCCTTGACGAGACTGCCGGCGTGACCGAGCGCGGCGACCGTGACGCCGTTCTTCGAGTTGCCAGGCGAGCCCGTGGCCATCGGTCCCGCCTGATCGTTGCCGGCGGCGATGACGACGAGGAGGTCTTCGTGTCGGCGCGTGGCGATGTCGACGTTGGCGTCGTCCGAGGTGTACTGGCCCGAGGTGCCGGCGCCCCAGCTGTCGGAATGGATGCGCGCGCCGCCGGCGTACGACTGCTCGAGCGTGCCTTCGAAATCGAGCAGGATCACCGCGCGCGGATCGTCCGGGCCGATGTCCTGGAACAGGAGCTGCGCGTTCGGCGCCATGCCGTCGGCGAGCTCGTGGTTCGCGGCGGTCGGCGTCGAGGCGAGGAACGTCGTCGCGCCGAACGTGCCGGCCGCGTCGCCGAGGATCGTGCCGGTCGTGTGCGTGCCGTGGCCGGACGTGTAGTCGTAGTTGGTCGGACCGCCCGGCTGCAGCCAGTAGCCGAGGATCTTGTTGTCCGGATGCAGCGAGCCCGGATTCGGCAGCACCGGCGGCGGATCGTCGGTGAAGGTGACTTCCTCGTGCGGGCCCGCGCCCTTGTCGAGCGTCGTGAACCACGCGGCGTTCGGCGTCGTGCCGGAATCGGCGATGCCGGCGATCTGGCCGGAGCCGAAGATGCCGTGGTCCCAGATCGGCGTCGGACCGCAGACCGGACCGCTGCCGGGACACGCGCCGGTGAAGTTGCCCTGGATCGCGCCGATCGCGCCCGAGTTCATCGTGTGCGTCGGATACCACGGCGACACGAACGCGACGTTGTCGATGCCGGTCGCGACGCGGATCAGCGTGTCGAGGCTGGCGAGGCCGACCGACGCGCGCACGTACGGCGAGGCTTCCGCGCGCAGGCTGCGCTGCGTGACGGCGGCGCCGGGGACTTCCTTCTCGATCGTCGCCGCGATCTCGGCCGACGAGACGCCGGCGTAGCCTTCGATCACGAGCTCATAGCGGCCGTCGGCCTGCTTCGCCGTGGAATCGATGCGCGCGGCGGTCCACAGCGTCGGATCGAGCTTCTGCGCCGGCTCGACGAAGCCGGCCCAGCGCACGGCGCCGTCGTGCGCGAGATCGCCGAGCGTCACGTGGCCGAGGCGCACGTAGAACGCGCGGTTCGGCACGTAGCCGAGGAACTCGACGCCGCGCGCTTCGAGCGCCCGGCGCTGATCGGCGAGACGGCCGGGCTGGAACTGCACGAGCGCATAGCGCGACAGCGACGACGGCGCGGCGGCGCCGACCGACGCAGCGTCGATACGCTGGCGCGTCGGATCGAAGATGCCGGCGCGCAGGATCATCGCGCCCGGCGTCGCGCGCGCGGTTGCGATCGCGTCGGGTGTCGGCTTCGACGCGGCAATCGGTGTCGCGGCGGACGCGTCGGCGACGTTGGCGCCGAGCGCAATCGCGAGCGCCGCGGCGAGCGCGGTGCGCGTGGGCAATACGTGCATGGGTATCTCCCGAGAGGTGGTGGCTGCGGACGAAAGGGACGGAGTATGCGTTCCGATCCGCCTGTCCGAAACCCGACTCGAGACGGGGTGACAGTGCCTTTACCTCAACCCGGAGACGGATCGAGGCCATGCGCACACGTCGGCCTGCTACGGTTTCGTGAGATCGACCAGGAGCCGCCAGCGATCGTCGCGCCAGCGCCAGATGCGGTAGTACGTGCCGCATTCCTTGCACGATGCGTCGCCGCCGATGGACCAGGCGAGATCGCCGCTCGATGCGACGTCGAACGCCTTGCGCGGTCCGCTGCCGCGCCTGGCCGGATCCTTGGCCACGAGCGCAAACGTCTCCTCGCCGGTGGCCGGCATTTCCTTCGAGCGCATGACGCGCCACTCGGGATCGGCGACGTTGCGCCACGCGTTCGCGTCGCCTTTCGCGAGCGCATCGCGCAGGGCATCGTCGGCACTTTCGAACGCCTTGCGCCGCCTGGCGAGCGCATCGGCCGCGAGCGGCGCTTCGGGTTTCTCCCAGACGGCGACGGTCTTGACCTCGCCCGACGGCGCTTTCAGTGCCGGATGGCTGATGCCGTTGTCGACCTGCACGCGCCAGACGCCGTCGTCGCCGCGCTTCCAGATCGAGAGGAAGTGGCCGTGCACGAAGCCGTCGGTGCCGGCGGCGTGCCCGCTCCACGGGCCGCTGGTGAAGCCCATCTCGCCGCTCGACGCGACGCCGACGATGTCGGGTCCCCATTCGAGCGGCGAGCCGTCCTCGGCGTCGCGCGCGAGCGCGTTGTGCGCGGAGACCGGATACGGGCGGAACAGCCACGAGTCGGCGTCGAAGTGCGCGAGGAACGCCAGGCGCACGCCCAGACGCTGGGCGTCGGCGGCGAAATGATTCTCGGCGGTGACGATCGGTGCGGCGAGCGAGTCGGGCGTGGCGCCCGCGAGGACGGCGGCGATGACGAACGGAATCATGAGGAAGCACGCGAGTGAAGGAGGGCGGCATTCCAGCAGACGCACGCGCCGACGGAGCGTCGCAAGCGCGCGATCCGTCGCGCGTGCGCAACCGCGCGGCGCAAACCCCCGCGAATACGCAAGAAATGCCAAGTCACTCGGCGACGGTGTCCTGCGCGGTGGCGCCGAGCCAGCGGCCCGCCGGCTGCGGCTGCCCGAACAGGAAACCCTGGCCGATCTCGCAGCCGAGCCGCAGGAGCAGCTCGCGCTGCGTCTGGCTCTCGATGCCTTCGGCGATGACCTGCATGCCGAGCGAGCCCGCGAGCGCGAGGATCGCGCGCACGACCGCGCTCGATCCGCTCGAGCTCGATGACGTGAGCTCGGCGACGAACGAGCGATCGATCTTGAGCGCCTGCAGCGGGAACTGGTGCAGGTACGACAGCGACGAGTAGCCCGTGCCGAAATCGTCGAGCGCGATCGTGATGCCGGACGAGCGGAGCTTCTGCAGCGTGCGCTTGACGAGCGCCGGATTGTCGAGCAGCACGTGCTCGGTGACCTCGACGCGGATGCGCTGCGGCTGCACCTTGTGCGATTCGAGGAGATCGAGCAGGCGCCCGGCGAGATCCGGCGAATGGAAATGCCGGCCGGAGAGATTGATGCCGACGAAGCCGCCGTTGACGGTCAGCGCCGGCGCGACCTTGCAGACGCGCTCGAAGATCAGCCAGTCGATCTGCTCGCTGATGCCGCTTTCCTCGGCGACGGCGAGGAAAGCGTCCGGCATCAGCAGCCCGCGCTGCGGATGGCGCCAGCGCAGCAGCGCTTCGTAGCCGACCGTCTGGCCGTCGTCGAGGCGGTGGATCGGCTGGAAGTACGGCTCGAATTCCTGGCGCGCGACCGCGCGGCGCAGGTCGCCCTCGAGCTCGAGCAGGTGCAGCGCGTCGCGGTGCAGCGTCTCGTCGAACAGCGCGTAGCGATGGCGGCCTTCGGCCTTCGCGCGGTACATCGCGACGTCGGCGTCGCGCAGCAGATCCTCGGCCTTGCGATAGCGCGCCGCCGCGACGGCGATGCCGATCGACGCCGACGTGAACACTTCCTTGTTGGCGAGGCGGATCGGCGCGTTGAGGACGTCGATGAGGCGCTGCGCGGAGAGCGTCGCGTCCTCGTCGTTCTCAATGTCGGTCAGAAGCACCGCGAACTCGTCGCCGCCGAGGCGCGCGACGACGTCGCGCGGCTCGAGGCAGTCGGCGATGCGCCGGCCGACTTCCTCGAGCAATTCGTCGCCGAGCAGGTGGCCGACCGAGTCGTTGATGATCTTGAAGCGGTCGAGATCGAGGAACAGCACGGCGAAGAGGCGGCGCGGATCGCGCGTGTAGCGCGTCAGCGCCGCGGCGAGGCGATCGAGCAGCAGCGCGCGGTTAGGCAGGCCGGTCAGCGCGTCGTGCAGCGTCTCGTGCTTCAACTGGCGCTCGATGCGCTCGCGGCGCTCGATCTCGGCGCGCAGCTCGCGGTTCGCGGCGGCGAGCTCCGCCGTGCGCTCGGCGACGCGCTGCTCGAGCTCGGCATACGCGTGCTTGAGCGATTCCGCATGGCGTTTGCGTTCGAGCGCGTTCGCGATGTGGTACGAGACGAACGTCAGGAGCTCCTGATCGCGCAGCGTGTAGCGGTGATCGTCGGCGTAGCTCTGCACGGCGAGCACGCCGACCGTACGCTCGACGCAGATCAGCGGCACGCCGAGCCAGCACGAGGACAGCGTGCCGAACGAGACGACTTCGCCGGAGACCTGCAGGCGCTCGATGCCCTCGCGGTCGGCGAGCAGCGCCGTGCCGGTGCGCAGCACGTATTCGGTGAGGCCCTTGCCGAGCTCGCGCGGACGGCGCAGCGGATCGAACTCGTCGACCGAATACGGGAACAGCAGCTCGTGATGGTTGTCGGCGAGGAGCGCAATGTAGAAGTTGCGCGCATAGAGGAGGCTGCCGACGACGCGGTGCACCGCTTCGTAGAACTCGTCGAGGCTTTCGGTCGTGTTGGCGAGCTCGGCGATGCGGAACAGCGCGGCCTGCAGGTGCTCGCCGCGCTGGCGTTCGATGACCTGCTGCTGCAGCACCTGGTTCGCCTCGCGCAGCGCATCGGTGCGCTCGGCGACGTGGCGCTCGAGCTCGGTCAGCGCCTGCTTGTGCTCGAGCGCGGTCAGGATGTGCTGCGCGACGTAGGCGAGCAGCGCGCGCTCCTCTTCGCCGAAGCGCGCCGACTCCGAATAGCTCTGCACGACGATGCCCCCGACGACTTCGTTGCCGCGCACGAGCGGCACACCGAGCCAGTCGATGCATTCGGGGCCGAACGCGGCGACGGTTTCGCCGATGTGTTTCTCGAGCTCGGCCGGCGTACCCATCAGCGCACGGCCGCGACGCAGGAGATGCCAGGTCAGGCTGCCGCGCATCTCGGCAAGCGGCGTCGAGTCGTTCGACGGCACGTCGGTGTCGGCGACGTCGACGAAATACGCGAAGCGGATGCTGTCCGTCGAACGGTCA
>DATFRS010000177.1:0-7660 GCA_035263065.1 Rhodanobacteraceae bacterium
GGCGTCTACTCGTACGACGCGATCACGATCGAGAACTCGACGATCGCGGACAACGTCGCGACGTACGGCGCCGGCGTCGCCTACAACGCGATCGGCGTCGGCGTGCACATGGGGCCGTCCGTGCTCACGGCGTACAGCACGCTGATCTCCGGCAACACGGCGTTCGGTCAGGGCGCCTACGACCTCGCCGGCGAGACCGGCGCGACCGTCGTCGGCACGAACAACCTGATCGCGCTGTCCGGGCTCGGCGTGCCGGGCGACACGATCCGGACGCCGGCGATCCTCGCCGCCGTCGCCGACAACGGCGGCCTTTCGCCGACGCAGGCCCTGCGCGCCGGCAGCCCCGGCATCGATGCGGGAACGCAGCCGCCGAGCGGCCCGCTCGCCAACGACCAGCGCGGATTCGGCCGCTGGTTCGGCACGGGTCCCGACATCGGCGCGTTCGAAAACCAGGCCGATCGTCTCCTGACGACGGGCTTCGACTTCGGACCGATCGCCGCGCCGCAGGGCACGTTCCCGCAGGAAGAGAACTTCGACGAGCTCTCGGCCTTCGTGCCCGCGCTCCCGGCCGGCTGGTCGAACGTGCATACCGGCACCGGCGGCGGCTGGAGCACGATCGAGAGCAACGTGCACACGCGGCCCGTCTCGGCGTTCGCGGACGACGTCAACGACATCAGCGATTCCTCGCTCGTCACGCCGGCGTTCACGGTCGGACCCGACGACGAGCTCGGCTTCGTGCACCGGTTCAAGCTCGAGACGGACACCGACGTCATCGGCTACGACGGCGTCGTGCTCGAGATCTCGATCGACGGCCACGCGTTCACCGACCTCGTGACCGCCGGCGGCACGTTCCTCGGCGGCGGCTACAACCGCACGCTGTCGGACTGCTGCGACAACCCGCTCGCGGGCCGTCAGGCGTGGAGCGACGACAGCGACGGCTATCACGAAGTCGTCGCGACGTTCCCGCCGTCGGCCGTCGGACACAGCGTGCGCTTGCGCTGGCGCATGGCCACGGACTCGTCGGACCGCGTGCAGGGCTACTGGCTCGACGACGTCCGGGTCGGCATCGGCCCCGCGTAGCGGAATGCTGGCCGCTCGCGCCGATCGATGGCGCGAGCGGCTTCTTCGTTTGCAAATCCTCAACGCGCGCAACGCGCGGCGCGTCGCATCGCCCTTTCCAATCTCGTTCTGCGAGGCAATAGGGACAACGAGGGCAGGGACGATGAAGAAACAGACCTTTTCCGCCGTCGCACTGCGCCGGCGGCCGCTGGCGCTTTGCCTTGCGGCGCTCTGCGCGGGCGCCTTGCCGATGCCGACCCGCGCCTTCGATGCGCCGACGCCGCACGCACCGCACTCGATCACGGTCACGAACTGCGACGACAGCGGACCCGGCAGCCTGCGCGACGCTGCCGCGAACGCCGCCGACGGCGACGAGATCGACCTGTTCCAGCTCGACTGCAGCACGATCTCGCTGACGACCGGGGCGATCGTGACGGGACAGGCGTCGCTCACGCTGGTCGGCCCCGGCAGGGATCGCCTGACCATCGACGGCTCGAACAACGAGCCCGGCAGCGCCCTCTTCTACCACCTCGGCTCGGGACAGCTCCTGCTCGAGAACATGACGCTGACCCACGGCAGCAAATACCGGAGCGACGTCGCCGCGACCGGCGGCTGCGTGCACGCCGAGGCCGACGTGCAGCTCGTCGAGACCGACGTGCACGACTGCACGGCGAGCTCGATCCTGAACTTCGGCGCGCTCGGCGGCGCCGTGTGGGCGGGCGGCAACGCCATCCTGCGCTTCAGCACGATTTCCGGGAACGCCGCCGTCGCGCGCGGCAACGGCTACGCCAGCGGCGGCGCGGTCTACGCCAATGCCGGCGTGATCGTCGAATACGCGACGCTCTCCGACAACGACGTGAGGTCGTACAGCGGCACGCCGACGTTCGGCGGCGCCGTCTTCACGCACGGCGGCTGCTACGTCGTGTTCTCCGCGATCGTTCGCAACCACGCCAAGCGCATGGGCGGCATCGCGATCTCGGACCGCTACGCCTCCCGCGAATACATCGTGAACAGCACGATCGCGGAGAACGCGGCCGACTACATCGGCGGCATCTATTCGAACGCTCCGCTGATCGTCGCGAACTCGACCGTCGCATCGAACACGGCGACGCACGGCAACAGCGCGAACTACCAGACGCTCGGCGTCGGCATCCACATCGGACCGCAGCAGCTCGGCCTCTACAGCACGCTGGTGTCGAACAACACCGCGTTCGGGGACTATGGCTACGACGTCGCCGGCGAGAGCGGCGCCGTCGTCGTCGGCTCGAACAACCTCGTGGCGCAGTCGCCGCTGGCGCTGCCCGGCGACACGATCCGAACGCCGGCGCTGCTCGGCGGGCTCGCCGACTACGGCGGCATCACGCCGACCGAGGCGCTCCTGCCCGGAAGTCCCGGCATCGACGCCGGACGGCAGCCGCCGGACAACATCCTCCTCGCAGACCAGCGTGCGCGCACCGAATTCGTCCGCGCGGTCGGCGCCGCACCCGATATCGGCGCGTTCGAAACGCAAGCCGACACGATCTTCACGACGGACTTCGAGTTCGGCCCGATCGCCCCGTCGACGGCGCCGACGTTTCCGCCCGGCGAAAACTTCGACGAGCTCCTGGGCTTCGTGCCCGCATTGCCCGTGGGCTGGAACCACGTCCATTCGGGCGTCGGCGCGGGCTGGAGCACGATCGAGAGCGACGTCTTCAGCCAGCCGATCGCCGCGTTCGCGGACGACGTCGCCAGCGTGAGCGACTCCTCGCTCGAGACGCCTTCGTTCCGCGTCGGCGCCAACGCGCAGCTGAGCTTCCTGCACCAGTTCAAGCTCGAGGTCGCCGACGACATCACCGGCTACGACGGCGTCGTGCTCGAGATCGCGATCGACGGCGGCGCGTTCGCCGACATCGTCGACGCCGGCGGCACGTTCGTCGGCGGCGGCTACAACCGCACGATCTCCGATGGCTTCGAAAACCCGCTCGCGCTCCGTCAGGCCTGGAGCGGCAACAGCGACGGGTACCACACGGTCGTCGTCAACCTGCCGGCCGCCGCGAACGGCCACGATGCGCGCGTGCGCTGGCGCATCGGCACCGACCGGTCCGACCGCGTGCAGGGCTACTGGCTCGACAACGTCCACGTCGACGCCGGCACGCGCTGAGGTCCGCGATCCTTCGCGGCTCGCACCGGCCGATACCGGTGCGAGCCGCGATGACGACGCTCAGCGCGAGCGGCCGGCGATCACGTTGTCGATTACCGCGTCGAGCAGGTCGCCTTCCGGCGTCTGATCCGGCGCGACGAACGAGACGGCGTGGATCGGCGTCGTCGTGACGTAGCCGCGGAACGCATCGCGGCCGGTCGTGAAGGTGTCGCTGCGGCCGTCGTCGAAGTTGACGACCATCGTCGTCGCCGGCGCCGTGTGCGTCGTGAACTCGGTGCCGAAGAAGTTGCCGCCGAACGCCGTGACCGGCGTGCCGGCGAACGTCACGGCGACGTGGTTCCCCGGCACGGTGCCCGACAGCACGCCGGTGCCGCCGACGAGGAACAGCGAATTGATTTCGCCGTCGACCGTGAACACCGAGTAGTCGAATACGCCGTTGCCGAATTCGATCGGGCCGGTCAGGCGCCCGGTGCGAAGGCCGGTGTAGTGATCCTCTGCGAAGCCGTCGGCGGTCTGGAACAGGAACGCGTCGCGGCGCGTGAACGTGCGCACCGACGTGCCGCACTCGCCGATCGAGCCGTCGTCGAACCCGTTCGCGAGAATGCGGTCGGCGAAAGCGCACGTCGCGTCCTTGACGTCGAGGTCGACCGGCATCGCGAGCGTCGCGGCATCCGACATCGCGACGCAGACGAACGCAGAGTACGTGCCGGCCGCGAGCGCGCTCGCGTCGATGCGCAGCGGGAGATCGACGTGCTCGCCGCCGCCCACGGTTCCGCTCGCCGCGGCACCGAGCCACGAGACGTCCGACGGCGCCGCGCAATCGGTGCTCGCGGTCGTCACCGTGTAATCGAGCGAACCGCCGCCGACGTTGCCGATGCTCAGCACGTCGCTGCGATGCGCGCCCGCTTCGAGCGATGCCGATAGCGCGTCTGGGCCCGCTGCGCCCGCGGGCGCCGACGGACCGACGACGACGCCGTCGAGCCACCAGCCGTTCGGCGCGGGCACCGTGCCCGTGCAATCGGTGCCGACGCGCCAGCGGAACTGCGCGAGATGGCCGGCGGCCGCGGTGGGCAGCGTCACCGCGACGGTGCCGTAAGTCGCCTGCAGGCCGGTCCATGCGTCGCGCCCGGCGAGCGGATTCGCGTCGGTGCCCGCGCATGCATCGTCGATATGGCCGTCGTAGCCGCCCGCGCGGAACGCGCCGCCGGCCGCGACGATGTCCTCGAACGCGCCGCCGTCGATCGAAATCTCGAGCACGGCGCCGTCGCGGCCTTCCTCCGTCGCGTAGCGATGGCGGAAGCGCAGTTCGCCGCCCGCCGCTGCGACCGCCACCGGCGCGCTGACGAGAATCGATTCGCCGCGCACGTCGGGCGCGGTCGTGCGCGCGTCGTTCGGTCGCGTGTCGGCACCGGCGCGCGTCGTGATCCACGGGACGCCGCCGTCGACGACGGACGACTGCCAGCCTGCGGACAGCGCCGGCGCGACGACCTCGTCGAAGTTCCAGGTCGCCCGCGACGCCGTGTCCGGCAACGTCAGCGTCACCGTGCCGCCGTGCGGCGGCGGATCGCAGCATTCGTCGCCTTCGACGATCACGTCGACCGGCAGGTCGCCGACGTACGTCGCCGGAACGTCGGCGTCGATCGAGAACACGTGTGCCGTGCCGTCGGCCGACGAATCGAAGCGTCCGCAGCCGCTCGGGTGGCCGGGATTGAACCAGCCGCCGTCGCTCGTGCCCATGCCGAGCACGAGCAGCAGCGCGTCCGGACAGTTCGTGAAGCCTTCGTTGACGTAGCGCGCGGCCGAAACCGTCACGCCCGGCGGAAACGCGAAGTGGATGTTGTCGGCGAGCTCGAACACATTCGAGAAGAGTTCGAGGCGGAACGTGAACGTGTTCGTCCGTCCGCGGACATAGCCGCTCTCGTCGCTCGTCGCGGTCACGCCGAGCTCGGCGTGCGCGAGTTGAACTGCGACGAGGAGAAGCACGGTCGCGAATTGCCGCAGCAGGCGCGCGCTCATGAGCCGTTCCCCACGACCACATTCGTCATCGTCGGCCAGCGGTCGCCCGACGTGCCGGGCGGCGCATCGGCGTTGTCGGGCGCGTCGACCGTGACGCCGAAGATCGGCTCCGGCGCGATGAAGCCGATAAAGTTCGACGGGCCCGTCGAATCGATCGCCTCGATCGTGCCGTCGCTCAGCGTCACGGTGATCGTGCCGGCGACCGGACGCTGCGCGAAATCGGTCGACCAGAAGTTGCCGCCGATCGCGTTGACCGGCGTGTCGCTGGTCAGCGTCAGCACGACCTCGTCGGTCGCGCGGTCCGTGGAGACCGAGTTGCGGCCGTTGTACAAGGCGCTGCTCGCCTGGAACTGCGTGAAGACGAGATACTCGAAGCCGCTCTGCGCATAGCGCAAGCCGCCGCTCGCGCCGGGCGAGACGTCGGTGAACTTGTTCTCGAAGCGCGCGCCGTCGAGCGCGGCCATGAACGCGGCGCGGTCGGTGAACACCTGCGTCGTGCCGCCTGAACCGTGCGGTGCCGGCGAGGCCGTCGCGTACGCGCAGCAGGTGGCGACGAAGAGCGCGAGAGCGCGGGGCTTGCGCGTCGTGGATCGTGACACGGAATGACTTCGCATGAGGAGACCTGATATCGGGAAATCAAGCACGTAACACGATATTTGGCGCGTATTTGCGACATGCCGTCATAACCTCGCTCGATCGGACGATTCCAACGGCGCACTGGACTCGCGAAGTGCCGCTGCCTAACCTCGCGCGCAGGGAGGGGCGGCGCATGGACACCCGAAGCGAAGGTCTTCGCGATCCGTTGGCGGCGGCGGTCATCGCGGCATGCATCGGGCTCGCGCCGGGACAGGCGTCGGCGCGGCCGCCGCGCGTCGCCGGCGACACGATCGTCGTGCAGAACTGCAACGACGGCGGCGCCGGGAGCCTGCGCGATGCGATCGCCGACGTCGCCGACGGCGGCACGATCGATCTCACGGCGCTCGCGTGCAGCGTCATCACGCTGAACAGCGAGCTCGTCGTCCAGCAGGACGATCTCGCGCTGCAGGGGCCGGGCAGCGCGGGCCTGACGATCGACGCCGCCACGCACGATCGCGTGCTGCTGCACGAGGGAGGCGGCACGCTGGCCGTCGACGACCTCACGATCGCGAACGGAACCTATCGCGGCGGGAGCTACCACGGCACGCGCGGCGGTTGCGTGCTTTCGGACGGTGGCTCGATCGCCCTGCACGACGCCGTGATCACGAACTGCACGCTGACGTCGGAATTCGACACCACGACGAGCATCCGCGGCGGCGGCTGCGTCTTCGCGGGGCAGAACGTCACGCTCACGGGCTCGCGCGTCGACGGATGCATCGCCACGGTCACCGCAGACGACGAGCTCGACGGCGGCGGCGTCAGCGCTATCGCGGTCGCGATGGTGGGAAGCGTGGTGACGGGCGTGCGTGCCAAGAGCGGGATCACGCTCGGCGTCGGCGTCAATGCACCCGGCGGCTTCACGATGAAGTACAGCACGCTCGCCGACAATGTCGACACGGGCGACGCGGCGCTCGACTACCGCTCGCAAGGCGGCGGCGTGCAGGCCAACGCACCGATCTATCTCCTCGGCAGCACGATCTCGAACAATCACGCCTACAGCGGCGGCGGCGCCCTGTTCTTCGGCGACGCGATCGACATCCGCAACAGCACGATCGCCGACAACACCGCGTTCCACCGCGGCGGGCTCACGATCCTGACGTCCGCGACCGCGACCGTGCAGAACACGACGATCGCCTTCAACACGAGCAACGCGAGCGAGGCCAGCGGGCTCGGTCTCTACGATGCGGCGGTCGAGCTGCAGAGCACGATCATCGCGAAGAACATCTCGGGCGCCGCGGAGCGCGATCTTTCCGGCCAGGGCACGTCGAGCGTGTCGGGATCGCACAACCTGATTCCCGCGTCGACGCTGGCGACGCCGCCGGACACGCTGACCGACGATCCGCGCCTGCGCGCGCTGCACGCCAACGGCGGGCCGACGGAAACGGTCGCGCTCTATCCGGACAGCGCGGCGATCGATCGGGGCGACAATCCGCTCGGGCTCGCGCACGACCAGCGCGGCTCGGCCTTCGCGCGCGAGGCCGGCGGCGGCGTCGACATCGGCGCCTACGAGCTGCAGGAAGATGCCGACGCGATCTTCTGGGACGGTTTCGATGCGTGAGCACGCATCGCGCGCATAGAAAAAAAGCCCAGGCCCGCAACGCGGTCGCCTGGGCTTTCTATCGATGAGTGGTGGGCCGTCTAGGACTCGAACCTAGGACCAAGAGATTAAGAGTCTCCTGCTCTACCAACTGAGCTAACGGCCCCCCGCTTCAAAACGAGTAACGCAGTCGCGCTCTGCGCGACGCTCACTCCCCCTCGCCCGCTTGCGGGAGAGGGCACGGGGTGAGGGCAATCTTGCGAACCCCACAC
>DATFRS010000178.1:0-3613 GCA_035263065.1 Rhodanobacteraceae bacterium
CCTCGGAATAGAAGCCCATCAGCGACTCGACGTCCTCGCCGCTGGCGGGACGCCGGTACGCCTGGCTCGCCAGCTGGCCGACGATGCGCCGCGCGCATGGCAGCTCCTCCGCGGCCGAGAGCGGCCGGCAGACGAAGACGCGGCGGCGACTCGGCGTGTCGGACACGCCCGTCACGATGTACGGACCGGTGATGCTGAAGTCGCGCAGGTGCGGAAGCGCGGTGATGCCGACGCTGTCGCCGTACTCCGTATCGGCCAGCGTGTAGTCGATCGGCGCGATCAGATCGTCGAAGACGCCGTCGAATTTCTGGATGAAGGCTGCGGCCAGCTTCTGCGGTCCCGCGCTGACGCGCACGCGCGGCGAGACGATGTTCAGGCCGGCCTTGTCCTTTTCGCTGATCCGGAAGTCGATGTCGAGGAGCGCGGCGCGCTCACCGTTGATCGAGATCTCGAGCTGCTCGTTGCGGCTGAACACGCTGCCGAAGAGATCGCCGACCGGCGTGCCATGCAGCATGATGCGGAACGTGTACTCGCCGTCGGCCGGGAACGTGTGCGTGACGGCGATGCCTCCGCGCGTCCCCCACGGCGTGCCGTCGATGTGCCGGTTCTGCGACTGCGTGCGCGGCACCTTGTAGGTGACCTCGCTCGGGCTCGCGCCGCGATCGCCGAGCGCGAGCGTCGAGATCTTGGACGCGGCGCGCAGGTACCCTTCGAGCAGCGTCGGCGACAGGTTCTGCACGTCGGCGATGTTGTCGAAGCCGGCGCTCATCGTGTCGGGCGGGAGGAAGGCGTTGACGTCGACATCGAAATCCAGGAGCTCGCGCACCGACCGCGCGTACTCCGCGCGATTGAGCCGCTGGAACGTGCGGCGTCCTGGATTCGGGTTGAGCGCGGCCGCAGCGTCCACGCGAGTCTCGAGCGCGCCGACGAACTCGTTCAACGCGTCGTCGGGCGGACGCCGGGCGCCGGGCGGAGGCATCATGCCCGCGCGGAGCTTGCGGATGATCTTCTCGGAGATGTCGGCGTGCTGCGCGGCTTGCGCGGGATCGAACGACACAAGCGAGAGTCCACCCGCTTTGCCTTTTTCGCTATGGCACCCCGCGCAGTACTGCTTGACGAGGGCCGCCTGCGCTTCAGCGGCCGATGCGTCCGCCGCGTGCGAAACCGCCATCGGCGGCTTGCGTGGCGTCGGCGGTGTTGTCTGAACTGAGGGCCGCTGGGAAGGACGTTTGGCGGCAGGGGCCTTCTGCGCCACGAGGCCAGCGGTGAAGAGAAAGGCTCCGCATAAGATGGCAATCGCTCGTGTCATCGATATCCCCACAAACGGACGAAACCAGTCGGAAATTATAGGAGGAATCGATCGCGGATTTGTCGGCATTTGTCATCAGGTAAAGCATAGACATCGCGCTACTTGGCCGCCATAAACTCAGCCTCAAAACCCGCCGAAACAACTCTACGCACATGCTCCGGGTCCTTCGCCAACGCGGCAGATTACGCAATTGTGGGCGACGCCCCAAGATGGTGATCGGCTCGGCAGCGAGCATGGCGCCCGCCTCTCGCAACTCTCTGTACTACAGTGGAATATCCGCCAGCTGCACAGCCGGCTCGATCGGCGCGATCGTTGCTCTCGGCCCCGCCGGGCCTCTCCCGTAGTGATGGATTTCCGCGCTTCCGCCACAAAAGATCTCTCGGTCGTTCTCGACCGTCTAGCTCAAGCTGCCGACGCGGCCATCGAATCGGCGCGCGCCAAGGCGGCCGCGGAGGCGCAAATCGCGATCGACGCCGTCAACGCCCAGCGCATGGAGATCCTGCGGGCGCTGACGGAGCAAACCGACGCTCGCGCCGCGCTCGAGCGCGCCCACGCCCAGCTCGAAACCGAACGGTCCCGCCTCCGGGACGAGGCCGACGCGCTCCGCGCCCAGCTCGACAGGTTCCGAGCCCAATCCGAGTCGCAGCGCGGCGAGGCCGACGCGCTCCGGAACAACGTGCAGGCGCTCCGCGCCGAGCGCGACTCGCTGCAGCACGCGTCGGACACCTTGCTCGCGGAATCGATCGCCACGCAGCAGGACCTCACATCGAAGCTCGGCGATGCGCTGCGCGCCGCGGAGGACACCAGGGCGCGCGCGGCGCAGGCGACCGCCGAACAGGCGCGAGCGATCCGCGATCAGGCCATCGCTCTCGTGTCGAGAACGCTCGACCGGCTGCTCGCGGTGTCGGCGACGTTCGCGACGGTCTCGAGCGGAGACGAGGTGCTCGCCGCCGTCGTCGACTCGCTGGCGACGGAATTCCGGCGCGTCGCGCTGTTCAAGGTCGGACTCGATCGGCTCGAAGCGGTCCAGCACGTCGGCTTCGATTTCCCGAGCGACTACACGCACCTGGAGATTCCGCAGGAAATCGCGGCCATCCTCGACCGCGCCGTCACGTCGGGCCAGATCGAAATGCTGTCCGCAGAGGCGCTCGCGCAGGCGGCCGGCACGCCGTTCGGCGGCACGCCGGCCTGCGCGCTGGCGCTGCCGATCGATCTCGAGGGCGACCTGTGCGCCGTGTTGTATGCGGACGATTCGGACCAGCCGTACCAGGCGTTCGCCGCTACGGAGCTCCGGCGGACCTTCGCGCTGATCCTGCGGCAGCTGGCGGCGCCGCTGCTCGTCCGCCTCCCCGCCGAAATGAAGGCGATCGGGGAGTTGCGTGCCTACGCGGCAAACCTCGTCACGGAGCTGGAAAACATGTACGCCGCCGACGTGTCGGCCCACAAGAAGGGGGCCGACCTGCGCCGGCGTCTGCAGGACAATCTGGAGTGCGCGCGAGGCATCTACGCGCAGCGCGTCTCGTCGGAAGCGCCGGCGGCGAGGGCGCTGCTCGAGGAGGAACTGACGCTCGCGGCGCGGTCGGCGTTGAAGAGACCGTTCGGCCGCGATCTCACGGCGATCCTGGGCGCTGCGGCGGCGCGCGCGGAGGCGTGAACGGCTGGAAACGCGGAAGCGTGAAAGGCTGGAAACGTGAGAAGGTAGAATTTCGAGGGCCGATCCCTTACCTTTCACTTTTCCATTTTCACTTTGAGCGACCGTCTTTTCGACGCGATCAACAGCCTCGGGCTCGATGATGTGCGGCAGCGTCTGCTCGCACTGCAGGCGATCATCGAGCGTGCGCCAATTCCGATTGCCATCGCGCATGATCCAGAGTGCCGGGTCATCACGGCCAACCGCGCGCTCGCGGCGCTGCTCGGCACCCCGGAAGACGCCAACATCTCGCTGTCGCCGGCGGCCGGCGGCGCGCCGGGCTACCGCATTCAGCGCAACGGCAAGGACATCCCGACCTCCGAGCTGCCCATGCAGTATGCCGTCGCGCACCGCACGCCGGTGAGCAACGAAATCGAGCTCGTGCGGGCCGACGGCAGCGTGCTCTACGTGCAGAACAACGTCGAGCCTCTCTACGACTCGCACGGGAAGATCTACGGATGTGTGAGCGTGGTCGTGGACATGACGGAACGCAAGCGCGCCCAGGACGCGCTCATCGAAGCCGACCGCAGGAAGGACGAATTCCTGGCGACCTTGTCGCACGAGCTCCGGAATCCGCTGGCGCCGCTGCGGACGGCGCTCGAAGTGCTGCGCAT
>DATFRS010000179.1:0-3586 GCA_035263065.1 Rhodanobacteraceae bacterium
AGCGCCGCGCGGGCGCCGCGCAAGGCGGCGAAGAGCACGCGCACGGCGGCACACAAAGCGCGCAAGAAAAGCGCGACCCGGCGGCCGGCGAAGAAGGCATCGGCCGCGCGCAAGACACGCACCGCCGCGAAGAAGGGTCGTTCAGCCGCGCGCCGCGCGCCGTCGACCGCCGCGCGCTCGAAGCGTGCAACCGCGAAACGGTCCGCCGCGAAACGCGCGCAGCGCAAGACCGCAGCGGCCCCGGCCGCACGCAAGCGTCCGGTGAGCCCGGCCGTCGCGCGCCGTCATTTCCAGGAGCTCCTCGAAGCCAAGCAGGCCCGCGTGAAGCAGGGCCCGAGCTATCCGGCCCCGAACGCATACACCGGCCAGCACACGCTGGCGCCGACGCTTTCGGCCGCGGCCAGCGGACTCGACGGTGAGAAGCCGCCCGCAGCGCCCGAGGAGCCCGCGCCCGAGGCGACCTACGGCGATCCCGCCCATACGCACGGCCGCGGCAATCAGGGCATGCGGCCTCAGAAATGAACGCGGCGCGCGCTCAGTAGAAATACCGTGCGCCACGCCGTCCGGCGTCGCTATGATGGCCGTGTCGTGATTCGGTCGCAGCGGTCGGCGGAACGATGACCGCGCGTTGATCGGGATCGGCGCCGGCCGTTCGCGCCGGCGCCGCAGGTGCCTGGCGTGCGCACGCGAGGCGGGCGGGAATCGCAATGACGGGCGTGGCGTCCTCGGGATTGCTGCAGCGGCTCCAGAACGAGATTCTGGAAATGGTCGCGCGCGGCGCCGCGTTGCCGCAGATCGCCGATCTCGTCTGCGTCCGCGCCGAAACGCTCGCGCCGGGCGTGCTCTGCTCGATCCTCACCGTCGACACGCAAGGCTTCGTGCACCCGCTTGCCGCGCCGAGCCTGCCGTCCGCGTATTCGGCCGCGCTCGAAGGCCTGTCGATGGGCCCGAGCGCCGGCTCGTGCGGCACGGCCGCGTATCGCGGCGAGCCGGTCGAAGTCGTCGACATCGCGAACGATCCGCTCTGGGCCGACTACAAGGCGCTCGCGCTGATGCACGGCCTCTTCGCCTGCTGGTCGAGCCCGATCAAGGCGCGCGACGGCCGCGTCGTCGGCACGTTCGCGTTCTACTACCGCGAGCCGCGCGGGCCGTCCGACATCGAGCGCCGGATCGTCGAGACCTGCGTGCAGATCTGCGCGATCGCGATCGAGCACGACGAGGCGCACTCGCGCATCCACCAGCTCGCCTACTACGACACGCTGACCCGCCTGCCTAACCGCACGCAGTTCCTCGATCGCGTCGCCGCGATCCTCGCCAACATGGCGCGCGGGTCGACCGTCAGCCTGCTGCACGTCGACCTCGACGACTTCAAGGCCGTCAACGACACGCTCGGCCACCGCATCGGCGATCTGCTGCTCGAAGCCGTGACGCAGCGCCTCGTCGCCAGCGCCGACGCCGCGGCGTTTCTCGCGCGGCTCGGCAGCGACGAGTTCGGCGTCGTGCTGATCTCGGCCGACGGCCGCAGCGAGGCGGGCGCGCTCGCCGAGCGCATCATCGATGCGATCGGCAAGCCCTTCGAGCTCGACGACGAGCGCGTCGCGATCGGGGTCAGCATCGGCATCGCGCACGCGGCGGCGGGCTCGATGGACCTCGAGGAGCTGTCGCGCTGCGCCGGCATGGCCGTCTATGTGGCCAAACGCGAAGGCGGCGACACCTACCGGTTCTTCTCGCCCGAGATGGACGTCGTGATGCAGCTTCGGCGCCAGCTGAAGCAGGACGTGCGCCACGCGCTCGCGGCCGGCGAGTTCAGCCTCGTCTACCAGCCGATCGTCGCGCTCGAGACCGGCGAGCTCGTCGCGGTCGAGGCGCTGCTCCGCTGGCAGCACCCGGTGCGCGGGGCGGTGCCGCCATCGGACTTCATCCCGATCGCCGAGGAGATGGGTTTCATCGGCGCGCTCGGCGACTGGGCTCTGCACGAGGCGTGCGCCGCCGCAGCCGAGTGGCCGCGCGAAGTGCGCGTTGCGGTGAACCTGTCGCCGCTGCAGCTCGATCAGCCGGGCCTGGTGCTCGACGTCGTCGGCGCGCTGAACCGGAACGGCCTCTCGCCGTCGCGGCTCGAGCTCGAGATCACCGAGAGCGCCCTGCTCGCCGAGAGCGCGTCGACGCGCATGGCCTTGCACGACCTGCACGGCATCGGCATCGCCTTGTCGATGGACGACTTCGGCACGGGTTACTCGTCGCTCCGCTCGCTGCGTTCGTTCCCGGTCGACAAGATCAAGATCGACCAGTCGTTCGTGCGCGACATCGGCCGCAACACCGATTCGGCGGCGATCATCCGCGCCGTGATCGGGCTCGCGCACGATCTCGGTCTCAAGACCGCGGCCGAAGGCATCGAGACCGAGGGGCAGCTGCAGTGGCTCGCGCTGCAGGGCTGCACGCAGGGGCAGGGCAATTTCTTTTCCGAGCCGCTCCGGCGCGAGCAGATGCGGGCGCTGCTCGAAGCGATGAAGTCGATGCCGCTGACGATGCCGCGCCGGCACACCCCCACGCCGGGCTGAAGCCGGTGCAGAATGGGCGCCGGCGGCGTCCGCGCCGCGTGCCGTGAGCTTCGATCGTGCCCTGGAAATACCTGATCTTCGCCCTGCTCGTGCTGCCGGGCGTCTACGTCCACCTCCGCGGCCGCGTGCGCCTCCGGCCGTGGCGGCAGATGACCGACCATTCGACGTTCATGGCGCCGCTCAACGTCCTGCTGTACGCGTGCTCGAGCGTGCGCGCGAAGCCGTACGCGCCGATCGACGCGTTTCCGGAGCTCGCGCCGCTGCGCGACCGCTGGCAGGACATCCGCGAGGAAGCGCTCGCGCTCCGTGAAGCGCGGCGCATCCGCGCGTCCGACCGCTACGACGACGTCGGCTTCAACTCGTTCTTCCGGCGCGGCTGGAAGCGCTTCTACCTCAAGTGGTACGACGACGCGCATCCGTCGGCGAGCGAACTCTGCCCGCGCACGACGGAGCTGCTGCGCACGATCCCGAGCGTCAAGGCCGCGATGTTCGCCGAGCTCCCGCCCGGCGGCTCGCTGCGCAAGCATCGCGATCCCTATGCGGGCTCGCTGCGCTATCACCTCGGCCTCGTGACGCCGGGTGACGACCGCTGCTACATCGAGGTCGACGGCCAGCGCTACGCCTGGCGCGACGGCGAGGCGGTGATGTTCGACGAGACGTTCATCCATCGCGCCGAGAACGCGACGGAGCACGATCGCATCATTCTCTTCTGCGACGTCGAGCGGCCGCTCCGGTTCGGGTGGGCGCGCGCGCTGAATCGCTGGTTCGCGCGGCGCGTCATCGCGGCCGGCGCGTCGCCGAACACCGAAGGCGACCGCACCGGCGCGCTGAACAAGGCGTTCGCCTACGTCTACCGGGTGAAGCTGCGCACCAAGCACATCCGCAAGACACGCAAGCGGCTCTACTACACGATCAAGTTCTCGCTGATCGCGATCATCCTGCTCGCGATCCTCTGGCCCTAGGCGGAGCGCACATGGCGACGACTCGCGATTTCGTGCTGGTTTCGCAGTGGCGCATCGACGCGCCGC
>DATFRS010000180.1:0-5137 GCA_035263065.1 Rhodanobacteraceae bacterium
AAGCCTTTCTCGGCACACTGAACGCGCCGGCTTCGTAACGTCGAATGGCACCCGCTGTTTCCGCGGCGAAAACGTGGAATTTCGCACGTCGATCATGTGGCGCGTGCAACGCGACGTCGTGTCTCAAACACCTGCGCATCAGCGTTCTTCGGGCAGCGGATCGGACGATCCGTGACGTGCCCGGAGCCAAGGGAACTCCGGGCGATCCACCACCGGAGGAGACATGACGAAGCAAGGAATCTCGATTCACGTCCATGCGCAGCGGATGCGCCCCCTCGCAATGGCGCTCGCGGGAATCTGCGCCGTGTCGGCATCGTTCGCCGATGCAGCCGTGCGAACGCCGGACCTGCACGACCTCGCCGCGCGCCTCGGCGCGACGATCCTTTCGGTACCGCCGGCGCACGCCGACGCCGTCGTGAGCAACTGCGACGACAGCGGTCCCGGCAGCCTGCGCGACGCGGTCGCGAATGCGGCGACGGACGACGAGATCGATCTCTCGGCGCTCACCTGCAGCCGCATCTCGCTGACCACCGGCGCGATCGTGATCCTGCAGAACAATCTCGCGTTCCAGGGGCCCGGTGTCGGCAACCTCACGATCGACGGCGGGCTCGCGAGCCAGGTGCTCTATCACGCCGGCGCCGGCACGCTGATCGTCAACGATCTTTCGATCGAGAAAGGATTCAACTATCGCAGCGATGGTCCGGCGCTCGGCTCGTGCATCCACACGCAAGGCAACGTGCTCGCGACCAACGTGCACGTCAGCGCCTGCAACGCGGTCAGCGTCGGCTCGAATCCGGCGCTCGGCGGCGCGATCTGGGCCGGCGGCATCGTGCAGCTCCAGAACAGCCGCGTCACGACGAGCGAAGCGCAGGCGGCCGGCAGCGGCTACGCGAGCGGCGGCGGCATCTACGCGAACCAGGGCTTCGTCGGCATCTACTCGACGGTCGCTTACAACGTCGCGATCGGCCAGAGCGCGACGCCGTCGTTCGGCGGCGGCGTGTTCGCGCGCGGCGGATCGCTGGTCGTCGGCTCGACCGTGTCCGGCAACCAGTCGGCGCGCATGGGCGGTCTCGCGTTCGCCGACAACGGCGGCGCGACGTCGGCTCTCGTCAACAGCACCGTGTCGGGCAACACGGCGACGCTGATCGGCGGCGTCTATTCGCGCGGGCCGCTCAACATCTACAACAGCACGGTCGCTTTCAACACCTCGCACCAATGGACCGACGGCACGTCGTATTTCGGCGCCGGCGTTTTTGTCGGCGTCGGCGGCGAGATGGACAGCTCGATTCTCGCCAACAACGTCAACGACGCCGCGCCGTTTCCGACGACCGATCTCACCGGCAAGCCGGGCTCGGGCTTCCTCGGCGGCCACAACAACGTGGGCCTGTGCGGCGTGCCGTGTCCGGTCGACACGTCGAACGACGATCCCGGCCTGCATCCGCTGGCCGACAACGGAGGCCTCACGCTGACGCACGTCCCGACGCCGGGCGTCTGGGACACCTTCGGCGGCACGAATCCGCTCGGGCTCTTTTTCGATCAGCGGGGAGCGGGCTTCCCGCGCCTCTCGACCGGCGACTTCCCGGAGATCGGCGCGCTCCAGCTCAACTCGGACATCATCCTCGCGAACGGCTTCAACTGACGCCGTCGCGAAGCGTCATGGCGCCGCGACGGCAACGTCGCGGCGCCTTTTCAATCACGGACTGCAACCCGCAACGGCCGGCGAAACGCGCACGAGCGGGATCGAGCCCTGGCGTCCGCTGTTCGCACCGCCGGTGAAGTGGTACGTCAGCGTCGCGCCGGTGCAGCCGGTGAAGGCGATGCTCGCCGTGCCGACCTGCGTCGTCGTGACCGTGGCCGCGTGATCGAACACGCCGCCGCTGCTCTCGAAGATCGCGATGTTGCCGATCGTCGCGACGCCCGGCGTGTACGACGCCTGCATCGAATACCAGCGCTGGCTCGCTGCGCCGCCGATCTGCGCGCCGTTCAGCGCATAGGTGTACCACGCGACGAACAGCGTGCCCCCAGTCGGATCGAGATCGAACAGGAGACCCTGGCCGCTCGTCGCCGGGTCGTACCACGCGCCCGACAGGAGATACGACGGCGGCGCCGGCGTGCCGCCGCTCGACGAGCAGGACACGTTCGAGCCGAGGCGCGTCAGCGGAATCGTGCCGTTGCGGCCGCTGCCGTCGCTGAAAGCGTATTCGAGCGTGCCGTGCGTGCAGTCGCTGAACGCGAACGTCGCCTCGCCGACACTGGCGACGCCGACGTTCGGCGGCGCCGCGAAGTTGCCGCCTTCGGAGCGGTAGATCGGCATCGTCGCCGACGCGGCGCCGGAATCGACTTCGCCCTGCACGCTGTACCAGCGCTGGCCGCCGGCGGCGCTCGTATCGAACGTGAACCAGCCGCCGAACATCAGCCCGCGACCGGGGCCGTAGAAATCCGGCGCGACCTGCATGACGACGCCCTGGCCGCTCGTCGCCGGGTTGTACCATGCGCCGGTGAGGCCGACCTGATCGAGATCGAACGCGGCGCTCGATCCGCTCCAGCTCGCGACGAGATTCGCGGCGTCGACGGAGCCGAGGCCGGTCGCTTCGTCGTAGCCGGTGCCGACCATGTAGCCCGCGAGTCCGCCGGAAAGTCCGCTCGGTCCCGGCGTCGAGTTGTTGCACAGGCTCGGCGTCGCGAGCGTGCAGCCGGACACGCCGCTCGACGCGACGGTCACGTCGTGGAACACGCCGTTGCCCGGGCTCTGCGCGAGCTGGTAGAGCCGCGGATTGAGATTGCCCTGCGCGCTGCCGGTCTTCTGGTTGAGGATCGCCGCGATGCCGGCGATGCCCGGCGCCGACGCCGACGTGCCGCCGCCCGCGATGAACGAGAACGAGCCGCTCGTCGCGACCACGCACGAGCCGTTCGCCGCGGCCATGCACGTGAAATAGCCTTCGTGCGTCGAGGCGTGCAGCGACACGTCGGGCGTGTAGCGGCCGTTCGCGCCCGGCACGCCGGGACCGGTCTGCCACGACGGCTTCGGCAGGTACGCGCTGATGCCGCCTCCCGACGACGCGAGCTGCGGCGTACCGTGGCTGTTGAGCGGCTCGTTCCACGCGCCTTCGGGGATATAGCCGATCGCCGAGAGGAAATTCGCGGCGTTGGTCGAATGCCAGTACGCGGCCGGATTTTCCGAATCGGCGAACTCGGTGCCGCCGACGCAGGTGACGTACTGCGAGGAGCAGAGGATGTTCGTGCTCTTCGGCTCGCCGGGCTGCGGCGCCGAGTCGAGCGCCGCGCAGCCGGCGACGCCGGCGTCGCCCGACGCTACGAACACCGAGATGCCTTCGGCCGCGGCCTGCCCGAAGAAATCGTCGAGCGATTCGGCGACCGCGCGGCTGTTGTCGGCCTCGCACGACGTGAAGCTGATGCTGAGCACCTTCGCCGGCGGCGGATCGTGGTCGATCGCGTAGTCGATCGCGATGTTGATGCCGTCGATGCTGTTGGTGTCGTCGCTGACGATGAGATCGATCGCCGCGCCCGGCGCGACGCTGCCGACGCGCTGCACGTCGAGCGTCGCCTCGGCCTGGTCGTTGAACGCGTCGCTCGGATTGCCGCAGGTCGACGACGACGTGTCGCTGCAGGTCGAGAGCGGCGAGCCGGGATCGGTGCCGTCCGGCGGAACCGTCACGACGGGATCGCTGCCGCTGACGCCGGCGAGGCTCTGGAAGTGGTCGATGTCCGGCTGGTAGACGCGCGCGCGGCCGACGACCGCGATGTGCTGACCGCTGCCGCGCAGGTTCTGCTGATAGAGCGGCGTCAGGTTGTAGATGACCGCGAAGTCGGCCGGGAAGATGTTGTACTGGCAATCCTGTCCCGCGCCGGGGCAGTACGTGCCCGCGGGCTCGGGCGATGCGGCACGGCTCTGCATCGGCGCCGTCAGGTGCAGCGACGGGCGGTAGCGCACGGTCTGGAGGCCCGCGATCGAGGCGACGGCGTCGGCGAACGCAGCGGGGATCTCGGCGTCGGACGCGTTCGCGATGCGCTTTTCGTTGCCGGTCTGGTAGTAGCGCAGCGCAGTCCGGAACGCCGCGGCGACCGCAGCCGCGCTGCCGCTGAAGCGGATGCGCGTGCGGCTGTTCGAGACCGAATCGACGCTGAGTCCCTGCGCGTGCAGCCAGCCCGAGATCGCATCGAGATCGTGCTCGGTCGCGCCGAAGCGCTCGCCGACTTCGCGCGGCGACAGCCACCGGTGATAGTTCGGCGACGCCGGATCCTGCTGCTCGCGGATCAGCTGCTCGAACGCCTGCTGCCGCTCGGGCGAGCGCTTGAGCACGACGCTGAGCTGCGTCAGCGGAAGATCGTCCGGCACGGCGCCGACGTCCTGTGCCGGCGAGATCCACGCGGCGCGCGGCTCGCCGAGGCTGATGCGCTTGTCGGGATCGACGTTCGCGACGATGCGGTCGTTCGACGGCGCGGTCGCGGCGGCGAGGGCGTGGCCGCACGCGAACACCGCGAGCGAGAGGAAGAACAACGGACGCTTCGACATGGGCGGCTTCCCTGCAGTGACGGGCGAGGCGACGCGCGAACGCGCCGCGGTGAAGCGAGCCGGCGCGGCGCTCAGACCGCGCCGCTCTCGCGCGGGTTCCCGATGGACGTGTAGCGCGGCGGCGCGCGGTCGAGGAATCCTAGCGCGTGGCACCAGCCCATGACGTGAACGCCTTTGGCGGCCTGCTCGTCGCGGATGCGGTCGCGCAGCTCGATCATGCGCGTCCAGTGCACCTTCGGGCGGTAGTGATGCTCGGCGTGGTAGCCGTTGTAGAGCCACGTCCAGTTGTAGAGTTTGTTGTACGTGCTGACGCCCCACGCGATCGGCGTGTCGGGATCGCCCTTGAAGTGCTCGTAGTAGCCGTTCAGCGACGACAGCGAGTGGCCGAAATAGTAGAACGGCACCAGCGCGAGGAACGCGCGCCAGTCGTAGGCGAGGCAGGCGAGATAGATCGCGACGACAGTCGCGATCTCGATGCGGATCCAGCGCGCGAGATGCGGGTGCTTTTCCTTGAGGCGCGTGTAGCACTCGCCGATGTCGTCGCGGAAGTAGCTGTAGAACGTGTACGTCCACGGACTTTCCGGCTTGCCGTTCTCACCATGG
>DATFRS010000181.1:0-13684 GCA_035263065.1 Rhodanobacteraceae bacterium
CGCGCTGGCGCTCGAGATAACCCGCGTACTTCGCCTGCACTTCGATCTGCTCGATGACGGCGGCGTCCTCGACGCCGGGCCCGATGCCCTCGACGCGCGCGAGCGCCGCGTAGCCGAGCTCCGGCCGGCGCAAGAGATCGAGCGCATGCGTCTCGCGCGATGGCGCGATGCCGAGCGTCGCCTCGACCGCGCGCCCGAGCGCGTTGCCCGGCGTCGCCCAGAGTCCGCGGAGGCGCTCGTTCTCGCGTTCGATCGCATCGCGCTTGCGCCGCGTGGCGTCGTGGCGATCCTCTGGCACGCAGCCGAGCGCGAAGCCCTGCTCGGTGAGGCGAAGGTCTGCGTTGTCCTCGCGCAGATGAAGCCGATACTCGGCGCGCGAGGTGAACATGCGATACGGCTCGCTCGTGCCGTTCGTGACGAGATCGTCGATCAGCACGCCGATGTAGGCCTCGTCGCGACGCGGCGTCCAGGGCGCGAGGCCCTGCGTCGCGCGCGCGGCGTTGAGGCCGGCGACGAGGCCCTGCGCCGCGGCTTCCTCGTAGCCGGTCGTGCCGTTGATCTGGCCGGCGAAGTAGAGGCCGGGGACGCCTTTCGTCTCCAGCGAGGCATCGAGGCCGCGCGGATCGAAATAGTCGTACTCGATCGCATAGCCCGGCCGCGTCACGTGCGCGTGCTCGAGGCCGGCGATCGAGCGGACCAGCGCGAGCTGCACGTCGAACGGCAGCGAGGTCGAGATGCCGTTCGGATAGACCTCGGTCGTCTCGAGGCCCTCGGGCTCGATGAAGATCTGGTGCGAGGCCTTGTCGGCGAAGCGCACGACCTTGTCCTCGATCGACGGGCAGTAGCGCGGGCCGACGCCCTCGATGACGCCGCCGTAGAGCGGCGAGCGATCGAGCGCGCCGCGGATGATGTCGTGGGTGCGCTCCGATGTGTGCGTGATCCAGCAGCTCACCTGGCGCGGGTGCTCGGCGCCCGATCCCAGGAACGAGAACACCGGCATCGGCTCGTCGCCCGGCTGCTCGGCGAGGCGCGCGTAGTCGATCGTGCGGCCGTCGAGGCGCGGCGGGGTGCCGGTCTTGAGGCGGCCGACGGCGAACGGCAGCTCGCGCAGCGCCTCGGCGAGCTTCTGCGCCGGCGGATCGCCCGCGCGGCCCGCGGCGTGCTGGGCGAAGCCGACGTGGATCTTGCCGGCGAGGAAGGTGCCGGCGGTCAGCACGAGCGCCGCGGCGCGGAACTCGAGGCCGCCCTGCGTGCGCACGCCGACGGCGCGGCCGCCCTCGACGATCAGCCCGTCGACGGCCTGCTGGAACAGGCTGAGGTTCGCCTGCGTCTCAACCCGACGCCGGATGGCCGCTTTGTACAAAACCCGGTCGGCCTGACAGCGCGTCGCACGCACGGCGGGGCCCTTCGAGGCGTTCAAGGTGCGCCACTGGATGCCGGCTCTGTCGGCCGCGGCGGCCATGGCGCCGCCGAGCGCGTCGATCTCGCGGACGAGGTGACCCTTGCCGATCCCGCCGATCGCGGGATTGCAGCTCATCTGGCCCACGGTCTCGATGTTGTGCGTCAGCAGCAGCGTGCGCGCGCCCGTCCGCGCGCTCGCGAGCGCGGCTTCGGTGCCGGCGTGGCCGCCGCCGATGACGATGACGTCGTAGGACTGCATGGAGGGCGCGTGTTCGGGTCGGAGCTCGGCGCGCATTCTATCAAGTGCCGGCGGACGGGCTGGCACGGAAGATGCTGCATGGGTAACGCACTCCCACCGACGCACGGCGTTTGCGAGCACGCCGATGGTCGGAATTCAGGGGCCGGCCGTTGCGTCGGTGGGAGGACGCACCAGGTCCGCGATGCGGACCCTAAAGCTGGGCTGGCGCCCGGCGGTCGTAGGAACAGGGGGAATCCAAGAGGACCGTATGCCGGGCGCCAGAAACCGGTAGAACGTCACCAGAATCACGAAGCCGTCGATCGAAAGGTCGGCGGCTTTTTCTTTTTCGTCGACCCCCGAACCGTAACGGCAACCTCCGATGACAGACTGTGACGATCGTCGCGGAATATCGGCCGGCATCGCTTCGGATGCGACACGCGAGTCAGATGATGACGCGCATCGTCAGAACATTCGCGCGCGCTCGCACGCGTGTCATCGCGCGGCAGCCTCGTCAATGCACGATCGACGCGTGTTCAGGCGCTGGCACGCTGCTTGCTCAACCCCTGTCACGGGAATCCAGGAGTCGTTGAGATGAGCACCGCCGCCAGCATGAGCATCAATCCGCTGTTTCTGCGTCACGACCTGATGATCGAACTCGGCCGCCTCGAGATGGCGATCGACGATGTGCGCACCACGCAGCCCGCCGCCAACGATCGCAACGCGTTGGTCAACGAGCTCGAATCGAAGTGCGCGCGCATCAACGAGGCACTCTCGAAGCTGCCGGCGTAACGATCAAGGCCATTCGCCGAGAAGGCCGCGCGATGCGCGGCTTTTTCATTTCCGGGGATTTTCAGAGGTCCTTCACGCGCCGAGCGCGCGCCCGACGAGATCGGCGAGATCCGGCGAGCTCTCGCGCCGCGCCGCCAGCCGCTCCAGCTCATGCCGCATCAGCGCGCGGCGCAGCGGCTCGTAGCTCCGCCACGGACCGAACGCGGTCACGAGCCGCGCCGCGACCTGCGGATTGATCGCATCGAGCCGCGCCACCGCATCCGCCACGAACCGGTACGCCGTGCCGTCCGCGCGATGGAACACGCGCGGATTGCGGTGCGCGAACGCGACCAGCAGCGCGTAGACCGAGTTCGGCGTGTGCCAGCGGAACGCCGCATGCGCGGTCAGCGCCTCGACGCGCGCGAGCGTCCCCGGCTCCGCGTGCGTCGCCTGCACGCTGAACCACTTGTCGAGCACCATGCCGTCGTCGGCGTAGCGCGCCGCGAACGCATCGAGCGCCGCCTGCGCGTCGGTCGCGCCGGCGCTGACCAGCACGCCGAGCGCCGCGAGGCGGTCGGTCAGGTTCGCGGCGCCGGTGAACTGCGCGCGCGCGAGGTCGAGGTGCCGCGCGTCGATGCGGCACAACGCGGCGAGGCAGACGTTGCGCAGCCGCCGCTGCGCCTGCGCCGCGAGCGCGGTGTCCGCGCCGCCGCCGTCGAGCCTGCGATAGCGTTCCAGGAGCCGCGGCGCGAGCGCGCGCGCGAGCCCGCTCTCGACCTGCGTGCGAGCGCGATAGACCGCCTCGGGATCGATGTCGGAAAGCCCGGCAGTCAGCGACGTCGCGTCGGCGATCGTCAGGATCTCGGCCGCGAGCGCCGGATCGACGGCGGCATCGTCGAGCACCGCGCCGAGGCTCGATGTCCAGAGTGCCAGCAGCGCGGGGTCGGGCTCGGTCGCGGCGAGCGTGCGCGCGAAGAGCCGCCGCGCCAGCGTGTCGGCCGCAAACCAGCGGTTGAACCCGTCGGTGTCGTGGCGCACGAGCGTCGCGAGCGTCGCGTCGTCTGCGTTCTGCTCGAGCCGCACCGGCGCCGAATAGCCGCGCAGCAGCGACACGACCGGCGGCGCGGCGACGTCGACGAAGCGGAACGTCGCCGCATCGCCGTTGAGGGGCAGCACGCGCTCGGCGCCCGACGACGACGCCTCGCCGTCGAGCCGCGTCTTCAGCGGCGCGCCGTCCGCGCCGAACAGCTGCACCGCGACCGGCAGCGGCAGCGCGTGCTTGCGCGGCTGGTTCGGCGTCGGCGGCGTGCGCTGCGTCAGCGTGATCTCGAAATGGCGCGCGTGCGCGTCGTGGCGGCCGCTCACGGTGAGGAGCGGCGTTCCGGCCTGGTTGTACCAGCCGAGCCACGCGGAAAGATCGCGCGAATTCGCATCGCCCAGCGCCGCGAGGAAATCCTCGACCGCGACGGCCTTGCCGTCGTGCCGCTCGAAGTAGAGATCGAGCCCGCGCCGGAAACCGTCGCCGCCGAGCAGCACGGCGAGCATGCGCACGATCTCCGCGCCCTTGTCGTAGACGGTCGCGGTGTAGAAGTTGTTGATCTCGCTGTAGCGGTCCGGCCGCACCGGATGCGCGAGCGGGCCCGCGTCCTCGCTGAACTGCGAGCGCCACAGCGTGCGCACGTCCTCGATGCGGCGCAGCGTGCGCGACGCGAGGTCGGATTCGAACTCCTGCTCGCGGAACACCGTGAGCCCTTCCTTCAGCGACAGCTGGAACCAGTCGCGGCAGGTGACGCGGTTGCCGCTCCAGTTGTGAAAGTACTCGTGGCCGACGACGGCGAGCACGTGGCGGTAGTCGTCGTCGGTGGCGTGCTCGGGATCCGCGACGAGATACTTCGCGTTGAAGATGTTGAGGCCCTTGTTCTCCATCGCGCCCATCGTGAAGTCGCGCGTCGCGACGACGTGGAACACGTCGAGGTCGTAGCAGCGCCCGAAGCGCTCCTCGTCCCAGCGCATCGCCATCTTGAGGCACTGCATCGCCCACGCGCAGCGCGCGACGAGATCGCTCTCGGCGTGGATCGCGAGCCGGACGCGGCGGCCTTCGGCGGTGACGAACGCGTCCTCGATGCGATCGAGCCGGCCGGCGACGAGCGCGAAGAGATAGCTCGGCTTCGGATGCGGGTCGTCGAAGCGCGCGAAGTGGCGGCCCTCGCCGAGATCGCCGCGCTCGACCTCGTTGCCGTTCGCGAGCAGCAGCGGATAGCGCGTCTTGTCCGCGCGCAGCGTGACGCGGTAGCGCGCGAGCACGTCGGGCCGGTCGACGAACCAGGTGATGCGGCGGAAACCTTCGGCTTCGCACTGCGTCAGCAGGAACCCGGCGTCGTGCGTGCCGCTGAGATAGAGGCCCTGGAGTGCGGTATTGCGTTCCGGTGCGATGCGCGCTCGCGTCTCGATGATTGCGGGACCGGCGACGCCGCGGATCGTCAGCGCGTGCGCGTCGAGCTCGTAGGCGTCGGCGACGCGGCCGTTGATCCTGAGCTCGAGGAGATCGAGGCCCTCGCCGTCGAGCCGCAACGGCGCACCGGGCTGATCGGCGTCTGGCGCGACGGAGAGGCGCGCCTCGACGATCGTCGCCGCGGGATCGAGATCGAATACGAGCTCGACCTCGTCGACGCGCCAGGCCGGCGCGCGATAGTCGCGCAGGAAAACGGTCGGCTTGGCGCCGGCGGCGGCGTTCATCGGCGGGATTGCACAAGGATGACGGCGGCAGGCTAGCATGCGCGCCGCGCCCGCGTGTATCGTGCGGCGCAACGCGACGTCCCCTCCGCACCGAACGCCTCATGTCCGCCGCCACCTTGCTCGAAATTCCCGATTTCGCCGCCGTCGAGTCGGCCGCCCGCCGCATCGCCCCGCACGCACAGAAGACGCCGGTGCGCACGTCGCATTCGCTCGACGCGATGGCCGGCGCCGAGATCGTGTTCAAGTGCGAGAACCTGCAGCGCGTCGGCGCGTTCAAGTTCCGCGGCGCGTGCAATGCCGTGTGGTCGCTGCCGGACGACGTCGCCCGGCGCGGCGTCGCGACGCATTCGTCCGGCAATCACGGCGCCGCGCTCGCGCTCGCGGCGAGGACGCGCGGCATCGCCGCGCACGTCGTCGTGCCGGAAGGCGCCGTGCGCAGCAAGACCGCCGCGATCGAAGCGTTCGGCGCGAAGCTTTATCGCTGCGCGCCGACGATGGCCGCGCGCGACGCCGCGGTCGCGAAGCTGCTCGCCGACACCGGCGCGACGCTGGTGCATCCGTTCATGACGCCGGCCGTGATCGCCGGCGCGGCGACGGCCGCGCTCGAGCTGATCCGCGAAGCCGGCCCGCTCGATGCGATCGTCACGCCGATCGGCGGCGGCGGGCTCGTCGGCGGCAGCGCGATCGCGGCGCACGCATTGTTGCCGGACGTGCGCGTGTTCGCCGCCGAACCCGAGGGCGCGGCCGATGCGTACGAGTCGTTGCGCCGCGGCGAGCGCGTGCAGGAGCTCGCGCCGGACACGATCTGCGACGGCCTGCGCGCGCTGATCGGCCCGATCAACTTCGAGCTCCTGCAGCGCCACCGCATCACGGTGCTGCCGGTCGCCGACAGCGAGACGATCGCCGCGATGCGGCTCGTGCTCGAGCGCCTGAAGCTCGTCGTCGAGCCGTCGAGCGCGATCGCGCTCGCGGCGATCCTGAAAAACCGCGAGCACTTCGCCGGCAAACGCGTCGGCGTGATCCTGTCCGGCGGCAACATCGATCTCGACGCGCTGCCCTGGTGAACCCGGAGGAATTCGAACGATGTGGCTCGATGCCTTTCTCGCATACCTTCATTTCATGGCGATCTTCGGCCTCTTCGCGACGCTGATGTACGAGGTGATCCTGCTGAAAGCCGGCGTGGCGAATCTCGACATCGAAACGCTCGCGCTCACCGATCGCAAGTTCGGCATCCAGGCCGGCGTCGTGCTCGTCACCGGTGCGCTGCGCGCGCTCTTCGGCGCCAAGGGCGCGGCGTTCTACATGCACAATCCCGTGTTCCATCTCAAGATCGGCCTTTTCGTGCTGGCTGCGCTGATCTCGATCGTGCCGACGATCGCGTTCCTGCGCTGGCGCAAGGCGCGCCGCGCCGATGCGTCGTGGCGCGTGCCCGAGCCGGAGTGGCAGCGTGCGCGAAAGCTCGTCAGGCTCGAAATGGCCATCATCGCGCTGATCCCGCTCGCGGCGGTGATCATGTCGCGCGGGCTCGTCTAGGCTCCGGCGGATTTCGGCCCGCGGCGCAGGTTGACGATCGCGAGCGCCGCGCCGATCAGGAGAATGCCGAGGCCCTCGACGACCGACGGCTGCTCGCCGAGCAGGAGCCACGCAAAGCCAATTCCGGCGATCGGAATGACCAGGCTCGACACGCCGGCGACGTTCGCCGGCAGCCGCGCGACGACGAACGACCACATGAGCCAGGCGAGCCCCGTCGACAGCACCGCGTTGTAGGCGAGCGCGCCGGCGAACCACGGCGTCCATTCGATCGCGCGCTCGTCGGCGAGCAGCGCGATCGCGACCAGGAACACGGTGCCGAGCAGCATCTGCCACGCGGTCAGCGACAGCGCCGTCGAGTGGCAGCGCTGGAAGAGCCGCTTCGACAGCACGACGCCGACCGCCCAGCAGACGCCGCCGGCGATCGCGAGCACCGTGCTCTTCGTGCCGCCGAGTCCCTTCCACGGCTCGATCACGAGCACGAGCCCGAGCGCCGCGACCGCGAGCCCGACCCACTGGCGCCGCGCCGGCCGCTCGGCGAGCACGATCCACGCGAGCAGCACGACCCAGAACGGCATCGTGTAGGCGAAGAGCGCGCTCTTGCCGGCGCCGCCGCCGACGAGCGCCCATTGCACGAGCGCCTGGAAGCCGGTCGTCTGCGCGAGCCCGATCAGCGCCGTTTCGCCGAGCGGCGGCGGCTTCAGCGACTCGCCGCGCACGACGAGCGCGAGGAACAGCACGGCCGTGCCGAGCACGTAGCGCAGCGCCGAGAACGTGAAGGGTCCCGTGTAGGCGAGCACCTGCTTCATGACGACCCAGTTGTAGCTCCAGATCAGCGTCAGGAGCGCGAGCGCGATGAGCGCGGCGTGGCGGGAAGTCGCGACTGGAGTCACCGGCAGGGCCGTCGATGCGCAGCGAGGCGCGCGAAGGCCCGTATCATACGCAACACCTCCGGAGCCGACCGATGCGCGAAGACGACCGGCCGCGCTGCAGCTGGGCCGCGTCCAGCGACAGCATGCGCCTCTATCACGACACCGAGTGGGGCGTGCCGCTGCACGACGACCGCGCGCTGTTCGAGTTCCTCTGCCTCGAAGGCGCGCAGGCCGGGCTCTCGTGGCGCACGGTCCTCGACAAGCGCGACAACTACCGCCGCGCGTTCGCCGACTTCGACATCGCGAAGTGCGCAAGGCTCACCGACCGGCGCATCGGGACGCTGCTCGAGGATCCCGGCGTCATCCGCAACCGCATGAAGCTCACGTCGGTGCGCGACAACGCACGGACGGCGCTCGAGGTGATCGACGAGCACGGCAGCCTCGACAAGTACCTGTGGTCGTTCGTCGGCGGCAAGCCGATCGTCAACGCGTGGCGCGTGCCGAAAAGCGTGCCGGCGACGACCGAGATGTCCGACCGCATGAGCAAGGCGCTCGCCAAGCGCGGCTTCCGCTTCGTCGGCTCGACGATCTGCTACGCGTTCATGCAGGCGACCGGCATGGTCGACGATCACCTCGTGACGTGTTTCCGTTACAAGGGGCCGAGGCGGAAGGCATGATCGTCACGCGTCCCGACGAATTCCTCGCCGCGGTCTCGGCCGATCGCTTTCCGGTCCGCGGCGCCGCGACGGCGCGCGCCGCGTTTCTCGTCGCGCCGGCGGCGGCCACGCTCGCGGCGGAGTCGGCGGGCGACAACCGCTACATGGATCTGGCGCAGTCGTTCGATCCGGCGCGCGCGCTCGCGCAGCACGCGGAGCTTGCGCGAAGGCTCGGCGGCGACGTGCCCGTCGTGACGTTCCCGGGCGACGCGGAATCGCCCGACGGCATGTTCCCGAACAACGTGTTCGGCACGGCGTCGGGCCGCCTCATCGTCGGCCGCATGCGTCACGCGGTGCGCCGGCGCGAAGCGGAGCGCGACGACATCCGCGGCTTCTTCCGCGACACGCTCGGCTATCGCCTCGTCGATCTCTCGCGCGATGCGTACGTCGCCGAGCTCACGGGCTCGCTCGTCATCGATCGCGCGCGCGGGATCGGTTACTGCGGATTGTCCGAGCGCTGCGATCCCGCCGGCGCGCGCGCGATGCACGAGGCATTCGGGCTCGCGCTGACGTTCTGCTTCGAGCTCGCGAGCGGCGAGTACCACACGAACGTCGTGATGGCGCTGCTCGCGAGCCGCATGGCGCTGATCGCCGCCGACGGCTTTCGCGATCCGGCGGTGCCGCACGCGATCGCGAAGGCGCTCGGCGAGGAGGTCGTCTGGCTGAGCCGCGCGCAGAAAAACGCTTTCTCCGGCAATGCGATCACGCTCGCGCCGGGCCGCGTGTGGCTGAGCTCGCGCGGCGTCGATGCGCTCGATCCCGCCCAGCGGACGGCGATCGAGCGGGCGGGGTTCGCGCTGGACGCGGTCCCGCTCGACGAGATCGAGAAGGCCGGCGGCAGCCTTCGTTGCTGCGTTGCGGAAATATTCTGAACGGCGCCGCGGATCGCGCGCGATCCATCTCCAGAAGGATTTACCCGCCCCGGCGAAACGCATAGATTCCGCAAGCTCGGTCCGGCCCCGGAAGGAACCGGCCGATGCTCCGCGCGCGTTGCGACGCGCCGGATTCCGGTGCGGCTTCGGTGGGCATCGGGCGTGGGATCGCCACGATGCACCACCGCGTGTCGCGAACATCGAGTTGCTCACGTGGTGGGGAATCATGCGTAGACCGATTACGACAGCCGTACTGGCTGCCCTCGTCGGCGCCGGCGGCGTGCTGGCGCCTTCCTATGATGTGCTTGCGACCGCGCCGTCATCGGCCGGCCTCGTCAAGGCGCTGGTGCCGAAGGGCGTCCTCGGCAAGAACCAGCCGGGCGCCGAGATGCTGCAGGATTACGGCAGCTTCGCGCTCTATCGCGTCGACGCGAACGCGCTCGGCGCGGCGAAGGCCGCCTCGTCGTGGACGCAGACCGACGATCAGGACGACGTCCTCCTCTTCACCGCGCACCCGTTCGACACGCAGCGCGAGACGCTGACCGCGCCGAACGGATTCGCGCTCGCCTCGGCGGGCCCGGGCCTGCAGCTCCTGCAGTTCATCGGTCCGGTCCGGCAGCAGTGGCTCGACGCGCTGCGTCAGCACGGCATCGTCCCGGTGCACTACGTCGCCAACAACGGCTACATCGTGTGGGCCGACGACGCCGCGCTGGCCGAGCTTTCGAACCTTCGTGCCGCGAGCTCGTGGCTGCAATACAGCGCGCCGTTCCACGGCTTCCTGAAAGTCGACACGCGTCTCGGCGACCGCATCCGCGCGAATCCGCGCGACGACGCCGAAGTCGACATCGTCGTGCAGGTCTATTCGCACGGCGGCGTCGGCGCGACCAAGGACTTCGTCGTCGCCAAGGGCCTCGTGCCGCCGCAGCAGCTCGGCCCGATGGGCGCGGGCGTCGTCGACTACACGTGGGGACCGGTCCTCAAGTTCGAGAACCTGTCGCTGCGCGTGCATCTCTCGGACGTCGCGGCGATCGCGGCGCGTCCCGACGTCACCTTCGTCGGCGAGAAGCTGCCGCGCAAGATGATGGACGAGAAGCAGGACATCATCATGACCGGCGACCTCACGCCGGGTCCGGCGTCGATCGACTATCTGCAGTGGCTGATCGACAAGGGCTTCAGCCAGAACAAGGACGACTATCCGCTCGTCGACCTCACCGACTCGACGATCGACGAAGGCGGCACCGGCGTCACCGTGCTCAACACGGCCGATCCGAACCTGCACGTCGCGGGCGATCTCGGCCAGGCCGTGCGCGTCGACTACTTCAACAACTGCTCGTCGACGCCCGACAACCAGGTCGGCGCGATCGACGGCCACGGCTCGCTCAACGCCGGCATCATCATCGGTTACGACCAGCGCACGGGCGACCCGTACCAGGACACCGACGGCCACCAGCTCGGCCTCGGCATCAATCCGTTCGGCCGCGTCGGCTCGACCGCGATCTTCGTGCCGGGCTACGACATCAGCCACTGCGGCAACACCGACCTCGGCGTGATCCGCTCGAACTGGCAGCACGGCGGCCGCATCTCGAGCAACTCGTGGGGCCTCACGGTCGCGCCGACGACGTACGACGACGGCGACCAGGCGTACGACATCGGCACGCGCGACGCCGACGGCACGCAGGGCGGCAACCAGGAGATGATCTACATCTTCGCGGCGGCGAACCTCGGTCCAGGCGCGGCCTCGGTGTCCTCGCCTGGCGCGGCGAAGAACATCATCACGGTCGGCGCATCGGAGAACGTGCGTCCGACCTGGACCGACGGTTGCGGCGTCAGCCCGACCGGCGCCGACAACGCGAACGACGTCATCAACTTCTCGGGCCGCGGCCCGGCACCCGGTCAGCGCGCGAAGCCCGAAGTCATCGGCCCCGGCACGCACATCCAGTCCGGCGCGAGCAACTTCGCGGGCTACACCGGCACGGGCGTCTGCGACAAATACCATCCGAACGGCCAGACGCTGTTCGCGGCGTCATCCGGCACCAGCCACTCGACGCCGGAGACCTCGGGCATCGCCTCGCTGTCGTGGTGGTGGATCGAGCAGGGCGGCGCGGGCGCGGCGGCCGGCACGGTCGACGAGATCGGCGGCAACCGCGCGCCGAGCCCGGCGCTCATGAAGGCCTGGCTCGTCACGCATCCGACGTATCTCACCGGCGTCAGCGCCAACGACAACCTGCCGAGCAACTCGCAGGGCTACGGCATGCCGAACATGAGCCTCATGTTCGACGACACGCCGAAGGTGCTGCTCGACCAGAGCGAGACGTTCGACAACAGCGGCGAGACGCGCACGTACACCTGGGGCGTCGTCGATCCGACCAAGCCCGTGCGCATCGCGATGACCTACACGGACGAGCCGGGCCAGCTCGGCACGAGCCCGCAGGTCAACAACCTCGACCTCACGGTCCAGGTCAACGGCCAGACCTACCTCGGCAACCACTTCACGCACGAGTTCAGCGTGACCGGCGGCAGCCCCGACACGAAGAACAACTACGAGGCCGTGTTCCTGCCGGCGGGCGCGTCGGGCGACATCGTCATCACGGTCACGGCGACCAATATCGCCGGCGACGGCGTGCCGAACTCCGGTGACGACACCGACCAGGACTTCGCGCTCGTCTGCAGCAACTGCTCGCAGGCGCCGACGTTCACGCTGACGACGAGCTCGTCCGGCGCCGAGCTCTGCGCCGGCACCGAGTTCGACGCACCGCTGACGATCGGCCAGATCCAGGGCTACGACACCGACGTCAACCTCGCGGCGACCGGCAATCCGTCGGGCACGACGGCCGCGGTCAATCCGCCCGTCGTGACGCCGCCGGGCAGCGCGACGCTGCAGGTGACGAGCGATCCGTCGGTGACGCCGGGCGACTACATCGTCACCGTGACCGGCACCTCGGGCGCGATCACGAAGTCGGTCGACTTCGGGCTCACGTATTTCACGCAGGCCGCTGAAACGCCGACGCTCGACTCGCCGCTCAACGGCGCGAACTCGACGCCGCTGCGGCCGACGTTCACGTGGGAGCCGTCGGACCAGGCTTCGTCGTATCTCTTCGAGCTCGCGACCGACTCGACGTTCACCGACGTCGTGATCTCCCAGAGCGTCGACGCGACGACGTTCCAGCCCGACAGCGATCTCGACGTCGACACGCAGTACTACTGGCGCGTGACCGCGAACAACACCTGCGGCAGCAACGTGAGCGGCTTCTTCTCGTTCCGCACCGCGCCCGCGCCCGGCGAGTGCAGCACGGGCACGACGACGCGGGTCCTGTTCGAGGACGACGTGCCCTCGGGCGACAACCAGTGGACGCACGAGTCCGCGGCGGGTGCCGATACCTGGACGATCTCCGGCAGCCGTCCGAACTCGCCGCCGTTCTCGTGGAAGGTGGTCGATTCGAACTCGATCAGCGATCAGCGCCTCATCTCGCCGGTGATCGCGCTGCCGGCCGATCTCGGCGGCCTCAACTTCCAGTTCCAGCACTGGCCGCTGATCGAAGGCTCGGGCACGGATTGCGCCGACGGCGGCGTGCTCGAAGTCGCGGTCGACGGCGGCGCGTACAGCGAAGTGCCGGCCGGCCAGTTCCTCAACGGCGCCTACAACGGCACGATCACCGGCGGCAGCGGCAACCCGCTCCCGGCCGGGACGCCGGCGTGGTGCGGGCTCGCGTCCGCCTACGACCACGTGATCGTCGACGTGTCGCCGTATGCGGGCCACGACGCCCAGTTCCGCTTCCGCCTCGGCACCAACAACGCGAGCCCGCGCGAAGGCTGGTACATCGACGACATCAAGCTGCAGGGATGCGGCTCGGAGACCGTCGCCGACCGGATCTTCGCGAACGGCTTCGATCCGTAAAGACGACCGCATGATGTGCCCCGGTTGGCCGCGCCCGGAAACGGGCGCGGCCTTCTTTTTTCGCGCGGCGGCGACGCACGGCGCGCGCCCGGACGGGCGGAGCCGGGCGAGTTCAGCCGAAATTCAAAACCGGCTGACGAGACTCAGTCAGCTTCCGGCGCCCTGCAGTGCCGGGAGCCGCAACCTGATATTGCCGAGCATGCGAGCACGACACTTCCTTCACCTGGTGCGCGTTTCACTTTGTGTGCTCGTCATGGCGCTCGCCGCGTCCGCCGCCGACGCGCGCGAAATGAGCGTGCAGGAAGCCGTGGCGAAAGTGCAGCAGGAAACCAACGGCAAGGTGCTGTCGGTGCAGACGTTGACGATCGGCAAGCGCAAGGTCTACCGGATCAAGGTGCTCACGCTCGATGGTCAGGTCCGCGTGGTGCAGGTTCCGGCCGAGCAATAGGACTCGGCGCTGACGTCGCTGCAACGCGCTCCGGCAGGTTTGCAGGCTTTGCCCCGGGACATCGGCCCGGCACGACCAGAACCGACGATTCAAGGAGACGACGATGCGCGTATTGCTGGTGGAAGACGAGGCGCCGCTGCGCGAGACGCTCGCGGCACGCCTCAAGCGTGATGGCTTCGCGGTCGACGCGGCGGGCGACGGCGAGGAA
>DATFRS010000182.1:0-2929 GCA_035263065.1 Rhodanobacteraceae bacterium
CCCCCTCTCCCGCTTGCGGGAGAGGGGACAGCTTCACTCGAACATCGCGCTGATCTCGGCGTAGCCGATCGCGTCCTTCGCGAAGTCGAACGTGCCGTGCTCGCGCATCTCGCGGGCGGCGCGGATGAACGCGCCGTACGCCGCGCGCGACAGCGCGCTGCCGACGCTGATGCGCTTCGCGCCGAGCCCCGCGAGCGCGGCAAGATCGAGCTTCGAGGCGCCGAGGCCCATCACGACATTGACCGGCCGATCGACCGCGCGGACGACGGTCGCGATGTCGTCGGCGGCAACGAGGCCCGGCGCGTAGAGCACGTCGGCGCCGGCGCCCTGGTAGGCCTGCAGGCGCGCAATGACGTCCTTGACGTCGTTGCGGCCGACGAGAAAATTCTCGGCGCGCGCCGTCAGCGTGAACGGAAACGGCAGCGCGCGTGCGGCGTCGGCGGCCGCGCGAACGCGTTCGGCGGCGCGCGCGATGTCGAACAGCGGCGCCGCGCGATCGCCGGTCGCGTCTTCGATCGACGCGCCGACGGCGCCGGCCGCGGCCGCCAGCCGGTAGGTTTCCGCCACGCCGCGTGCGTCGGACGCGTAGCCGTTTTCGAGATCGGCACTGACCGGCAGCGGCGTCGCCGCGGCGATCTCGGCAACGTGCGCGAGCATCGCCTCGCGATCGATCGTGTAGTCGCGTTTTCCGGCGGAGAATGCGTAACCCGCGCTGGTCGTCGCAAGCGCCTCGAAGCCGAGGTTCGCGAGAATCCGCGCGGACCCGACGTCCCACGGATTCGGAATGATGAACGCACCCTCGCGCGCATGCAGCGCGCGAAACGCTTCGCCCTTTGCCGTTTGCGTCGTCATCCGGTCGCGTGCAGTGTCGAAGGCTTGCCGAAGGTCGAATCGACGATCTCGACGAAGTTGCGCTCCTCGCGCAGGATGAACCGCTTCGCCGCCGCCGCGGCGAAATTGTCGCGCGCTTCGGCGTCGTTGCGAAGACGGCCCTTGTAGGCCTCGTAGTCGGCGAGGCTGTCGAACGCGATCAGCCCCCAGCCGACGTCGTTGGTGCCCTCGTGCGGCAGGAAGTAGCCGACGAGATGGCCGCCGCAGCGCGGGATGATGCGGCCCCAGGCCTCGGCGTACTGGCGGAACGCGTCGCGCTGGTACGGATCGATCTGGTAGCGGATGACGCAGGTGATCCTCATGCCGGTGCCTCCCTCGGATGCGCCGCTCGCGCCGCTGCCGATGCCGAGCGCGAGCGTCATCGCGGCCATGCTCTCGATGAATTCGCGTCGGGTCGTCTGCACGGAGCGTCTCGCTGGCGAAGGAGCGATTGTCGTTCGGCGCGCCGGACCGATGTTTCGTCGAGCGGCGAAACATTCGGCGCGCCCGAGTCGCTAGGCTCGCGCCCATGGCAGCCTTGGGACACTCACAGCTCCATCGGACCTTCTGGCGCGCGCTGCTCGACGGCGCGATCCGCCTCGGCGGCCTCGGCGCCGCGGCAGCCTGCGCGGCCGACGAAGGGCTCATGAAGGACGTCCGCTTCTCGGACTACTCGGCGGCCGCGACGAGCGCCGAGCTTGCCCGGCGTCTCTTCACGCCGCTCGCGTATCGACAGGTGCGCCCGCATCTCGGCGACGCACGCGCGCAACCGCTCGATCTCGCGCAGGAAAAGTTCGCGGTATACGTGCCGCCGGGGCCGGCGCCGGCGCGCGGCTACGGCCTGCTGGTCTTCATCCCGCCGTGGCCCGAAGCGGCGCTGCCGCGCGACTGGCCGCGCATCCTCGACCGCCACGGGCTTATCTTCGTCAGCGCGGCGAACTCCGGCAACGACGCGGGGACGCTCGACCGCCGCATCCCGCTCGCGCTGCTCGGCTACGAGAATATCCGCAAGCGCTATCCGCTCGACGCGGAGCGCGTCTACATCGGCGGCCTCTCCGGCGGATCGCGCGTCGCGTTGCGCGTCGCCCTTGCCTATCCGGACCTGTTTCGCGGCGCGCTGCTGAATGCCGGCAGCGATCCGATCGGCACCGGCGACGTCGCGCTGCCGCCGGCCGACCTGTTCCGCCGCTTCCAGGCATCGACGCGCCTCGTGTTCCTCACGGGATCGCGCGACGAGGTCAACGTGCACAACGACCTCGTCAGCGAGAAGGCGCTGCGGAACTGGTGCGTCTTCGACCTCCACACGTCGACGATGCAGCGGCGCGGCCACGAGATCGCCGACGCGGCCGGGCTCGAGCAGGCGTTGAAGGAGCTCGAGAAGCCCCGCGAGAACGATGAAAGAAAGCTCGACTCGTGCCGGGACGGCCTCGACACGGATCTCGCGGACGAAAAGTCGAAGGCCGACTCCGCGCTCGATCGCGGCGATCGCGCGCGCGCCGAGGCCGCGATCAAGGCGATCGACGAGCGCTACGGCGGCTTCGCGGCCGACGCGATCGACGAGCTCGTGCGTCGCATGAACGAGCCCGCGTCATGACCGATTCCGGCCAGCACGCGGCCTTCGTTTCGTCGCATCCGAGGTAGACACTCCGCGCGTTGCACGGCCTGGCGCCGGGTCCGCTCGCTCCGCCGCAGCGTGCGGAACGCTCATGACCCCTGCCACATCCGATTCGGATGACGCACGGCTACCGTGCGGATGCCACGAGGCCTTTAAGGGAGGGCCGCCATGCGCCTGATCGCCGCATCCATCCGCAATCCGATCGCGGTCGCCGTCACGGTCGCCCTGATCTGCCTCTTCGGCGCGATGAGCCTCGCCAAGCTGCCGCTGCAGCTCTTCCCGGACATCGACCGTCCGAACATCACGATCTTCACCGGCTGGCGCGCGGCCTCGCCCGAGGAAGCGGAGGCGCAGCTCCTCGAGCCGCAGGAGCAGGTGCTCCAGGGCCTCCCCGGCGTCGAGGAAATCGAAGGCAATGCGAACTCCGGCGGCAGCTTCATCAAC
>DATFRS010000183.1:0-2203 GCA_035263065.1 Rhodanobacteraceae bacterium
ATCTGTCCGCCGTACCCCGCACTTGATGCGGGGGAAGGCGGAAGCGCGAAGGCAGGCCTGCCTTGCCGTACCCCGAAGCGCGAAGGCAGGTTCACTCGGCGACGCGCCCTTATCGCATCCGAGCCGACAATGATATCGTCGGCATCGCGTTTGCGAGGCACAAGGCCGTGGCTTCAGCGTAGGGGATCGCACCATGAGGGAAAATTCGCTCGATCGACGTTTCTTTCTTGAGTTGACCGCGACAGCCGCGATGGGGTTTACGCTCTCGCCGGTGCGCGTTTTCGCCGCGTCCGCCACAAGCCCCGAGATGAGCGCGCTCAGCGCCTATATGGGCGGCGCCGGAACGCGCGCGCTCCCGGCGGAAGTCGCCGAGCACGCCAAGCACCATCTCATCGATACGCTCGCCTCGATGATCTCCGGATCGGAATTGGCGCCCGGTCAGGCGGCGCAGCGTTACATCCGCGCTTACGGCGGAAAAGGCGCCGCGACGGTCGCGGGAACGACGCTCACGGCTTCGCCGGTCGATGCCGCGCTCGCCAATGGTCAGATGGCGCAGGCGGACGAGACTGACGATTCGCACAATGCGTCGCGCTCGCATCCCGGCTGCGCCGTCGTACCCGCGGCGCTCGCCGTGGCTGAGCAGCTCGGCATCGATGGGACGCGCTTCCTTCGTGCCGTGACGCTCGGTTACGACGTGGGCACCCGGGTGGTCATGGCGATGAGCGGCGCAGCCTTCAGCTACGAGAGCAGCCTAGCCTCGCACAGCATAGCAGGCACTTTCGGCGCCGGGGCGGCGGCAGCTTGCGCGGCTAATCTCGATGCGCGCCAGATGCGATGGGTGCTCGATTACTCGTCTCAGCAATCCTCAGGCATCGTCGCCTGGCAGCGCGACACCGACCACATCGAGAAGTCGTTCGTTTTCGCCGGCATGCCGGCGCGCAACGGCGTCACCTCGGCACTCGTCGTCAAGTCGGGCTGGAACGGCGTCGACGATGTCTTCTCCGGCGCCGACAATTTCTTCCTCGCCTACGCGCCGAAAGCGCAGCGCGAGCGTATCGTCGAGAAGCTCGGCGAGCGCTATGAGATCGTGCAGACCGACATCAAGAAATGGACCGTCGGCTCGCCCATCCAGGGACCCCTCGACGCGATCGAGGCCGCGCGCGGCATGCGGCCCTTCGAGGCCGATCAGGTGAGCCGCGTGACCGTGCGCCTCGCGCCGTCGGTCGCCCAGGTCGTGGACAACCGCGACATCCCTGACATCTGCCTCCAGCACATGGTCGCCGTAATGCTGCTCGACAAGACCGCCTCGTTTAAAGCCGCGCACGACAAGCCGCGCATGCAGGACGCGACCGTGCTCAAGCAGCGCGCGAAAGTGAATCTCGTGCGCGACGAAGAGCTGACCAAGCTGTTGCCGGTGCGCGTCGCGATCGTCGAGATCGAGCTTTCCGACGGAACGAAGCTCTCCGAGCGCGTGGAAGCGGTGCGCGGCACGCCGCGAAACCCGATGTCGCGCGCCGAGATCATCGCAAAAGCGCGCGATCTCACCGCTCCACTTCTCGGGCGCGCAAAATCGGACCGCCTGATCGAGACGGTGTATGCGATCGAAACCGTGACTGACATCCGCAGCCTGCGGCCGCTCCTCCAGCGCGGATAGCGGGGTTGCCCACGCGCAGACGGTAGATTCAAAAATCCGGCTTCGTCGCAATCGGAATCTGGAAGAACTCGCCGAGATGCACCACGCTCTGTTCTGCGCAGGGCTCTTCGGTCAGCGGCTGCGCCGCCGTGGCGCGCCGGTAGCGCACCATCGCCGACCACGGAGCGTTGAATGCGCCCGGATCGTCAACCGTAAAGCTGACTTGAAGGGTCTTGCCTTCATCCATCAGCTTGAACCGTTCCACCACATGCAACTCGGTGCTGTGCGGCACATTATAGCTGTCGTCGAGGAACGTTTTGTCGTTGAAGCCGATGGTATCGACGATGAGCTCGTTGCCTTCATAACGGCCGACGGATTCGCCGTACCATGACGGCGCCGGATGCTGTGAATGCGGCACGTTCATGTAGACATGCCTGACTTGGTTGTCTCCATGATTGATCAGCACGATCTTCTCAGCCGACTGCACAATGTAGATCGGCTGAAAGCCGCCGCCATAGACCAGGAACTGCGGTACGCCGCCGGGCTTGCAGCTTGCGCGCGCCGCATAGC
>DATFRS010000184.1:0-8444 GCA_035263065.1 Rhodanobacteraceae bacterium
CTCGCTGCAGGCAACGTTCGCGGCGCACGCCACCGCCCCTGCCGGTCGCGCCCCCGTGTTGAGATCGACTTTCGATCCGTCGTCGGCGAAGCCGAGCGCCGTCCACGTATCGAGGGCGAGCGCGGATCCCTCGGGCGCGAGGTTGTCGTCGATGATGAAGTCGTAGGCATCAAGCGTCGCTGCGGAACCGACGGAAAGATCCAGCAGCGGCACGAGGTAGACGCCGCCGCCGCTGACGCTCGCCGTATTGCTGCTCACTTGCACCGGGTTTGCCGGATCGCTCGTGAACAGCACTACCTTGGCCCCCAGGTCGGCACTGTCACTGCCGGTGCCGCGTACCGCGATGCCGCCGCCGTACGCCGCATTGTTGGAGTACACGGCCGGCGTGCCGTGGAAGCCCGGCGATCCGATCAGGGCCCTCGCCGGCGCGAGCACGTCGATGCCGCCGCCGTACCCGTTCGGCGCGTGATTCAGCGCGATCCAGGTGTCGGGATCGGTGATGTGAAGCGTCGCGCTTCCGCCGATCTGGATGCCGCCGCCCGATCCCTGCGCCGTGTTGTTGGCGATCAGCGTGTCCTCGTTGATGTACACGTCGAGACTGCCGCCCTGCCCCGACGCGATGATGCCGCCGCCGTCGGACGCCGAATTCAGGATCACGCCGACGTTGTCGAGCGACACCGACCCGCTGCCCGCGACCGTGATGCCACCGCCGCCGCCCACGAACGCGTGGCCGTTCTGGAACGTGAGATCGCGCAGTACCACCGTGCCGCTGCCCGTGATCGCCAGCAGCGACGCATCGGACCCGCCGGTGCCGTCGATCGTGCTCGTCGCGCCCTGGACGTAGAACACGGACCCGCATCCGGCCGAGGCGCCGCGCAGCGTGAGATTGAGCCCGTCGACGTGGACGCGCTCGCTGTACGTCTCATCGGCAAGCAGGTGGATCGTGTTGGCGGATTCGCCCGACGCGGCGGCCGCGTCGACGGCGGCCTGGATCGTCGTCAACGTGCACGACGATCCGGCCCAGAGCTCGGCTCCGTGGGCCGTCGGGCCCAGCAGAGCGACGAGCGCGGCGAGCAGCAAGCGGCGGAATGACATGGCGTTCTCCCTCGGTTGGCGTCCACTGCACCAAGGGGTAACGCGGCGTCACGGCCAATCACGCCATCGGCTGGCCGGCCTCAGAGGTAGGCGGGCGTGCTCGTCCCGAGCGACGCCTTCACATTGCGCGACGTGCCGTCCGCGAGCACTTCGGGCTCGTCCTGCAGGATCGCGTCGAGGATCTGCGCCGCGACATCCGACGGTTTCGTCTTCGGCATCGTGATCGACGCGGCCATGTCGGTGTCCATGTAGCCGACGTGCACGGCGACGACCCTCGTGCCCTGCGCCTTCAGCTCCTTGCGCAGGCCGTTCGTGAGCGCCCACGCGGCGGCCTTCGAAGCGCTGTAGCCGCTCGTGTTCTCGAGCGTGACCCAGCTCAGCACCGACAGCACGTTGACGATCGTGCCGCCGCCGTTCTTCGCGAGGATCGGCGCGAACGCCGTCGCGACGTCATAGGTGCCGTAGACGTTGGTCGCGAAGTTCGTGCGCAGCGCATCGGCCGCGCCCGGCGACGACGTCGGCGCCGGCACGAACACGCCGGCGTTGTTGACGACGATGTCGACGTCGCCGAGCTTCGCCGCGAGCGCGCTGATCGATGCGGGGTCGGTTATGTCGAGCTGTACCGGCTTCGCCCCGGCGATGTCGACCTTGTTCGGGTCGCGCGCGCCCGCGTAGACGGTCGCGCCGGCGTCCAGGAACGCGGTCGCCAGCGCGCGGCCGAGGCCGCGGTTGGCGCCGGTCACCAGGACGGTGGCTCCGTTGATCTTCATGCTTCTCTCCTCGTTTCGGGCGGCCGGGCGAGCCCGGCCGTTTTAGATGATGTTCGACATCTAATTAGATGACGACTATAATCTAAAAGTCAACCTTCGGATTTCACCCATGCGCACGTCCAGAGAAGAGGCTGCCCGCACCCGCGCCCGGATCGTCCGGAGCGCCGCCGCGCTCTTCAAGCGCGACGGCATCCACGCGACCGGCCTCGCCGGCCTCATGGCCGACGCCGGCCTCACGCACGGCGGCTTCTACGGGCATTTCGAATCCAAGGAGCAGCTCGTCGCGGAAGCGTGCGAGCTCGCGTTCGCCGAATCGCTCGAGCGCATCGTCGAGATTGCCGCCGCGGCGCCGCCGAGCCGGCGCTTGCGCACGTTCGTGGAGGAATACCTCTCGGACTCCCACCGCGACAACGCGAAAGCGGGATGCGGGTTCGCTGCGCTCGGCGCCGAGCTCGGCCGGGCCGACGTGGCGACGCGCGAGGCGACGACCCGCGCCTTCGAAAATTTCGCCGGCACGATCGCGACGTTCCTTCCGGATGCAGCGCCTGCCGCGAAAGCCGAAGCGGCGCGCGCGATCGCGGCGACGCTCGTCGGCGCGCTCACGATCGCGCGCTCGGTGTCGGACGATGCCGTGTCCGGATCAGTGCTCGAAAGCGCCCGCAAGAGCGCCCTGGCTCAGGCCAGGACGCTTGCTGCGAGGACGCGCTGACGCTTCGTCGCGGTCAAGGTCCCGCAGGCGTGCAGCTCGCCGGAGGCAGGTCGACGCGCGTCAACGCGATGGAGCCATGCTTGCCTTCGAGCTCGCCGCCCTGGAACCGGTAGTCCAGCGTCGCATGCCAGCAATCCGCATAGCTCAGCGTCGCCGTGCCGACCGGACGCGTCAGCACCGCGTTCGACCCTGCATCGAAGGTCCCGTTCTGGGATGCATACAGCGTGAGATCCATCGTGCGCGATCCGTCGTACGCGCCCTCGCCGCTGAACCAGCGCAGCCCGTCGCCGTCCGCGCCGCGCTCGGGATACGTGTACCAGCCGAGGAACACCTGCGAGCTCGCCGGATTGACGTCGACGAGTACGCCCTGTCCGCTCGACGCCGGGTCGTACCACGCACCGGACAGCCCGACATCGCCGGGCGGATTGCCCGGCGCGCCGTCGTCGACGCAGTTGATGTTCGGCAGCAGCCTGCGCAGCGGGATCATGCCGGTGCGCCCGTCGTTCATCGCGTACTGGAACGAGCCGGTCTCGCAGGAATCGAACGACACCCAGCCTTCGCCGGCGTACTCGGACGTCGTTTGCGGCGGCGCGGCGAAATTGCCGCCCGCGTTGACGCGAATGTTGACGGCGACGAGGCGCGTGTCGCCGGAGAACGCGCTCATGATCGAGTACCAGCGTTGCGAGCTCGTGCCGCCTGCATCGTCGCCGTAAGTGAACCAGGCGCCGAACAGCGAGCCGTTGCTCATCGAGTCTTCCTGGTTGATGTCGAGCTGGATGCCCTGCCCGCTCGTCTCCGGGTTGTACCAGGTGCCGGTCAGGCCTTCCTGGTTGAGATTGATGAGATGGCTCACGGTGCCTGCCGGACCGAACTGGATGTGGTCGAAAGCAACGTCGGGCTGCGCGCCGTCGTCGCCGCCGTGCGCGATCAGCACGACCTTCGCGCTCCTCGTGCCGGCGGGCAGCGCGACGTCCTTGAGCGAGAGCATGAATCCGGAGTAGCGGACGTCGTCGCTCACGATCGGATCGAGCGCGGTCGCGCAGTCCGCGTCGGCGTACGGCACGATGCCGAACGCGCCGAGGCCCGACCACGCGACGAGGTTGACGAAGAGATCGACCGGCGTGCCCCCGTCGACCGCCATGCACGACGAATAGAGATACATCGCCGGCGTGGTCCGGTCGCCGAACAGCCGTGCCGACGGACGTGTCGGCCATCCGCTCAGCGAAGCGAGCGCCGCCGTGCCGCCCCGCGAGGTGTCCGCTGTCCACCCGTCGAGCCCCCGATCGAAATCCGGATTGACGACGAGATTCGCCGCTCCCGCCGCCGACATCGCGGCCGCTCCGACCGCCGCCACGATAACCCTTGCCGCCTTGCGCATGCCCAGCCTCCGTTCCTTCACATTTTTGGATGTTGCCACTTCGCAACTTTTCCGGCGTCGAGGCGCGCGCGACCGCCGCCACCGGTGAGGCCGTCTACTGGCTGCCCGCATCCGCGATGCCGGAATTTGCATGTGTGACGATGGACCGCCGTTCGCCCGCGCGCGATGCGGTCCCAAGCGTGGACTGGCGGCGAGGCGTAAAGTTCACAAGTACGCGCCGCTCGGAGCTTCGCCATGTTTCGCAGGACCTCGATTCTTTTGTCGCTGGCGCTCGTCGCCATCACGAGCGCGCATGCAGCCGATCGCTCGCCGCAGCGCTGGCCGGTCGGCGGCGCCGGCGGCTGGGATTACCTGACGCTCGATGCGCCGACGCATCGCCTGTTCGTGACACACTCCGACCGCGTCGTCGTGCTCGACACCGCCGACGGCCGCGCGCTCGGCACGATCGGCGGCACCGACGGCGTGCACGGCGTCGCGATCGACCGCGATGGCGGCAAGGGCTACGCGAGCAACGGCCGCGCGAACAGCGTGACGAAATTCGATCTCGCCTCGCTGCGTGTCGAGGCGACCTATCCCGTATCCGGCACGAATCCGGACGCGATCCTCTTCGACACGGCGACGCACGAAGTCTGGACGTTCAACGGCCGCAGCCACGATGCGACCGCGCTCGCGCCGGACGGCAAGGTCGTCGCGACCGTCCCGCTCGACGGCAAGCCCGAATTCGCGGTGACCGACGGCGCCGGCCGCATCTTCGTCAACGACGAGGACCACGCTACGCTGAAAGTCATCGATGCACGCAACCACCGCGTCGCCGCGACGTGGCAGCTCGACGCGTGCGAATCGCCTTCAGGGCTCGCGTTCGACGCGGCGCATCACCGGCTTTTCTCGGTCTGCCGGAACCGGCACATGGCGGTCACGGATTCTGAGTCCGGTCGTCACGTCGCAACCGTGCCGATCGGATCCGGCCCGGACGGCGCCGCGTTCGACGCAACGACCGGCTTCGTCTACAGCTCGAACGGCGCCGACGGCACGTTGACGGTCGTGCGCGAACGGACGCCGGATCGCTTCGACGTCGAAGCGACGCTGCCCACGCAGAAGAGCGCGCGCACGCTGGCACTGGATCCGGCGGCGCATCGCGTCTACCTCGCCGCCGCGAGCTTCGAGCCCGCGCCGGCGGCGAAGGAAGGCCAGGCGCCGCAGCGGCCGCCGATGGTGCCGGATTCGTTCTGCATTCTCGTCGTCGATACGCCGCCTGCTCAGGCGACGCACAAATCGTGAGCGCGACGCGCATGCTCGGCGTGTAGCACCAGCGACACGTCGGCGATGTCCTCGGGCGTGCGATCGCCGATGTCGATCGCGCGATCCCGGGGGCCGTACGGTCCCCATTCGGCGACGTCGGTGCCGCGGAAGAGGCCGACCGTGGGCGTGCCCGACGCGCAGGCGAGATGCATGACGCCGCCGTCCGCGCCGACGAACAGCGAAAGGCCCGACAGCATCGCCGCGAGGCGTCGCACGTCCGTCGAGTAGAACGTCGGAAACGCATTGTCGAGCATCGAGGCACCGGCGAGCGGGATGATCTCGACGAAGCGCACGCCCGGATTCGTCGCCGCGGCATGCGCCGCGAAGCGCCGCCACCACTCCGCGCCGAGATGCTTCGGCCCGGTCGCCGACGTGAACATCCCGAAGATCGGTCCGCCGCCGCCGGCGATGTCGCGCAGCGTGCGATGGCCCGCGGCACGCTCGTCGGCGCTGAGCCGGATGTCGAGCGGCGGATAGGCGTCCTCTTCGACCTGCCCGAGTGCCGAGCGCAGCAGGTGGACCGGCAGCTGCCCGACGTGCCGCAGATGGGACGGCACGTCGACCGCGTGCGTCAGCTCGCCGCCCTTGTTCGACGCATAGCCGAGCTTCCACGTCGCCTTCGCCGCCATCACGTAGAGACGATCGGACTTCGAGCGCACGCACGGATCGATCGCAAGATCGTAGCGCCGCTCGCGCAGACGGCTCAGGATGCCGGCGATCCGCTGCGGCGCCGTGACGCCGTGGCGCGGCACGCTGTAGATGTGCCGCACGCGCTCGAAGCCGCCGAAGATGTCCTGCGCGACGAGCGAGCGCGTGACGACGTCGATCTCCGCGCCCGGATAGACCTTCTGCAATTCCGCGATCAACGGCGTCAGCAGCAGCGTATTGCCGAGCGTGTGGCTGACATGGCAGACGAGGATCCGATGGATCCCGCGCCTCGGCAGCGGCTGTCCCGAAGCGGCCGCCTGCGTCTTCGCACCGAGCATCGAGCGCACGAGCCATCCGGCCGTACGGCGCCGCCAGCGTTGCAGGCGCGGTCCATGCGGGGCGGGCAATACGTCATCGTGCATGCGTGCGTTCGCGCTCGGTGCGTCGAGGCGCATTCTGCACGGCGTGTGTTTCGCCGGACTTTCACCGCTGCTTGCGAAGCTTAAGCTCGTTAACCGTCCGTTGCCGGTGCGCGTGCTTCGCTCGTAGACTTCGAACGGTCATCCGCGCATCCGGAGAACGGCAACGAAAACCGCGCTCGTCGTCCGTCACGTGCCGCACGAAGGCCTCGGCCTCTTCGAAGCGCCGCTGCTCGAGGCGAGGTTCGACGTGCGCTACCACGACGCGTGGTCGTCGCCGCCGCTCGCCGTCGGCGCTGCGCTCGACGCGTCACTCTTCGTCGTGATGGGCGGCCCGATGGGCGTGTACGAGGCCGACGCGTATCCGTTCCTGCGCGACGAGATCAAGGCGCTGCAGGCGCGCGTCTCCGGCGATCGTCCGACGCTCGGCATCTGCCTCGGCGCGCAGCTGATCGCTTTCTCGCTCGGGTCGAGCGTCCGTCCCGGCGACACTTTCGAGCTAGGCTACGAATCGATCACGCTGACCGACGCCGGCCGCGCGTCGTGCCTCGCTGCCCTGCTCGACGATCCGCGCGTCCTGCAGTGGCATGGCGACACCTACGACCTTCCCGCAGGCGCGACGCGGCTCGCGTCGAACGCGGCCTATTGCGAGCAGGCATTCGCGATCGGCCCGCGCATCCTCGGCCTGCAGTTCCACCCGGAAGTCGACGCCGCGATGCTCGACGCCTGGATCCGTGAAGGCGGCGACGAGCTCGCGCGCGCCGGCGCCGACGCGCGCGCGTTGCGCAAGGACGGCGACGCGCTCATTCCCGCGCTCGCTACGCGCGCGCAGGCGATGCTGCGCCGCTGGCTCGCCGATTGCGGTCTCGCGGCCTAAACCCGCGGCGCCGCCCCGAATTCACCCAGTCGATCGCGAGCAGCAGCGCTGCGGCGAGCCCGAACACGAGGCGCACGTCGCGCTCGGCGTTCTCCTGACGCTCCAGCGCCTTGCCGGTCGCGACACGCGCGAGCGTCCCGTCGGACTCCGACGTCGCATACTCGAGCCCCGCGGCCGTGCCGAGCTTCGCGAGATACGCCGCACGAAGCGCGGAGCGATGCTCGACGACCTCGTCCAGAGCACCCGACTTTTCCAGCGCCTCGCGCGACGTCGCCTGATCGATCGTCTCGACGAGATTCGGATGGAAACCTTGCCGCGCCGCGTCGATCGCGCTCCAGTAGCCGATGACGTTGTTGTCGGCATCGAGCCGCGGCACCGGATGCGGCTCGGGCGAGCCGACGCCGAGCAGCCAGCCCTTCGTCGGTCCGCGCAGCGCGAGCAGGTCGGAAAGATGCGGCACCTCGGTGTGCGGCGCCTCGTCGCCGTCGGTGATGAAGACGAGATCGAGATGCCGCTTCTCGGCTTCGCCGATCGCGTTGACGAGCCCCGCCTCGATGCGCGAATCGCCGTCCCACGCCATGCGCCAGTCGAGATGGCGCACGACATCCTCGATCGCCGGGAAATGGCGGCAGACTTCGAGCGGCTCGAACAGCGTCACGGTGTCGGTCCCGGCGAACAGCGCGATCGCGGCGCGCGAGCCGCACGGCAGGCTCGCCAGCGTCGCGATCGTCGACGCCTTGGCGCGATCGAGCCGCGAGGCTTCGGGATTGCGCGGATCGACGTCGCGCACGTTCATGCTCTCGCTGACGTCGATGACGAAGAGATACGAAAACGTGCCGCCCGGCAGCACGATGCGCGGCGCGAAGAACACCGGCAGCAGCACGAGCGCCGCGAGCAGCAGCGTCGCGAGCCGATGCCCGACCAGGAACGCGACGATCGCCCGCAGCGTCTTCACGGCAGGCCCCGCTTTTCGCTTTCCTGGATCGTCGTCCAGCCGTTGTGCCGATCGGGCTGGATTGCGATCGGATCGGTGTTGCGCCGCCAGCCTTCGCCGGGTCGCGCCGGCGCGAGGCGTTCGAGCAGCTCGAGGTTGTAGCGCACGCCGTGGAGTTGCGGGTCGATGCGCAACGCGGCGCGGTAGGCGTCGCGCGCGAGCTCGAACTCGGCGCTCTCGACGCTCGGACCCTCCTGCGTCTGCTGCCGGCTCGCCTTGATCGCGACTTCGAAGTACGCATTGCCGAGCGCGAAC
>DATFRS010000185.1:0-5287 GCA_035263065.1 Rhodanobacteraceae bacterium
TCGACATCGACGAGACCGCGCACACGCTCGAGCTTTCGGTCTCCACCGTCACGCGCGAATGGCGCATGGCGCGCGCGTGGCTGCAGCGCGAGCTTGGCGACTAGTTGCTCGCGCCAGCGCCTGGCCGGAGTCCCGCGAGCCCTGCGCGAATCTCCTCGCGAAGGTCCGGGTACGCATTCGCGTCGACCCCCTCGAGCGTCCGCTCGGCTTCGCGGAACGCGCGCTCGGCATCGTCGACGCGACCGAGCTGCGCGTCGGCGAGCGCGAGCGCTTCGAGCGCGGCCGCGTAGCTCACGCGATCGCTGCCCGTGCCCGTGCTCGCGCGCTCGGCCAGCATCGGCACGACGCCGAGCATCAGCGCACGCGCGCTCGCGGCATCGCCGCTCCGGCTCTGCTGCGTGGCGAGATTCGACAGCGAGAGCAGGTAGATCGGGCTCGTCGCACCGCCGACCTTGAGCGCGATGTCGGCCGCACGCCGGTAGGCCGCGATGCTCTCGTCGGTGCGGCCGGCCTCGGACAGGAGGATGCCGAGATTGTTGAGCACCGTCGCGAGCGTCGTGCCGGGTCCGACGAGGCGCTCGTAGTCGGCGGCGAGGCTTTCGTAGAGGCGGATCGCCTGCTCGCGATCGCCCGACTGCGCCGCGACCGCTTCGGCGAACCGGTTCGGCAGCACGCGCGGATCGTCGGGGCCGTACAGCCGCTGCGAGATCTCGACGGCCTTCTGCGCCATCGCGAGCGACTCGCGGCCGTCGCGCTCGTCGCTGTACGCCGCGGCGAGCGCACGATAGGCCTGCATCGACAGCGCATCGTCGCGCTTCGGCCGCGCCTCGAGCCGCGCGAGGATCGCGCGCAACCGCGCGCGGCTTTCCGCGAGCGGGATGTCGAGCAGGTTCACGTGATTCTGCAGCGAGCGGATCTCCATGCGCGCGATCGCGTCGGCGTGGTCGCCGGGCGCCGTGCGCAAGAGGGCGATCGCCGCTTCGTCCGCGGCGATCGACGCCGCGGTGTCGCGATTCGTGCTGTACGCCGCGGCGAGCTCGGACAGGAGCGCCGTGCGCTGATCGAGGGTGTCGGATTCGCCGAGCGCCTGCGCGGACTTCAGGAGCGGCAGCGCTTCGCTGCCCTGGCCAAGTGCGTTGTAGGCGTGCGCCATCGCCAGCAGCATCGCGCGCCGCTGCGTCGGTGCGATGTCCGAGCGGGTCGCGAGCGCGTGCGCGCCGCGGTCGAGCATCTCGCGCACGGTCACTTGATTGCCGCGGGAGCGCAGCGAATCGGCGTTCTCGAAAAGATCGTTCATGAACGCGACGAGCGCCTCGGCACGATCGCGCTCGGTCGCGGTGCGCTTCAGCTGCGCTTCGCGCTCGATCACGAAGCCGGCCAGCACGACGGCGAACGCGAGCGCGACCGAGAGTGCGAAGCGCCAGCGCCACGCGAAGCGGCTCGCGCGGTAGTGCCAGGCGCCGCGCCGTGCGACGACGGGCTCGGACGCGAGGAAGCGCCTGAGATCGGCCGCGAGCTCGGCCGGCGATGCGTAGCGCTGCGCGGGCTCGCGGCGCAGCGCTTTCAGCACGATCGCGTCGACGTCGCGCGGAACCCGCATCGCGGCTGCGCGTGATGGCGCGGCGGCGTCGCCGCGCGCGTGCGCCGGTTGCGCCGTGCGCGTGCGGCGCGTCAGGCGGCTCGGCGGCGTGATGTCGCCGGACACGATCGCATTCGAGACGAGGTGCGCCGAGCCGAGGTGATCGAACGGATGCGCGCCGCTGACGAGCTGGTAGAGCACGATGCCGAGCGAATAGACGTCGGTCGCCGTGTTGAGCGGCCGGCCTTCGATCTGCTCCGGGCTCGCGTAGGCGAGCGTCAGCGCGCGCAGGCCCGTTTCGGTCCTGTGCGCGGCCTCCTCGGCGTCGACGAGCCGCGCGATGCCGAAGTCGAGCAGCTTCGGCTCGCCGTCGCGATCGACGAGGATGTTCGCGGGCTTGATGTCGCGATGGATCACGAGGTGCCGGTGCGCGTGATCGACGGCGGCGCACACCTTGAGGAACAGCTCGATCCGCGCGCGCAGCGGCAGCGCGCGCTCGTCGCACCAGGCGTCGAGCCGCGCGCCGTCGACGTATTCCATGGCGAGGAACGGCCGGCCTTCCGCCGTGAGGCCGGCGTCGATGAGGCGCGCGATGTTCGGATGCGTGAGCTCGGCGAGGATGCGCCGCTCGCTCGCGAAGCGTCGCGTGACGGCGTCGTCGTCGATCGCGGCGAAGTGCAGGAGCTTCAGCGCGACGCGCTGGCGGAGGTCGCCGTCGCTGCGCTCGGCGAGATAGACGACGCCCATGCCGCCTTCGCCGAGCTTCTCGATCAGGCGATAGTCGCGCGGCACCGGGGCCTGGATGCCGAGCCCGGCGACGCCTGAAAGAAGCGGCGGCACCGCGTCGGCGTCGGGCCGCTCGGCCGCCTCGATCAGCCAGACGACCTCGCGCCGGAGCGCCTCGTCCCCGCCGCAGCCGGCTTCGATCCGCTCCGCGCGCTGCCCGGGCGGCTCCTCCAGGACTTCGAAGGCAATGGCCTTGGCCCGGCGATAGCGGGCGGAGTCTTCGGCGCTCATCTCGTGGTCGGCGGCAGGCGTTCGTGGCCGCCGCTTCGATGATGCCACGAGGCGATGACCAGGATCGGCCCGTTTCTGCGCGTTAGCGTCCTGAGCCATGAACGGAGCGCGAGCGGATCGTCCCGCCTCGCGTCCGCGACGCCGGCCGAACGAGAACCGGAGGAACGATGCGTTTGCTTTTGCAGGGGGAAACGGAGCAGGGCTGGATCACGGACGGATCGCAGGCTGAACAGGGCTGGATCACGGCGCTCGGCGCCGCACTGTCGCAAGGCTGGATCGGGACCGATCGCTCGCGCCGCCGCGGCGCAGCGCTCGTCGTCCGCATCGCACTATTGCTCGCGTGCGTCGGCGCTCTGCTGCCGTTGCATCAGGCGCGCGCGGGCGCGCCGGCGAAGCTGAATGCGACGCTGCTTCCCGCCGCCGGCGGCGCGAGCGGCTCGCAACTCGCCGTCGACTGGCGCGACACGCGGGCCGCGCGGCTCGACGTCGAGCTCGACACGAATGGCGCGAAGGCGCCGCTCGGCGAGCGGCCGCTCGACAGCGGCATGAATCTTCTTGCGTTGCCGATCGACAGCCGGACGGCCGAAGGCGCGCTCGTACTGCGCGCGAAAGACGCGTCGGGCCACGTGCTGGCGACGCTGAAGCAGGACCTCGGCACGCGCACCAACAGCGGTTTTTCGTGGGAGTCGGCGTTCGTCGGCCCCGGCATGGACAATGTTGTCAACGCGACGATCGTCTGGGACGACGGCAGCGGCCCCGCGCTCTACGTCGCCGGCGCGTTCGTCACGGCCGGCCACGTCCAGGTCAACGGCGTCGCGCGCTGGGACGGCACGGCGTGGTCCGCGCTCGCAGGTCCCGGCGGCGTCGGTGTCGGCGGCAGCTTCAGCCCCGCGGTGAATGCGCTCGCGGTCTACGACGGCGCGCTCTATGTCGGCGGCAACTTCGCGACGGCAGGCGGCATCGCGGCGAACAACATCGCGCGCTGGGACGGCAGCAATTGGTCGGCGCTCGGCAACGGCGTCGACAGCTGGATCTACGCGCTGACCGTCTACGACGGCACGCTCGTCGCCGGCGGCTTCTTCACGCACGCCGACGCGATCGCCGCTGCGCACATCGCAAGCTGGAACGGCAGCGCATGGTCCGCGCTCGGCGTCGGCGTCACGGGCACCGTGTATGCGCTCGCTTCGCATGCGGGCGCCCTCGTCGCAGGCGGCAGCTTCGGGCTCGCCGGCGGCGTCAGCGCGTCGAACATCGCGAGCTGGGACGGCAGCGCGTGGTCCGCGCTCGGCAGCGGCACGAACAACACCGTGCGCGCGCTCGCCGAATACGCCGGCACGCTCGTCGCCGGCGGCAACTTCACGCAGGCGGGCGGCGTCGGCGCGAGCCGCGTCGCGAGCTGGAACGGCAGCACATGGTCGCCGCTCGGCGGCGGCGTCAGCGGCGTCATGGGCCCCGGCGGCGCGGTCGTCAACGCGCTCTCGGTGTTCGGCGACACGCTGATCGCGGGCGGACTCTTCATCCAGGCCGATGCCGTCACCGCGAACAACGTCGCGAGCTGGAACGGCTCGGCGTGGTCTGCGCTTGCATCTTCCAACGGACCCGGAACCAGCGGCGGCGTCTTCGCGCTCGGCGAATTCGACGGCCGGCTCGTCGCGGTCGGCACGTTCACGCAGGTCGGCGGACAGCCGCCGCCGGTCGGCGGCGGCCTCACCGTCAACGGCATCGCGCAGTGGGACGGCATCGACTGGGCGACGATCGAAGGCGTCGCCGGCTCGGGCGTCAGCTCGCAGGTCAGCGCGATGATCATCTACGACGGCGATCTCGTGGTCGGCGGCAGCTTCACGCAGGCCGGCGGCGCGGACGCGTGGGGCATCGCACGCTGGGACGGCCATGCGTGGTCGCCGCTCGCGGGTTCGCTCGGCTCGGGCGTCATGACGGCGCCTTTCGACTTCGTCAGCGGCCTTGCGGTCTACCACGGCGATCTCTACGTCGGCGGCCAGTTTGCGATGGCCGGACACGTGCCGGTCAACAACGTCGCGCGCTGGGACGGCCACGAATGGCACGCACTCGTCGCGCCCGGCGGCATCGGTTGCGACGGCGCGGTGTTCACGCTCGCGGTCTACCACGACGAGCTCTACGCGGCCGGCGGCTTCGTCAACGCCGGCGGCAAGACCGTCAACAACATCGCGCGCTGGGACGGCAGCGACTGGTTCGCGCTCGAAGGTCCGTCCGACGTCGGCACCGACCAGACCGTCACCGCGATGACGGTGTTCGACGACGCGGTCATCGTCGGCAGCGGCGACACGGCCGGCGGCATCGCGGTCAACTACATCGCGCGGTGGGACGGCAGCACGTGGTCGGCGCTCGGCGGCGGACTCGACAGCTCCGTGCGCGCGTTCGCCGAATACGACGGCGCGCTCTACGCGGGCGGCTTCTTCGGCGTCGCCGACGGCATCACCGTCAACCACGTCGCGCGCTGGGACGGCAACGCCTGGACCGCGCTCGGCGACGGCATCGGCGGCTTCGGCGGCGGCATCGTCTACGCGCTCGGCGTGTACGACGGCGCGCTGTATGTCGGCGGTTCGTTCTCGACCGCCGGCGACATCACCGCGAACGGCATTGCGCGGTGGGACGGCAGCGCATGGTCCTCGCTCGACGGCCCTGCCGGCAACGGCATCAACGTCGACAGCG